>CAZGSN010000502.1:0-1905 GCA_964528465.1 uncultured Binatia bacterium (SeqCode)
CGAAGCGATCAGGTGGGGAATGACATGCGTCAGCGGACGAACAGTCGGGCAATGCGACCAAAGCGATGGCATTGTCAACCGGCGCGCCCCAGTCCGGCGTCGTCGCCGCTCGGAGTTTGGTTGTGGAAGGACGCGACGTGAATGCGCCCGTGCCGGTCAGGATGATGTCGGTGCAATCCGCCTGGCACACTGTCGTCGAAGCCCCATCTGAAGTGCTGACGTTTGCGTGGTCCGTGTGATCGCAGCAGTCGCCCTGAACCAAGGCGATTTCGATCGCGATATGACCGTTGGCGCCAAAGCACAGCACCCGCCCCGCGCCCCCCGCGGCGCCGACCAGCAGCGTCCCAACGGCCAACAGGGCAATGAAAATCCACCGACCAACCAACATGCCGTACATGATATTGAGAACCAGTTGCCGGGGCAACGCAATTGAGCGATCATCCACTTCCGTCATGCGCCTTCATGAGATCGATGGCCCACAGATTTCCGTTCGGCCAGCCGCGAATGCGCATTGAGCAGGTTGATCGCACTGCAAATCGGGTATTCGTGCTGGGTGTATACGCGAGCGCCGTGCATGCACGATGGGTTGGCCCGGACGGAAGAGATGTGGTGAGGGCGCTTGCTGTCGCCAGTGAGCCGTACACCTTCTGGCGCGGCGAAGGCGCAGAGGCGATGATCCGGAAGATCGAAGTGCCGCATTCGGTGGGGAAGCTTCTGAAGGCGAATGCGCAGTTGAATGGTCCCTCCGGCGTCACGCTAGATGAATTCATTTTCAAGCCTCTCGGATACCGCCGAGCAAAAGCGTGGCTGTGCAACCTTGTGCCGTACAGCTGCGCAAACCCTGGGCAGCAGCGGGCAATAGAGTGGGCCTATGCGCCACCTGTTCAGCAACATGGGCTTGCGCCCCCAAACATGCCATTAGTCCCAAAGAAGCTGGCGGATCAGCAGCACATCGGTGCCATCGTTGCCGAGCTCCACGAGTCCAAGGCCGACACGCTCGTCCTGCTGTGAGATCAGTCGATCAGATGGCTCTTGAGGCACTTTGACCGACGCTGGAGCAGGTTATTCGACTGCGGCACTGATGGAACGACATGCGGGCGCAGACGGCGGCTACCCTCACCCTTGCAGGTGTTCAATGACGTTGGATAGGTGACAGACCGCTTGCCAGCGGATACGGAGCGATGCTGCGTTAATTACGCGTGGCATTCTTCAAAGCGGTCCGCCTTGAATGTTCACGACGAAATCGATGATGCCGTAGTCGTCCACGTCTTGCGAGCTGGAGTAGTCGAAGTCGCCGTTGAAGAATCCGTTGAGGATGCCGGCGAGAGCGGCATTGAGGTCGATCCGGCCGTAGTCGTCCACATCGACTGAGCCGGAGAGGTTTGCATCGCCGCCGTAGGTGTACTTGACCAGGACGCTGGTGCCATCGACGGTTTCGTTGCCGAAGAGGGCGGTGTCGGCGGAGTTGATGCCGAGGGCCTGGGTGGCCTCGGCGATGGCGAGCGTGGTGTAGCCACCGGGGTCGGCGAGAGAACTGGTGAAGCCGCTCCCGTCCCACGATCCGCCATTGCGACCTTGCGCGATCAAGCCGGTGAGACCGTCGTAGGCGCTGCCGGTCCACGTGCCGATCGGACTGACGGAGGAGTAGTCGAGGACGAGATCGTTGTCGGCCAGGTCGAGCCGACCGGTGGAGGTGATCGAGAGCGAACGCGTTCGCAGGATGTGGCCGCCGTTTGGAGACATCGTCATTTGTCCGTCGGAGATGTTGAGCGCCTCGAGGCGTTGCGACGCGTCGCTGGTGACGGCGCCGCCATTGAGATTGAGGGTGAGGTTCTGGGTGGTAAGCAGGGCGTCTTCGGAGAAGTGGTAGGAGGCGGCGTTGACGTTGAGGGTGTCGAGGTCGGT
>CAZGSN010000503.1:0-4510 GCA_964528465.1 uncultured Binatia bacterium (SeqCode)
GCAACTAGGTCGCCGGCCAGACGCGACACCTTTGCTTCGACGGTGATGCTCTGACCGCCGAGCGATCCATCGTACTTGATACAGGTCAAAGCAGCGCCTGGTTGAGGGTTGATGATCACGCCGCTCAACGAACACGGCAGCTCCGCTCCAGTGAGCGTGGGACTAGTCATTACTACCCCCGAAGGTACGGGCGCCAAGATTCGGAATTGAACGTTTAAGCCATCGAGGGCGACGCCATCTGCATCCGCCACGATCGCAGCAAGGGCAGAGCTGAACGTGCCGTCGTTGTTGTCGCTGCCACGACCCGTAAACGACGGTATCTGAATAGACCGTGCGTCCTCCTGTGAGGCCACGCCCACGACAGGCAGATGGACCCGAACCGTATCCACAAGCAGGCCGTCAGGCGTGTCCAAGCTCGCCTCGACTTCCACAATCTCACCTTGCAGGGCGGAATCGAACTTGATGCAGGTCAACGCGTCGCCAGGTTGCGGGGGCGGCGGTGGAATCGGCGGCGGGAACATGAGCACGCACGGCAACGGACCGCCGGTTACCCCAGGGCTCGTTACGATCACACCCGGGATGATCGGCGGCAGGATGCGGAAATTCACGAACAGATTATCAATGGCAACGCCATCCTTATCGCCGACGACAGCCGTCAGCGCAGCACTGTAGGTGCCATCCGTATTGGTACTACTCAGGTTGTTGTACTGCGCCACCCGCAGAGTCTTGGCGACACGCCTTGGGGTTGCGGTGACCGTCCCCGTCGTCGTCGGCCCGGGGGTGTTCACCACCGGTCGAATGTCGGGAAGCAAGATGGATTGCGAACTGATCAGGGGGCCATTGGCACCCATCACACGTGCCTCGACTGCAATCATCTGCCCCTGCAGCGTCGAATCGTACTTCAGGCACGACAATGCATTGCCCGGCTGATCTGGGACACCAAAGCCGAGAGTACAGCTCAGCCGCGCTCCGCTCAGAACAGGGCTCGTAACCGACATACCCGGCTGCACCGGCGGCAAGATACGGAACTCTACCGACACGTTATCTATGGCAACGCCGTTACTATCGCTTACCTGCGCCGTGACGACGCTGCTCAATGTACCGTCGTTGTTGTCGCTTGCCTGATTGGAAAATAGCGCCACCTGCAAGAACGCAGGCACGACGCTGGGCGTTGCGGTTGGCGTTGGCGTACCAGGATTCGCCGGTGTCGTCGGGGTTCCGGGGGTTTCCGAGCCCGGAGTGCCGACAGTTGGCGTGGCAGTCCGCCCTTTGCTCACGGGGAGAACGAAAGCTTCGTCGATAATGATATTGTCACTGTCGTAAACGCCGTTTCCGCCAGCGTCGTAGCGGCCGTTGTTGTTGGGATCCCAAATCAGATACTCACCGAGACTGGGTTGGTAGACGCCGTCGCCATTGGCGTCGAGAAACGCTTCTCGATCGAGATCGGTAAAGGGCTCATTGGCATCGCGGCGGGCGTTCGAGTTCAGATCCGTAAATGGCTCCGCGCCGCGCACCGCAGCAACAGTCACAATGGGATCGCGTGCATTGGATGGGCACAGGGAGCGAAACGTTGCTGTCGCCATGCCGGTAGCATCCGTCTCTGCCTGCGATTCAATGATGCCCCGCCCGTTGGCAACAAAGAAAGCGACGAGTGTCCCGGCAGACACGGCACGCCCGCGGAAATCTCCCGCTAAAGCAAGCACCTCGTTGGTCACATTGAGAAGACAGCGACCCTGCTCGTCGAACATCTCAAGTTCAATTTGCGCGCCCGCCTGGAAGCTGATCCTTGATGTCGAAGTGACGCGGCCCAAGGCGCCAGCCGGTGTGGTCGGAGATGGGTCTGGATCTGTCGCTGGAGTGCCAGTGATCAGGGCAACGTCTTCTTCGTTGGCACCGCCACAAGCAGCCATACAGGCGCTGAGCATCACCAGCAGCAAACACTTCGCAAACGCCTTCCACCCCGCGCTCGCACGCCTCGCTTCAAGCCTGTTAGCCGTCACCAACATCATCCTCTCCTCACTGCTGCGTCATCAGCTTGATCAGCACCTTGAGCTGCAAGAACGCCGGACCCAGCACTAGCACGAACAGCGCGGGCAGCAGCATGGTCGCCAGCGGAAACAACACCTTGATGGGCAGTTTGCGCGCCGCCTCTTCCGCTCTCTGGCGGCGACGGGTGCGCACCAGATCGGCGTGCACACGCAAGGTATTGCCCATGCTCGCCCCCAGTCGCTCACTCTGTACCATGATCGCCGTCAACGACTTGAGATCGTCGACTCCGTTGCGTGCCCCCAACGCACGCAACGCATCCTCGCGCGGGCGACCGCTACGAACCTCGAAGGCAACCTGCTTGAACTCGCGCCCAAGCGGGTCATCCATCGAATTACGTTCGTCGGCGACGCGCGAAATCGTTGCATTCAAGCCAAGCCCCGCCTCCAAACACACAACCATCAGGTCGAGTGCATCGGGCAACGCGCGCGTTATCTGCATAATCCGCGCCTGTGCCCGCGATTTTAGCCAGTAGTTCGGCAGCACATGCCCAATGGCCACACTGCCCACGGCCCACCACAAGGTGTCCCCCAGGGGCTTTCCGGAGCTGATGCGTGGAATCACGATGAACAGGGCCGGACCGAAGCTAAGCAGCGTACGCGCGCCGAGAAACGTAGGCATGGCGTTGCGGCTGCGCATTCCCGCTGCCGAGAGTCGCTGCGCCACCGACTTGTCGCCCTGTCCGAAACCAACGCCGCCAAATATCTCAAGAAGCTTGGCCAGACCCGACTGATCGCTTGTCTTGCGCGGCTTCACCTTCGAGGCAGCCTGCGGCAGCATTTGCTTCAAACGCTCACTGGTTGGGGCCGGCGCAGCCACCGCGCCCTGGGCTGCAACAACCATCAAGGTGATGGCAAGGAATAGACCTGCGGAAACAACAAGGATTATCATCGCTGCCTCACACGTCGATCTTGACGATCTTCTTGATCATGAAATGGGCCATGATGATGCTCGCCGCGCAGTAGGCCAACATATAATTGCCGGGCGTGGTCGTGATCATCGGATCGAAGTACTTGCCGTTCACGAAGTACATGAGGCCGCCGACCATGATCGGTAGCGCCGTCAACACGCCACCCGACATGCGCCCTTGAGCCGTCATGGCGTCCATGTCGCGTAGCATGCGGAAACGCTCGCGGATGGTCTCACTGGTATTCGACAGCACCTCGGCCATGTTGCCGCCGGTCTCTTGGGCAATCAGAATAGCCACCACCAGGATGGGCAGATTACGGTCCTCGATGCGCGCCGTCATGTTGTTCAAGGCTTCGCGCAGGGTGAGGCCGACGCGCAGCTCATCGGTCACGTCGCGAAACTCTTGGGCTATGGGATCTGGGAACTCCTCGGCAACAATGGTGAAGCCGCCGGCTAGGGCATGGCCGGCTCGGAGCGCGGAGCCGATCAGATCCAGGGCATCGGGTAATTGCTCGCTAAAATGCTCACTACGCTTGTGGCGCATACGATTGACCACAAACAACGGCGTCATGGCTCCGACGAGGCTCGCCGCCACAGCCAAAACGTGCCCGTAACCGAATACCTCCACGGTGAGAAAGGCCAGGCAGGCTAGCAAGGGGATGTAGAGCACAACCTCGCCCACTCGCTTGCTCAAGCCGGCCTGCCGGATCATCTTCACCAAGCGTCCGCCCGAGGCGAGCGAGCCTAGAAAGCGATTGAGAAAGCCGATGGCCGAAAGGCGCTGATCCTTGAAGACAGAGATCGTAGGAGCCTTTGGGGCGCCGACCGTTTCCAGACGGCGCTCGATGGTGGCCCGCTGCTCTTCCTGGTTCCATCCACGCTGCGCAAACGCCAACCCAGCCAGGGTAATCGACGCGAACAGCAGCATTGCGAGAATCGCCAGCATGGGACTCCTCCGTTCACTCCCCGAGGTGGTCGAACACCGTCATGTCGAACTCATGGCCCGAGGCCTTGAGCTGGTCCGCGAAGCGCGGGCGGATACCGGTCCACCGGAAGCGACCTTTAATCCTGCCCTCTTCGTCGTAACCCTCACGATCGAAAATGAAGAGATCTTGCAGTGTGATGGTCTCCCCTTCCATACCCGTAACCTCGGTCACGCCGATCACCTTACGGCTGCCGTCGCTGAGACGTGACGTCTGCACGATCACGTTGAGCGCCGAACTGATCTGCTGGCGCATTGCCTTATTGCCGAGATTCAAGCCCGCCATTTGGATCATGGTTTCGAGGCGCGACAGGGCATCACGAGCGGAGTTGGCGTGCAGGGTCGCAATCGAACCATCGTGGCCGGTATTCATGGCTTGCAACATGTCGAGCGCCTCAGCACCGCGCACCTCGCCGATGACGACGCGGTCGGGACGCATACGCAACGAGTTACGCACGAGGTCGCGCTGGGTGATCTCACCTTTGCCTTCGACGTTGGGCGGACGCGTCTCTAAGCGCACGACGTGCGGCTGCTGCAGTTGCAGCTCAGCCGAGTCCTCGATGGTGACGATGC
>CAZGSN010000504.1:0-12310 GCA_964528465.1 uncultured Binatia bacterium (SeqCode)
GAAGGGACGGATCGCCGCGACGATGAGCCTCGGATACTGTTCGCGCATCGCCGTGTGGTCGAGGACGTATTGCCCATCGGCATCGATCAAGATGTCGGCTTCAGCGAGGAGAGTCTGCAACTTGCGGCGGCCCGAGTCGTGCGCCAGGTCGAGGCGAAGTCTCGACTTGTTGCCGTGGTAGTAGCCGAACTCTCCGAGAGCTTCGGCACCGAAATCGTAGCTCACGTCATCAATGCGCAGCACCTTCGCGCCCATGTCGGCAAGCAGCTTGCCACAATACGCCCCCGCTAGGTTACCGATTTCAAGTACGCAAACCCTGTCGAGCGGAAAAGTCCGCAAGCCATGAGCCCTCGAGGAAGACTCTTCGTGGCACGTGGATGGATACAACCAACCCTCCGCCATTCCCTTGCTCATAGCATGGCAGTGCGGGATTGCCGGCGCCCGACGGAGAACGCAGACCATCCACGCGATTCGCAGTTGAGTTTGGGGACGGGACGTGGAAAACCAGCACCCACATTCATCTTTGTGGAGGACTCGATAAATGAACACATCGGGAATGGGCGTTTGCAGCGCCGTGTTGGCAGCGGCTCTTGCCGTTTCTCCCGTGCTGTCCGCATCTGCCTCGCCGCGTGCACAGGCAATGCAGCCGTGCCCTTGTGATTGTAATGGCGACAACGAGGTTGTCGGCAATGAGGTGACGCTTGCTTGGCGCATTACCAGCGCTAAGGCCGACGCCACCGAATGTGCTGCGGGGGTCGACTCGAACTCGGCGGAATCCTGCCTCCTCGTTCTGGCAAATGGCTGTGCCCCACCACCTACCCCTGAATGTCTGTGTGACTGCAATCACGATGGTGAAGTAACCGGCAATGAGGTCACGACCACCATCAACATCATCGCGGGAAGACGCGACTTGAGCGCATGCCCAAACATCGACTGCGATGGAGGAGTGCCTGGGGTCTTTCCCGACTGCGGCACGCTGTGCATGAACAACATCGCCCTCGGCTGTGCGGGAGAATAATAAGGGCGGGAAGGTCGTGCACCTACCACGGGAAAGCTCGGGTTGGCACGAGCAACTCGGCGGCGGCAATCAGTGGCGGCAAATCGTGTGCAATCGTGTCCCAGATATCGCTCAACTCAACCTCGTCGTATTCGTGGATCAGGTTGTCACGCATACCGGTCATTAGTCGCCAGGGGATATTCGGGTGCAAGTTGCGGAACGCCGGCGAAACCCTCTTGGCAGCCTCCCCAAGGACAAGGAGTTGGTGCAACACTGCCGACTGGGTTTTCTCATCACCCAAAACCTGCTCTTGGGTCATGCCGGTAACGAAGCGCTGCGCAGCGCGCGCGGCGTTCAGAATGTCGAGCAGTGTGGCTTCGTCACGTGACATACCAGGGCTCAGCGGTTTCCAGAATTCGCGTGCGGCGAATCCAGTTGCGGCTGCGTTCGACCGCGCGACGATTCACCAGATCAACGGGGCGGCCAAGAATTGCCGCCAACTCGTCACTCATGCGGACGCGGTCGAACAGCGTCCACCGCGCATCCTGGGCGAATGTCGCCAACAAGTCCACGTCGCTGTCCGGGCGGAAGTCTTCGCGCAGGATGGAGCCGAATGCATCAAGGCGTCGGATCTTCCAGCGCCTGCAGAACTCAGCAAGCGACCTCTTGTCGAATCGCAGGTGTATGAGCTGTGAAGGCACGTGTTTGCGCATTGATAGACTCGCTCGCGGCCAATCTACGTCCGACGGATCACTTGAGCAACGGCTCGCGGTCGCTGCTGTGGCGAAGCTCAACAGGGTGGACCATGGATCAAGAGTTTGGGAGTTTCGAGATGGGAACTACAGTAGTTAACTGAGCGACGTTGAGGCTAGGCAGCGGCAGATTTTGTACGCGGGAAGCGCCCGTACACGGCATCGTCCACCCAGATGTCCTCGTCAAGCTCTTCCCAGCGCAGGGCTCGCCCCTGCAGGCGCACGCGAACCTTTTCCAGCAGTTCCTGCGGTGCTTTCGCGAGTAGCGGGTACTTTGCGGCAGGGAAGCTTACTAGGCGCTGGTCGGCCAGCTCCAGCCATACGCGGCGGCCGTCGACCCAACAGCGTAAAGCCGTGCTTGCCTTCGAAGCTTCATCGCTCTCCATGAAAGCCAATATACGCGCGGACGAGCGATTCGCAATATTCGTCCACAAGACGGCGGATGTCGCGCAACTCGGCGGGGCGAAATCCGTAGTTGGCCGCAAGCGCCACCGGCTGCAACCAGAACTTCGCTTCGTAGTCATCGCGGCTGACGTGAACGTGCGCTGGCTCGCGGTTCTCCCGGCTGTAGAAGTGAAATCGGTACGGGCCGATGCGCATCACGGTCGGCATGGCGGTGATAATGCCTTCGGGATGTCGGCGGTCAACGAATCCGCCACCGGCTTAGGTTCGTACGCGAACCTAATCTGAGTGGGGATCGACTCGGCGTGTCGCGGCCATCCTCGACACGCCGGGCAGCTTTCGCCATAAGCCATGCCTTGCATGCGCTACGAGTTGTTCATTGGCCTGCGCTACCTGCGCGCCAAGCGTAAGGAAGTGTTTCTCTCCTTGATCACGCTGATCTCGACGGTTGGCTTGATCATCGGAGTGATGACTCTGAACGTGGTGCTGTCCGTCTTCAGTGGATTCGAAGAGGACCTGCGCGACCGCATCCTCGGCTTCAACCCTCAAATCGTCGTTCATACTGTCACCGGTATCATCGACGAGCCTGCCGCGTTGACGCAGCGCGTACGGGCGATGCCCGAGGTCGTAGCGGCGGCGTCGTTCGTGTACGGCCAGGTCATGCTGTCGGTGCAGCAAAAGATCGTCGGTGTCGTTGTGCGCGGTGTCGGGCCCGAGGCGGAAGAGGTGATCCACCTGCAGCGTCTTCTCAAGGAGGGTGCAGTTGCGGATCTACGACGGGCCCCCGGAGAGATTCCCGCTGTCATTCTTGGGCGAGAGGTGGCACGGCAACTTGGGGTCGGGGTGGGCGATCACCTCAAGGTCGTCTCCCCTACCAGCGAGCGCGGAGCCATGGCCATGGTGCCACGCATGGAAGAGGCCGTGGTTGTGGGCAGCTTCGACTCGGGCATGGCGGAGTACGACGCTCAGCTTATCTACATGGACCTCACCCAAGCACAGCGCCTGTTTGGGCTCGGCGAGGCGGTTACCGGTGTCGAGGCGCGGCTGCAGGACCCCTTCGCGGCAAAGGAGACAGCTCTGCAGATTCGCGAGCGCCTTGGGGTACCTTACCGAGTCCGCGATTGGATGGATCTCAACCACAACCTGTTTGCCGCCATGAGCGTGGGCAAGACGGTGTACTTCATAGTCTTGCTCCTGGTGGTTCTGGTCGCGGCATTCAACATCGTCTCCATGCTCATCATGGTGGTGATGGAGAAGCGCAAGGACATTGCCGTACTCAAATCGATGGGCGCGACACGCCGCGGAGTCGGCAGGATCTTCGTCTACAAGGGCATCGTCATCGGCACGCTCGGCACATTGATCGGCAACCTCGCGGCAGTGGGCGTGTGTCTGCTGCTGCAGAGCTATCGCTTCATCGAGCTGCCGCGCGATGTCTACGGCATCGACACCCTCAAGGTGAAGATGCACCCGGAGTACTTCTTGGCCGTGACCGTTGCCTCGCTGCTGCTTTGTCTTCTCGCCACCCTGTACCCCGCACGCCAAGCCGCCCGACTCAGCCCTGTGGATGTGATCCGATATGAGTGAGCATCGGCACACAGCGCCTCACGCCCTGGCAAGGCGCCGCTAGCACCTATGCGTTTCGAGTATTTCATCGGCCTGCGTTACCTGCGCGCTAAGCGTCAGGAGAAGTTCGTCTCCTTGATTACGATCATCTCTACTCTGGGAGTGATGATCGGCGTGATGACGTTGAACATCGTGCTGGCGGTCATGACAGGCTTCGAGGAGGACCTGCGGGATCGCATCCTTGGCCTAAGCCCACACGTCTTGGTGCACGCCGCAGAGGGAGCAGTGGCCAACCCATTGGCACTGATCGAGCAAGTGAAGAAGCTGGACGGTGTGCTCGCCGCGGCGCCGTACGTGAGCGGGCAAGCCATGCTGGCGTCTCAGGAAAACGTCATCGGTGCCACCGTTCGCGGCGTTGCCGCAGGAGCCGGTAACATTCTCGATGTGGGGTCGCGTCTGAAGTACGGGAAAATGCAGGACCTGCTGACCAGGCACCGTGTCACCGACGAAGCCACCGGGCGTAGCGTCGAACTTGGAGGCATGATCATCGGCAAAGATGTCGGGCGCGAGTTGGGGGTGCGGATCGGCGACCCGATCAGTGTCGTCTCGCCGGTATCTCAGCCCACAGCGGTCGGGATGGTGCCGCGGGTCAAGCGTTTCGTAGTAGTCGGCGTTTTCGAATCGGGGATGGCGGAGTACGATGCTGCTCTAGTTCTCATCGACTTGCCGCAAGCACAGCGCTTTTTCGACCTCGGGAATGATGTCAGCGGCGTTGAGATGCGTACCGCCGATCTCAACCGAGCCGATTCTGTAGCCGAGGAACTGCAGGAACAACTAGGTAGCCTCTATCGTGTGCGCGATTGGATGGATGTGAATCACAGCTTGTTCTCGGCGTTACGCCTCGAAAAGACAGTGTACTTCATCGTCCTCCTGCTCATCGTGCTGGTTGCCGCTTTCAACATCGTTGCCACCTTGATCATGGTGGTGATGGAGAAGCGCAAGGACATTGCGATCCTCAAATCCATGGGCGCCACACGGGCGAGCATCCGCCGCATCTTTGTTTCGAAGGGGTTGGTGGTAGGCCTGGCCGGAACCGTTGCTGGGGACGCGATTGGCTTGCTCGCGTGCTGGCTCCTGCAACGCTACGAGCTGATCGAGCTTCCCAAAGATGTTTTCTACGTGAGTACCCTGCCGGTAAAAATGTATCCCGAATATTTTCTCCTGGTGACTGCTGCTGCTGTTGCCATTTGCATGGTGGCCACGCTCTATCCAGCATGGCAAGCCTCCCGTCTCTCGCCCGTGGATGTGATTCGTTATGAGTGACACATTGATTGAAGCGGTAGGCTTGTGCCGATCGTACTCCGATGGCCGCAATGTAGAGGTCTTGAACAACTTGAGCCTGAGCGTCGCCGCCGGGGAGAGCGTCGCCGTGATCGGCAAATCGGGTGTCGGTAAGAGCACTCTGTTGCACGTGCTGGGAACTCTCGATCGGCCGACGTCGGGTAGTGTTCGCTTCGACGGTATCGACGTGTTTGCCCTGAGCGAGCGTGAGCAGGCGGCGTTTCGCAATCGCGAGGTAGGGTTCATCTTTCAGTTCCACCACCTACTGCCGGACTTCAGCGCCCTCGAGAACGTCATGATGCCGGCCTTGATCCAAGGCGTGAGTGCGGCCACAGCTGAGTCCCGCGCCGCCGCAGTGTTAGAGCGGGTGGGTCTTGGTCACCGCTTGACCCACAAACCAGGGGAACTCTCCGGCGGCGAGCAACAGCGTGTTGCTGTAGCCCGTGCCGTGGCCCAATCACCGCGCGTCATCCTGGCTGACGAGCCAACCGGCAACCTCGATCCCGCCACCGGTGCGGAAGTGCACGCCCTGCTGATGGAACTCAACCGCAAGCAAGGAATCACCCTGGTCATCGTCACCCACAACGAAGAGCTATCCCACCTCACCGACCGCACCTTGGTGCTGAAACACGGCCGCTTAGATTCTCTCTAGTACGCCGTGGCGACAAGCCCGTAGCGGTTCAGGATTCGTAAGCACTCCCTTTCGCCATCGCGCGGATACCGGATCTCGTCGCGAAAGTTCGCGCCAGCCGATAGTTTGTGTGAAGTCCTTGTTCCTTAGGCTTTATCCCGAAAACAACAATTGAACCGCGGATGGACGCCGATGAACGCGGATACAGGCAGCAGCCACGAGGGCAAAAGGAGAAACGCTTGGGCTAAGCCCGTCCACAGCCTTGTGCTTCTTGGTCTTGATCCGTTTCGTAAGCAGTCCGCGTCTATCCGTGTCCATCCGTGGTTCCAACTGATTTTTCCGGGTTTATGTAGGACTCGGGCGAATCCGACGGGCTCGAAGCAATTAGCCGGTGGTTAGATCGGGGCTACTTGCCTTGACTTGCCAGCACCAGGCGGGCACGGTCGCCCCCTACCTGCATGGCACAGCACATCGTCGTCAGCGGCGCGCGCGAACACAATCTCAAGAACATCAGCGTCACCATCCCGCGCGACCGCTTGGTTGTCATCACCGGTTTGTCCGGTTCCGGCAAGTCGTCGTTGGCCTTTGACACGATCTACGCGGAAGGTCAGCGCCGTTACGTCGAGTCGTTGTCGGCGTACGCGCGGCAGTTTCTCGAGCAGATGGACAAGCCCGATGTCGATTCGATCGAGGGGTTGTCGCCGGCAATTTCGATTGAGCAGAAGACCACCAGCCGCAATCCACGCTCGACCGTAGGCACGGTCACCGAGATCTACGACTACCTGCGCTTGCTGTTTGCGCGCATTGGAAAACCGTATTGCTACAACTGCGGGCGCGAGATCACGGCGCAGACCATTCAGCAGATCGTCGATCAGCTCATGGCCTTGCCGGCCAACAGCAAGATGCAAGTCTTGGCACCGCTGGCACGAGGGCGAAAAGGAGAGTTCCGCAAGGAACTGCTCGATCTACGCAAGGCGGGCTTTGTGCGTGCTCGCATCGACGGCATTCTGCGTGACCTGGCAGAAGACATCGCGCTGGCGAAGAACATCAAGCACACCATTGAGATTGTCGTCGACCGCTTGGTGGTTCGCCCCGGCATCGAGAAGCGTTTGGCGGATTCCCTGGAGGTCGCCTTCAAGCACGGCGGCGACGTGGCCAAGGCCGAGGTGCTTGGTGACAGCACCACCGACGTGAAGGAAGAAATTCTCTTCAGCCAGAAGTTTGCTTGCGTGGTGTGTGGCATCTCGTACCCAGAACTCACGCCGCGCATGTTTTCGTTCAACAGCCCGCACGGCGCCTGCACCACGTGCAGCGGCTTGGGCACTTCCATGTACTTCGACCCGGAGCTGGTCGTCCCCGACGCGTCGTTGTCCCTGGCCAAGGGCGCCATCGCGCCGTGGGCGAAGAAGACCGGCGGCCATTTCTACCAAGACATCAGCTCCGCTCTGGCCCGCCACTTCGGCTTCGACCTCGACACTCCGTTCAAGAAGCTTCCCGAGAAAGTGAAGAAGGCACTGCTGCACGGGGTCGAGGACGAGATCACCTTTGTGCACGAGAAGGGCAACCGCCGCTACGAGTTCAAACGCCACTGGGAAGGTGTGATCCCGCAACTCGAGCGGCGTCTGAAGGAAACCGACTCGGATTGGGTACGCGAGGACTTGGAGCGTTTCATGGACTCGCGCCCGTGCCAGGGGTGCAACGGCACCCGCCTCAAGCGCGAAGCCTTGGCCATCCGCATTGCCGAGCTGTCGATCAACGATGTGGCGGCAATGTCGGTGAAAGCGGCCCTGGCCTTTTTCGAGAGCCTGACGCTGAGCCCGCAGCAGCAAGCCATCGCGCGACGCATCCTCAAAGAGATTATCGAGAGGCTTGGGTTTCTCACCCACGTTGGCCTCGACTACCTAGCTCTCAACCGCAGCGCCGCGAGCCTTTCGGGCGGTGAGGCGCAACGCATTCGTCTGGCGACGCAGATCGGCTCCAGTCTCATGGGCGTGCTGTACATCCTCGACGAGCCTTCGATTGGATTGCACCAACGCGACAATGATCGCCTGCTGTCGACGCTGAAGCGTCTGCGCGATCTCGGCAACACCGTGCTGGTTGTCGAGCATGATCGCGACGCCATTCTCACGGCGGATCATGTCATCGACATGGGGCCCGGCGCCGGCGTCCACGGGGGACACATCATTGCCCAAGGTACGCCGCAGGAGATCATGGCCAACCCGGCCTCGCTGACCGGCAAGTACCTTTCAGGGATAGAAGAGATACCGGTGCCGGCGACGCAACGTCCGGGCAACGGCTGGCAGTTGTCCATCAAGGGGGCACGCCAGAACAACCTGCAGAAGGTCGATGTCGATATTCCGCTCGGCAAGATCACCTGTGTTACCGGCGTCTCGGGCTCCGGCAAGAGTTCGCTGGTGATCGATACCCTCTATCGTGCTCTTGCCCAGCGCATCCACGGGTCAAAGGAACGACCGGGCGAGCACGACGCGCTCAAAGGCTGGCAGCTTCTCGACAAGGTGATCGACATCGACCAGGCCCCGATCGGCCGTACACCGCGCTCGAATCCTGCCACCTACACTGGCGTGTTTGCCGACATCCGCGACCTGTTCGCGCAGCTCCCGGAAGCGCGCGTGCGCGGCTACGGGCCAGGACGTTTCTCCTTCAACGTCAAGGGTGGGCGCTGCGAGGCCTGTGCCGGCGACGGCATGATCAAAATCGAGATGCACTTTCTGCCCGACGTGTTTGTCACCTGCGAGGTCTGCCACGGGCAGCGCTACAACCGCGAAACTCTCGAAGTGCTCTACAAGGGGAAGAGCATCGCCGAGGTGCTGGGCATGCCGGTCGGCGAGGCCTTGGAGTTCTTGAGCAGCATTCCGCCGATCCGCCACAAGCTGCAAACCCTGCACGACGTGGGCTTGGATTACATCCACCTCGGGCAATCGGCGACGACACTGTCGGGAGGGGAAGCGCAACGCGTGAAGCTCGCCAAGGAGCTGAGCCGGCGGGCCACCGGCAAGACCCTCTACATTCTCGACGAGCCCACGACCGGATTGCACTTCGAAGACATCAAACGGCTGCTCGGCGTCCTCGCGCGCCTCGCCGATGCCGGCAACACGATCGTCATCATCGAGCACAATCTCGACGTGATTAAGACCGCCGACCACATCATTGATATCGGCCCCGAGGGTGGCGACCGCGGTGGACGGGTCATCGCTGCGGGCACGCCGCGGCAAGTATCCGAGTCGCCCGCATCCTACACCGGCGCCTTTCTGCGCGGAGTCTTGCCGACACGGTGAGAAGGCGCGTCAGGTATCAACGTCGTTTGCGCTTGGTCGGTTGGTCGGCCTCGTCGACCTCGCTCCAAAGATCGTCGAGATCGAGAACCAAACCCGGGCAGCCGGGGATACGGGGCGTCCCGCTGCTGCAGGCAAGCGCCAGGCGATAGCGGCGCGCGCTCTCCAGCTCGAAGACTTCGAGCGTTCGCACTTGTGGATCCAAGATCCAGTAGTACTTCACGCCCGCGGTGGCGTAGTCGGCGATCTTCTCGACACGATCACGGCGCGCGTCACGCGGTCGCGGTGAAACGATCTCGATCACAAGATGGGGGCGGAGTCGAATTACAGAGTCAGTCAATGAGGGTAGAGCGTTGCGCAAGTAGACCGACAAGTCTGGCTTCCGACCCCGTCGCGGGCCGATCGCGATCTTCGCTTCCGAGCCGGCAATGTATCCGCGACGGCGCCGCACCCACGCGCCGAGAGTGCGCGCCAACCACATGACTACGATCTCATGGAGAAAGGTCGCCATCTCCTCCTCCTCCAGAAAGCCGTCGATCAGCTCGCCCTCGACGTCTTCGTCCAAAGCCCCCCATTCGTCGACGGTCATAGGCTTCGCTAGGGCAACCGCGGAGGTGACACGAGGCATAGGCACGCACCTAGCACGGATGTGTCAACCCATGGAAGCACGAGATCCTACGAGCCAGGGCGTCGACGCTGACCACGTCGTACGAAAGCCAGGGCCCAGGTGCAGGATGGAGCTACAATGCTGGTGTTCCAGCATTGGATGCCGGCTTTCGAGACTGTCGAAAAACTCAACCGGAACGACGTCACCCCGGCGAAAGCCCTTAGCCTTACCCACAAGTCCTAGTGCTGGACACCGGGACCGGATGAGAAAGCCAGGCGCGAATTGGCCCATTTGACCACGGATTTCACGGATGCCGCATCCCGGCCGTTGACTGGAACCAAAATAAGAAATTGAACAGGAGGCCACGGAGGGAACAGAGGAAGAATTGCAAAACACTGAAAAGATTTTCTCAGTTTTCTCCGTTGCCTCCTGTTGATTCTTCCGTTCTTCTTGCTCTCTTCCCTCGCTTGCTTGTCTGCGTTGGCTTCTTTGGCGGCGATCGCCTCCGGTGTCCAGCGGGCCGATTTGTGGGTAAGGATTAGGGCGAAAGCCGGGGGCCAGTGGCGGAAAGCCAGCATCCGCCGGCCGTTCCAGCACTGGATCCCGGATTTCGCCGGGATGACCAGGGTTGGGAGCGTGGTTTGCGACCGTCCTTGATAGAGTGACTGAGAGCTTGTGCAGAGCTTCCTTAGGGCCAGATCCCGTTCGCATCTGCCCAAGACGCCGCCTCCTCGGAGGTGCCGTGGTGTGCCTGTTCACCGGTCACAGAGCGTCTGCCGCAGTGTCGGGCTCATCGCCGTCGGGGACAGTGTCGGGTTCGGAGCTGGCTTCGGTTCGTGCATCGTCGGTTACTCCTTGCGCTTCGCCTTCGACCGCGGCCTCGTCGCTGGGCTCCTCTTCTTGTTGCTGCTCCTCCCCGAATTCCTGGATACCGCTGTCGGGTTCGCTCGCATCAATCGCCTCCTCATTTTCGGGCTCGCCGGACTCCGTCTGCGGCTCAGGGGATTCCGTTTCTGATTCGGCGTTGGCTAGTTCATCCCGCGGCAGGGGCTCGATGGCGCGCAGCCGATCCGACAAGGGCTGCAAATCGTAGACTGGCCCGGCATCGTCGACGTATTCCTCTTCCGTCTCTTCCGCCTCCTCTGCGTAGTCTTCTCTCGGAGGTGGAAAGTAGTCGGGCGGTGGAGCAGGTGCGGCGGCAGGGGGCAGCTTGGTGGCTACGGAGCCAACGCTTAAGTCTGAGAGTGGTCCACTGTGCATGCTGCCAGTGGATGCGCCGCGTACGGAACTGCCACTCAAGCGCCCGGAGCTGCTGCCGCGCATGCTGCCGTCGCCGCCGACCGAACGACTGCCGCGGCTAACGTTGGTGCTCAAACCCGAGACGGGGCCGCTACCTGCACCCATAGGCATGCTGCCGTGGCGAACCGGCCGGCTAGTCATCTGGGCGGAGACGGGAAGTGTTGCGAGGGCAATGAGGAGAATGGCGAGGGCAGGGTAGCGCCTCGACACCCCGGGCGAGGTTCGAGCCTGGGGGCGGGCGTCTTGGCGAATCGAATCCAGCGCAAGCCCCGAGCCCCAAGATCCAATCATTGTTCTCGGACTGAGCCGGACTTCATCCACAGATGACCCAGCCGGGCCGCCAGCCGGAACCAAGGACAAGGATTGAACAGGAGAAAACAGAGGAAACAGAGCGAAGAACAATCCCTCTGTTCTCTCTGTGTCCTCCTGTTGAGTCTCCAGGGCATGGAACGGATCGGCGAGATTGCTCTTTTGTCCGCGGTAACCTCTTGTTACGTCCGGCGCGAGTTCCGCTTGGGAATTTGGGTGCGCCGAGAAGAATCGGGACGTTTGTTTCGCAGATGACACCGATTTCAGAACGTTCCTGCAAGTGGGGGAGTGGATCTGCGTCCATCTGCGTCATCGGCGGATCACCTCGGAATCCTGGAGATCAGGATGTCTGAAGTCAGGTTTTGCGACAGGCTCCGAAATGGTTCGACTACTTCCTGCGCACGACCCCGGTGGCAACGGCGACCTTGGCAACGGCCTCTCCCACTCTGCGTCCAATGCTCTTGTCCAGCGGATCGGGAATGACCCGCTCTGGAGTCGGTTCGATAACGGCGGCAGCCAGTGCTTGGGCTGCGGCCACTTTCATTTCCAGGTTGATCACGGTGGCCGTCGCATCGAGTGCCCCGCGGAACACGCCGGGGAAGGCAAGAACGTTGTTGATCTGATTCGGGAAGTCGCTACGCCCGGTACCGACGACCACGGCACCGGCCTCACGCGCCAAATCGGGCATGATCTCTGGGATGGGATTGGCCATCGCAAAGACAATCGGATGTTGGTTCATGGAACGGATCATCTCTTGGCTAACGATGTCGGGCTGCGACAGGCCGATGAACACATCGGCACCGCGCAAAGCATCGGCGAGGCCGCCGGTGATTCCGTCCCGATTAGTGACCGCTGCCAGCCCTTGCTTGTGCGAATTGAGGTCGTTGCGCCCTTTGTGCACGATGCCTTTCGAATCGCAAAGGATGATGTCGCCCACCATTGGCAACTGTCCTCCGCTTCCGCAGCTCCGAATCAAGCGCGCGCAGGCGATGGCCGAGGCCCCGCTTCCTGAAAAGACTACGCGGCACTTGCTCAGGTCTTTGCCGGTCACCGAGAGCGCGTTGAGCAGCGCCGCCAGAACCACAAAGGCGGTTCCGTGCTGATCGTCGTGAAAGA
>CAZGSN010000505.1:0-12713 GCA_964528465.1 uncultured Binatia bacterium (SeqCode)
GCGATCGACCAAGGCACCACCGGCTCGACGGTGTTGATCTTCGATGGAGCAGGAAAGGTGCGCGGACGCGGGTACTCTGAGTTCAAGCAGTATTACCCAAAGCCGGGCTGGGTGGAGCATGATGCCGAAGAGATCTGGAGCGTGACGCGTAAGGTCATCCAGTCGGCGTTGCGCAACGCCAAGCTTACGGCCAAGCAGATTACGGCGATCGGAATCACCAACCAACGCGAAACCACGGTCTTGTGGGATCGTCGCACCGGCAAGCCGTTGCACCGAGCCATTGTGTGGCAAGACCGGCGCACCGCCGCGTTTTGTGAGGAGCTGCGGGCGCAAGGAGCCGAAGCGATGATCCGCGCCAAGACAGGCCTGGTCGTCGACGCCTACTTCTCCGGAACCAAGGCCAAGTGGCTGCTGGATCACAGCAAGGGCGCACGCGGCAAAGCGGCGCATTTGGCGCTCGGCACCATCGACACGTGGCTGATATGGAAGCTTACCGGCGGACAAGCACATGCAACCGACTTCACCAACGCCTCGCGCACGATGCTCTTCAATATCCACACGAAGCAATGGGACGACGAGCTACTTACGTTGCTGAACGTTCCCAGAGAGGTACTGCCGCAAGTGGTTCCCTCGGCAGGGGTTGCTGCCATCACCGACAAGAAGGTATTCGGCGCCGCGGTGCCGATCGCAGGTATTGCCGGCGATCAACAGGCGGCTCTCTTTGGCCAGGGATGCTTTCGTCCGGGCATGGTGAAGAACACCTACGGAACAGGCTGCTTCCTGCTGATGTTCACCGGCGACAAGGCGGCGGCTTCCAAGCGTGGCTTGCTTACGACGCTCGCATGCGCCGCGGATGGCAAGCCGGCGTATGCGGTCGAAGGTTCCATCTTCATTGCCGGAGCGGCGGTGCAATGGCTGCGCGATGGCTTGTGTCTATTCCCTAAGGCCAGTGACAGCGAAGCCTTGGCACGGCAAGTCGACTCTACCCTTGGCGTGTATCTAGTGCCGGCCTTTGTAGGTCTCGGGGCACCCTACTGGGACAGTTCGGCACGCGGTGCGCTGGTAGGGCTTACCCGTGGCGTCACCCGCCAACACGTTGCCCGCGCCACATTGGAAGCACTGGCCTATCAGACCCGCGATGTAGTCGACACCATGGTTGCCGAATCGGGCCGCGCCCTCAGTGGCCTACGTGTCGATGGCGGCGCCACCGCCAACAACTTCCTCATGCAGTTCCAAGCTGACATCCTCGACACCGCCGTAGATCGTCCCAAGGTGGTCGAGACCACCGCACTCGGCGCAGCCTTGCTCGCCGGGCTAGGTGTTGGCCTGTGGAAATCGGCTGCCGAACTCGAGCGGGTTCGCCAGACCGACCGAGTCTTCCGCCCCAAGATGAAGCCCGAGAACCGCGAAGCTCTCTACCAAGGTTGGAAGCGGGCAGTTGCCGCCGTACGCTCTCTGGGAAGCGCCGAGACGTGATTGCGGTTCGCCGGTGCGCCGGCGGTGCACGGGTGCCGAGGGGCAGCGCACCGGAGACCCCAAGATCCAGCACTAGCTGCAGATCTGGGGAAGGTCGCGGGTTGTTGTCGATGTTGTCCTATCGTGATAACCGCCGGCGCTGGAGTGGGTATGGGCGACAACGACGACATCGGAAGAAGGGGGTTTCTTTCGCGGGCCACATCGCTGGCAATGGCGGGAGGGCTTGCGGCGGGTTACGGCACGTTCGCCGGCATTGCCGGACGGTATCTCTATCCTGCCCATCCGACGGAGACTGCTTGGGTCTTCGTTAGCGACGTTGCGGGCATGAAGGTGGGGGAATCGCGGGAGTTTGTCACCCCGGTAGGTGCCAAGGCTGCCGTCGCGCGCCGCAGTGACACCGGCTCTGTCGAAGACTTCGTCGCTCTGTCCAGCACCTGCCCTCACCTTGGCTGCCAAGTACACTGGGAAGCACAGAACAGCCGCTTCTTCTGTCCGTGTCACAACGGCACTTTTGATCCCTCGGGCAAGGCCACCGGCGGTCCGCCTTTCGATGCTGGCCAATCCCTGCCGCGCTACCCGCTGCGAATCGAGCAGGGCCTGCTTTATATCGAGGTTCCCGTCGAGCGGCTCGCCGCGGGGCGGCCCGCCGCGGGGCGGCCCGCGGCAACGCGTAAGGTCTGACGTGTCACGATTCGCCGCCTGGATACAAGAACGGCTGCCGATCTCCGGTGCCGAGTTGCGCGAGCTGACCAACGAACCAGTACCGAACCATCTACGGCGGTGGTGGTTTGCCTTGGGGGGAACTCCCGCCTACCTCTTCGTCGTTCAGATCGTAACCGGCATCCTACTGGCTGTGTACTACCAGCCCTCTCCGGCAACGGCATACGAATCGGTCCGCTACATCACCCACGAAGCCGCCTACGGTTGGTACATCAGGAGTATCCACAAATGGGCTGCCACCCTGATGATTGCGGCGGTGATCCTCCACCAGATGCGCGTGTTCTTCACCGGCGCCTACCGCAAACCGCGGGAGATCAATTGGCTGGTTGGCATGGGACTTCTGGTAGCGACGCTGCTCACCGGCTTCACCGGGTACAGCCTGGTGTACGAGCAACTCTCCTATTGGGGAGCCACGGTTGGAGCAAACATTGCCGATAGCATCCCGGGGGTTGGCTGGCTGGGCAAGCAAATGCTTCTCGCCGGTAACCAGTACAACCCACGTACGTTGCCACGCTTCTACATCATTCACGCGGCTGTGTTGCCGACCATAATCGTTCTCCTGGTGGCGGTGCACATTGCGATCGTGCGCATTCAGGGAGTGACCGAGTTCCGGTTTCGCGACGAGCCTGCCGGTGAGCCGGGACATTTCAAGTTCTTCCCCGACCACGCCTACACGGAACTCATCATCGGCCTCGTGCTGATGATCCTCCTCTCTGCCCTAGCCACCATCCTTCCGGCGGAACTCGGCCCCAAAGCAGACCCTCTCACCACACCGGAAGTCATCAAGCCGGAGTGGTTCTTCTATGTCGCCTTTCGCTGGTTGAAGTTGTTCTCAGGCACGGCTGCCGTGCTCAGCATGGGCTTCATTCTGTTTATCTTTCTGACCTGGCCATTCATCGACGCCACCCTGCGCCGCTACACCCGCTTTCAAGAAGCCAGTGTTTGGGTGGGCATCGTCGGCGCCATCAGCATCATCGCACTCACCGTTTGGGAAGCGGTGGTGGCGCACTAACGGAAGGATTCAGCATGACGCTCGAAAGCAAGCGTATCATCATTGCCGTCCTCGGCGTGGGCTTTCTTGTCTCGCTGCTGTTCGTGCAGCGCATGGAAGTGGCTCGTAAGCAGGAAGAAGCGGGGCTGGTACCGCCGCACATCATCGTGCCGGCGGCATCGCAGCGTTGCGTCGAGTGCCACGGCGAGCAGAACAAGGGCATCATCGACCACTGGAAGGGCAGCACGCATGCCAAGAAGGGGGTTGCCTGCGTCGATTGCCATCAAGCGCAGGCTGGCGAACCCGACGCCTGGAATCACGAGGGTGCACTGATCGCAGCCGTGGTCACGCCACGTGATTGTGCACGCTGCCATCCGCAAGTCGCCGAGGAGTTTGCAAAGAGCCATCACGCCAAGGGGGGCAACATCCTCGCCTCCCTCGACAACTTCCTGGCAGAGGTTGCGGAGGGCTCGCGCACCCCGTTCCACCCGCACTCGCCAACCCTCGGGCGCGATGTGGAAATGGTGAACGGGATGGCAAGCGTCAATTCCGGCTGCCGCCAATGCCACGGGGCCAAAGTTGGTATTCAGACCACGGACGGCGCCATGATCACCGTCGACGACCTGAAGCCCGGCACCGACGGCAAGCCCACCAACACGGCTGCCCTGCAAAAGGTACGGCGGGACGACAAAGGTCGTCCCCTCTTGCATCCGGCCACCTGGCCGAACACGGGGATCGGCCGCATCAACCTCGACGGATCGCTAGGCTCCTGCTCGGCGTGCCACAGCCGTCACGACTTCTCGCCACGCCGCGCCCGCCAACCCGAGAATTGCGGCAAGTGTCACCTTGGCCCGGATCATCCGCAGAAGGAGATTTACGAGGAATCGAAGCATGGCGTCGCCTACCGGGATCTGCATGAGCACATGAACCTAGACGGCGAATCATGGGTGTTGGGGAAGGACTACTCGCAGGCGCCGACGTGCGTGACGTGTCACATGTCCGGCAATGTCCGCAATGGCGGACGCATTACCCATGATCCTGGTGAACGTATCTCGTGGACCAACCGCCCGCCGGTAAGCCAAGTGATGGATACCGATGCGGACCACAAGGTAGTCACCGAAGCAGATCCGGCGAAACGCAGCGCCATGATCACCGACACCTGGGAGCAGAAGCGCACGCGCATGAAGGAGGTATGCTCCACTTGCCACACCAGCGACTACGTCAACAGCTTCTACAAGCAGTACGATGAGCTGGTCATCCTCTACAACGAGAAATTCGCCAAGCCCGGGCAGGCCATCATGGGGGCTCTGGCTGCCCAAGGGTTGCTCACCAAGGCCCAGTTCGACGAGGAGATCGAGTGGACTTGGTACTATCTCTGGCACCACGAAGGGCGACGCGCTCGTCACGGCGCCTCGATGATGGCACCCGACTACACGCACTGGCACGGCATGTTTGAAGTCGCCGATCGCTTCTATGTGCACTTCATTCCCGAAGCGCGCGCGATCGCCAAACATGCCGCGGAGGCGGGCAAGACAGAGCAGGCAGCCGCCGTGCATGCCGTCATCGACGAGATCATGGCGCGCCCGGAGCACAAGTGGGCAGCCGCCGGGGGCTGAACCGACCGTAGTCTCGTAGGCAGGGATCCGACGCCGTTTCGCCGGCAGAGGAAGCACGTGAGCCGTAGCCGCGCGCGGGAGCGCGTGGAGTCGAGTGGAATGTCGATCACGTAAGCCGCGGGGTTCCGCCTCATGCCACGGCGTCACCGCCGCGGCTACCTTGCTTGCCTGCGCCACGTAGCCGCGCACGGGAGAGAGGTTGTTTCAAGACCCTGCCTGGAGCTTGGGGCTGGAGGCTAGGAACTGGTGAAACCCAAGCCACGAGCCACCAGCCCCTAGCCCTGCATCATAGAGACAGTCGGGCGGCTGCACCTGGCAATCGGCGAAGGGATTCCGTAGATCTGATGCCATGGTTTCGCGGCATTCCTCCCCTTGGCGAGTAACGGCAATCGTCTGCCTGGTGACGGGCACACTGGCAACGAACGCCTTCGCCAAGCAAATCACCGTGCCGATCCGTTTCGACCATGAGTTGATTCGTCAGACCCTGGTCGATCGCATCTTCACGGCGCAGGGGGCGCAGGCGAAGTTGTGGGAGGATGAGAGCGGCTGCGGCTTCCTCACTTTGTGGGACCCGCATGTCGACAGCGTCGACGGTCGCCTGCGCATCGTTACTCAGGGGGAAGCCCAAGTCGGCACACCGATCGGAGAAGCTTGTCTGGCACCGGTACAGTGGAAAGGCTTCCTCGAGATTTGGGAAGCGCCGGTGCTATCCGGCAATAGTCAAGCCCTCGAGTTCCGCGTCGTTGAATCCAACCTGCTCGACCGCCAACGCCGCAAGGGCCTCTTCACCGGTAAGATTTGGGACCTGGTAAAGGAGCACGTCCACCCGCGCTTCGAGGCTGTGCGTTTCGATCTGCACACCGCCATGCAAGACCTGCGCGCATTGCTACCGTTGCTCCTGGTGAGCGGTGAAGACCAGCGCATAGAAGAGATGCTGGCTTCGCTGCGCTTGCAGAGCGCCGTGGTGCAAACGGAGGGAGTCGGCGTCGCTCTCGAGTTCTCGGTGGTCCCTTCTGCCGCGCCGCCTTCCGTGGCCGAACCGACACTGACGGCACAAGAGATCGAACTGTGGCAAAGCGCGTGGCAGCGCTGGGATGGCTTCCTTACCTTTGTAGTCAAGATCTTTGGGCGCGACATTCCCGCCAAGGACCTGCAACTGGCGTTGCGCGACGTATTGCTGGAGGCGCGCTTCGATATCCTTGCCGCGCTCGCGCCGCAGCCGGGACAGAAGGACCCAACCCGCGACCTCTTTCTCAAGACCTGGCAACGCTTGGCACCCATCGCGCGCTCCGGTTCGGCGTCGCTGCCAGGTGCCGCGGGGCTACGCTACTTGAGCTTCATTGCCGCCGGGGATGCATTGCTCGCTCTCGATCAAGCTGGGCCAGACATCGGCCTCGACATTTCCGCGGACGGCTTGCGGCGCATGGCACGCATGCTGGCACCCGCCACCTTCGAGGACCCACTTGCCTACGATATCGGAATCGACACGGAGCTACGCCAACTGTTCGGTTTTGGGGCACCTCTCGATGCGCCGGATCTTTCCGCCATGCCCGCCAGCGAACCGGAAGGTGCGACCCTGGAGGAGATGGACCTGCCCGCAGATTCACCAACGCCACCAGCGGGCGAAGAATCGCCTTCTCCATCTAGTTCATGGCTGCCGCTCTGGCGAGCGTCCGTTGCCTTCGCTGCACCGCAACCGCAGGCCGCAGGAGCTGCGTTGGAGCGCTGGGTTGTCGAGCGCGACAACCTCGATGTGTATCTACAGGCCGTTCGGGGCGTGTTGCGGGAGACCGCGGCGAAGACTCTTCAGGACAAAGAGCTGCCCGAGAAGTATCACGACGTGTACCGCCGGTTGGTTCTTACCACGGCATGGAAAGAGAGCTGCTGGCGGCAGTTCGTGCGTAGCAAGGGGCAAGTGACGTACTTGAAATCGTCGGTCGGGGCGGCCGGCATGATGCAGGTATTCGAGAGGGTGTGGCGCGGAGTATACGACATCCAAGGGTTACGCTGGGACATCGCGTATAATGCGAGGGCCGGATCCGAGATCTTGCTGCACTACATTCGCGACTACGCCATCGCCAAGAAAGAAGACCAGCAACCCGGCGGCATCGACAACCTGGCCCGTTCCACCTACGCGATCTACAACGGCGGCCCCGGGCACCGCACCCGCTACCGCGATCACAGCACCAAGCCGTCGCTGCGCATGATCGACGAATCGTTCTTCGAGAAATACCGCGCCGTCAGCGCCCAGCGCGAGCTAGACGTTGCCAAGTGCCTAGTCGGGGGATGAACAGAGAGGATCTCTAGTCGTGGCCGGATCGCAAGACAGCGCCTTGAGGACCCTAGGGGAAACCACTGCACAAGTCCGTGTGGGTCACATTCCCTGCGGGGTCGGGGTCGCTATCGGAATCGGTATCGATCCAATTCCACGCGGCGTCTCCCAAGGTGTCGCGGCCGATACCGATCCCGATGCCGATCCCGATGCCGATTCCGACCCCGATCTGGTTGTAAGGCTACTTGTGCAGAGGTTTCGTAGTGTGCGGCTACGTTTCAGGTCAGCAAAGCACCGCAGCGGTAACGCCGTAGCGTGAGGTGAAATCCCGCGACTCACCTGATCTGCATTCCAACCGACTGCATACGCTTGCGAGGTTGCCTCAGAAGTGCGGGGCTTGTTAGATCCCGGCGCGCGACTTCGAGTTCGTGATGGCGTCTCCCAAGGCGGCAGGGAATGCGCAGGTAGGTCACGCGAAGATTTCGTCCGCGCTCACCACGATGACCGCCTGCCGCAGCCAGCGATCCAGGGTGGCGACATCGGTCGTGCTCGTGATCCGTCGGCGAACGGCGGCTGAGACTCGAAGGCCTCGGGCTTCCAGGACGGTGATCACACTGGCGGCGAGCGCCTCGCTACGCCCTGCGCTCCGACCCTCTTTCTTACCTTCTTTCCTACCTTCCTTCTGACCTTCTTTCTTGCCCTCCTTCTTGCCTTCTCTCTTTCCGGCGGTGCGGCCCTTGGCTCTACTCTCTTGGAGGGCGCGCTTAATCGCGGGAACTTGCTTGTCGAGAAGTGCCGCCGCGGTCGCACTGTCGGCGGCCGAGGCGTCTAGAAGCGCGATCACGGGAAGCGGGCGCACCAGACAACGGTCTTCGATGGTGGCGTTCTTGGGCAGGGTTGCCCACCCATCGGTCCGGCGCGACCATTCCAGCACGCGGTGTTGCTTCACAAGGATGCAGAAGACCCGCCGCACGCCGCGTTGGATCAGCTCGCGCGCCTTCTCGGTGGGCACGCTCAGGGCCTGCATGCTCGTCACCTCGAAGGCGATCTCTTCCAGTTGGCGGCCGCCCGTCGCAGGGTCCGGCGCGCTTGCGAACACGCTGGCATCGGGTGCGATATCGGTGCCGGGACCGGTGCGCGTCAACATGTCGACCGCACCCCGGTAGCCATCGGCGATGTGCGCGCGCAGCACGTACGACAGCTCGCAATGTTCCGTGGCATGCGGTGGATCGGCGGGCGCGGCGTAGAGTTCGCCGCCGTGCAGATACTCGACGCGAGTCTCAGGCGGCGCCAGACGATCATCGATGCGCGGCAACGGATCGTCTGCCCGAGGCAAGCGCAAGGACCGCCCTGAGCCGCCGCTTGCGGGAGCCAGCCACAGCGGCCGCTTGTCGTCTTGCTCTTCGGTCATGGGGTCGAACCGTATCACCCAACGACTGCATGGGCTAGCTGCAGCGAAGGCCTTGAGGAAGCCCACACGGTTGCCTGCGCTTGCTCCTGTCCTCGGAAGCGCCGCACCCGCACCGGCGAACCGGCACACGGGCGCACCGAACACGAACACATGCAGGATTGACCGTGGTCCTACTGCGGTTGTAGGTTGCCCGCGTGAACGAGGCGCGGCTCAATCTGTTCGAAGGCTCCTTGGAGTATCGTTTCGCCAATCCTGGATGGCGATCCGCGGCTCCGGTCCCCGTGCAGCAGCTCCTGGCGCAAGTACGTAGCATTGATGTCCAACGCTGCCAGCGATTGGTACTGGCAGGGGAATCACCTACCGCGCACCCGCAATTCGCTGCCGTGGTCGAAGCCTGTCAGCAGCGTGGCTTCAAACGTCTTGCCCTAGAGACCGATGCTCCGCCGCTGGCGCGCCGCGGCATGGTTACCGTGCTCGCGCGTCTCGGCATCCGCGAACTCGTTGTGGTGATGGGGGGCCTGCGGGAAGCGGTTCATGACAGTGTCATGCTGGACCCAGCTAGTCTGCGGCTCTCCCTCGAGGGCCTGCAGCGAGCCATGGCCGCGGCCTCTGGCGGTGGGCCGTCTGTGTATCTGGTCCTGCCGCTTCTGCGTAGCAATGTCGACGACCTCGAACCCTTACTTGATTGGGTGATTGCCTTGCCGGGCGGTAAGTTGCACGGATTCTTGCTGTCGCTGCCCGAGCTGACACGAGTGACCACAGAGCAACGCAACCTTCTCCTTCCCTACTCCACACAGGCACAAGTTGCGGCACGTCTTTTTCGCAAATGCCAAGGGCGCAACATCGAGTATGGCTTCACGAGCAAGCGGGGCGTACTCCCCTGCGCGGCAGACGGCGCACTCGATCGTTTTGCCACCGTCTATTACGACCGTTTTCAATACTTCCAGCACACCGCGCACGTCCGCGACAATGAAGCCTTCGTGCGCGTCGCCGCCTGCACGGATTGCTCCTTGAATGGAACCTGCAACGGCGTCGAGCAAGCCTATGTCGAGCAGTTCGGCAGTGCCGAATTCAAACCCGTGCCGTTGGACGTATCGATGGACTGGAAGCTACGGCGCATCAACCGGCTCGAGCAGTTCGAGTATCGCAACGTCTCACCCTTCCAGAACGATTCGCCGGTCAACCCACGCGGTCTGCTGCGCATCAACGGCCATTGCAACATGTCGTGCTCGTTTTGCTTTGTGGATCGCACGGTGCCCGACTTCGATCTGGCCCAGCTCAAGGAAGAAACGCAAGCCATGGCGCGTAGCGGAACGCGCCATCTGGTGCTGTCCGGCGGCGAGCCGACATTGCATCCCGAGCTGGCAGAGCTGATTCGTTTCGCCAAGGCACTCGGCAGCTTCGATGTGATCGAGATGCAGTCCAACGGCGTGAAGTGTGCTGACTTGGCCTACACGCGGGAACTCGTGGAAGCCGGGCTCAACAAGGTCACGGTCTCGCTACACAGCATCGACCCCGAGCATTCCGACAAGATCACCCGGCTTCCCAATGCCTTCGCAAAGACCGTGCAGGCGATGCACAATTTTCGCCAGCTCGGTGTCGTCACACAGATCGCCCACGTCATCACCAAGGCCAACTACCAGGAACTCCCGGAGACCGTTCGCTACTTGCGCCAAGAGTTCCCAGCCAGTGGCGGGCATCTGAGCATTTGTTTTGCGATTGCCCAGGAGATCAGCGACCTGGTTTTCCAGTGGGTGACGCCAACCTTCACCGAGATCAAACCCTTTGTTGCCAATGCCCTCGACTATTGTCTCGACACCGGCGTTGGGTTTGGAGGCATGATCGGCCAGGGCGGATACCCCCCGTGCATGCTCGACGGCAATCTCCGCTACTACGCCAACGTTCTCGACAAGGTTTACAAAAGCGAGGATGCCGGCGACCAGTTCTTCAAGCCGGAAAAGTGCAAGGAGTGTAGCTTCGATGCCCACTGCCTGGGCCCGCGCCGATCCTACATCGAGCACTACGGCGACGCCGAGATCAAACCGTTCCATGCCGAAATCAAGGCCGCACCACGCTCCACGGGTCCTACCGGCGAGCACGCGGTGGAACAGTGGAGTGAGACCGTTGCCGGGGAGCTTCATGCCACACCCACGGTCGGCCCCTCGACCCGCTAAGCGTATCTGCACACGGTGGCCCCAGGATTGTGCTCTTCGATAACCAGCGCCGCTGTTCGTAAGTTTGGAGATTCGATCGAGCTTTCGGTGACCAACCGACCCAATCTCCGCATCGCCCCCGACGATCGCCTTGCCGGCAACTCCTGAGTAATGGGCATGCCATAACCGTCATGGGAGCAAGCGGCGGCTGGATTACCACAGAGAGTGGGCGTCTGCGTTCCGTGCACGACTTACGTGGCATCTTGGTGCTTTCGTGCTTGGCGTTCTGCCTGGTCGCTGAGCTTGGGTACCGCGGCTATTTCTGGATCCGTGCCACGCTGTCTTACTCGGAAGGCGCTCAATCCTTCGCTCTCTACGGGATGGGCGAATCGACCATGGCCGGGGTTCCGTTCGAAGAGAACTTCTCTTTGCCCGACCTTGTGGCCGCCATGCTTGGCGGAAAAACCACAGGGCGCCCAATCGTGGTTCACAATCTCGCCCGGAGTGGCTGGTCGATCTATCCGCTACTGCTTGAGTTCGAACGAGCTGTAGCCTTCAGGAGCCCATCCCTCCCAGGGGTGGCACTGATCTATGTGGGCCACAACGAAGGAGCCCTGGCCGATCGCGAAGACGACGGATGGGTCGCCACAATTGAAAAGAGCCCATTCCTCGAAACCTCGTGGATCTTGCGCGATGGATTCGAGGCGCTCCAAGCCAACGGCACGCTGCCTTTTACCCGCAGCCTCCCCAGGTACAAATTTTTCTTGCGACGAACGATTGCGCGCGCACGTGCTGCCGGGCTGCAGCCCATCCTCTACACGCTTCCCTCGAACCTTTCCGGCATCGAGCCCGGTGTGCGCTCGAGCGTCGAGTTGCTTTCCGCCCTGCAAAGGGGGGATGCCCTGGAACGTAGCGGGCAGGTCGCGTTAGCCCTCGAGCACTATCGCGGGATGGTTCGTGATGGGACCATTGGGGAGGCACTGTTGGAATACCGTGCCGCACACTGCGAGAACGCTCTTGGGAACCACGAGGCGGCTCGCGAGAGCTTTTGGAAGGCGGTGGATCTGGATACCCGCGAGACCTTCGGTCGCGCCACGACTGCGCAGAACGCAGCGATTCGCGAAATCGCCCTTTCCGAAAACGCACTACTCATCGATGCGGTAGGCTTGTTTGAGGCCGAGTCTGCTCATCGCATTCTCGGCAACGATCTCTTCGTCGACGGCCAGCATCCCAACCTCGCGGGCTATACCCTGCTCGCGGCCGCCACAGCCCGCCGCTTACAGTGGATGGATGGTGTCACAGATGGGGTCGACGGGGTTGCGGAGCGAGCACAGGTAGGGATCGGGGAACTCTTCGACATCACGAGTGCAGATTTACGTCGGGCACACGTGAAATCTGGAACCTGGCTCTTAGCCACTGCGGTGCACCACCCGTGGCCCCGTGATCGCATGGCGGCAGCGGAGAGGCACTTTGGGGCTGCAATCGGACATGGCGACGATTTCTCCGCGTATGCCGGCCTGGCTATCGCGCAGGCGGCTCGGCACGACCTTCTCTCAGATGACGACAACATCGCAGTTCTTTCCAGAATGAATCTCTATTACCGCGACGCCATTACGGTTTCGGAGAACGACTGGAGCCGTATCGTAAGACTCCTCCGCACGTTCGGTTCCAACCCAACGGTGTTGCAAGAGATAGAAGGGTTGTGGGCGGCCGGGCACGGGCGGCCGGTAGAGTAGTATCAGAATACGAGCAACGCGGGACGAACGTGCACGCGCGCAAGCGGCCGGGACTCTCCTCGTCACCCGCCCAGTATCGAAGGGGCTTTGCACGCCAAATCGTTCCTACACCAGACGCGGGCCGAGGGCGGCCCGTCTCCAACTCAGATTCATCAATGTTTACAAGCAATGGAGACGCCCCTTCGACGCCGCTCAGGACAGGCGCGCCCCCGCGGCGCATGAGCCGGATTGTCCGCCCAAGCGATTTGGCGTGCAAAGCCGCAAAATGCGGGCGAGGGTGTTTCCGCCTGGAAGGCTTCCGCAGTCGAGTGAGATTGAGCTTCGAACGCAAGAAACGG
>CAZGSN010000506.1:0-6368 GCA_964528465.1 uncultured Binatia bacterium (SeqCode)
ACAGAAGTGCAAAGTAGAGATTCTGGTAGGGGCCGTTGAAGCGGTTCCACACCATGAAGCTCTCGTACGGATTGCCGCCGTACCAGGCCATGAACGTCTCCATCATGTAGCCGTAGGCAACGATGAGACCGGTGGCCAACATCACCCGCCCCATGTAGTCGAGGTGGCGCATGGTGATGAAGTCTTCGAGGCCGTAGGCCCAGCGCAACGGAATCGCAATGGTCAGCACCATGGCAAAGCCCGCGTAGATGGCGCCGGCGACGAAGTACGGCGGGAAGATGGTGGCATGCCAGCCCGGGATCACGCCGACAGCGAAGTCGAAGCTGACGATCGTGTGCACCGAGATCACCAGCGGCGTCGACAGCCCCGCGAGCAGAAGGTACGCGGTCTCGTAGCGCTGCCAATGCAGCGCCGAGCCGCGCCACCCCATCGCCAGCATGCCGTAGATGAAGCGCCCGACGCGGTTCTGCGAGCGGTCACGGAGAGTCGCCAGGTCAGGAATCAAGCCAACGAACCAGAACATCAGCGACACGGTCGCGTACGTGGACACGGCGAAGACGTCCCACATCAGCGGGCTGCGGAAGTTCGGCCAGATCGCCATCGTATTCGGATACGGGAAGAGCCAGTAGAACAACCACGGTCGGCCGAGGTGCAGCACCGGGTAAAGCGCCGCGCACGACACGGCGAAGAGAGTCATCGCCTCGGCAAAGCGGTTGATCGAGGTACGCCACTCCTGGCGCAGGAGCAGCAGAATCGCCGAGATCAAGGTGCCGGCGTGGCCGATGCCGATCCACCAGACGAAGTTGATGATGTCGAAGCCCCAACCCACCGGGACATTGACGCCCCAGATGCCGATGCCGGTGAAGACCAGGTAGGCAATCGAGTAGATCAGCAGCATGGTCAGGGAGAAGGCAATGCCGAAACCGATGAACCAGCCGCGCGGCGTCTTGGTGGTGAGGACCACCGCGCTGATCTTGTCGGTGACCGTTTGCAGCGTGTGCCCGGGGCCGATGATGGGCCCGCGTTCGGAAACGCTGGGGGTGTTGGTTACGTCCATCGCCATGACTACACGCCCTCAGCCTTCTTCCTTGCGACGTGCTCGTTCGGATTACGCACCGCCGCCAAGTACGACGTCCGCGGTCGCGTATTGAGCTCGGCCAGGAGGTGGTAGTTGCGCGCATCGGCTTTGGCTTTCGCTACCTGGCTCTGCGGATCGTTGATATCGCCGAAGGCGATCGCCTGGGTCGGACAAGCCTGCTGGCATGCGGTGACGACCTCGCCATCGAGGATGGCGCGTTCGTCTTTCTTGGCGTCGATCCGCGCCGCGTTGATGCGTTGCACACAGTAGGTGCATTTCTCCATGACGCCGCGGCTGCGCACCGTGACGTCGGGGTTCGCCTGCATCTTGAGCGGCTCCAACGTCTGATTCGTGTAGAGGTAGAAGTTGAAGTGCCGCACCTTGTGGGGGCAGTTATTGGAGCAGTACTTGGTGCCGACGCAGCGGTTGTAGACCATCTCGTTGAGGCCTTCGCTGCTGTGCACCGTCGCGTTGACCGGACAAACCACCTCGCACGGCGCATTCTCACAGTGCATGCACGGCACCGGCTGGTGGTAGATCCGCGGATCCTCGGGATCGCCCTCGAAGTAACGATCGATACGGATCCAGTGCATCTCGCGCCCGCGTGACACCTGATCCTTGCCGACCACCGGGATGTTGTTCTCCGCCTGACACGCAATCGAGCAAGCGCCGCAGCCAATGCAGGCATTGAGGTCGATCGACATGCCCCACGCGTAACCGTCGTACACGTGCTCCTTATACATGGTCATCGCGCGCGGCGGTTCGGGCTCGACGAGCTGCGCGAAATTGGGCTGTGCCCGATACTCGGCAAGATCGGCCACACGCACCAGCTCACGCCCTTCCATGCTCTGATGGTCCTGCGTCGATGCCAGAAGATGCTGCGCCCCGGTCTTGCGGATCGTCAGCCCCGGGCCGAACGACGAGGCCGTCGTCGTGCGCAGAGCGTAGGCGTCGAAGCCGCATTGGTCGCCGACGCGTCCGGCACGGCGACGACCATACCCGAGCTGCACCGCAACCGAGCCGTCGGCTTGTCCCGGAACGATCCACACCGGCGCTCCGACGCGGCGCTCCTGGAAACGCAACTCGGTAACGTCGCCGTTCTGCAAACCGAGCCTCTTCGCCGTGGCCGGGCTGACCAACGCCGCGTTGTCCCAGGTCAGTTTGGTGAGCGGCCGTGGTAGCTCCTGCAGCCAACCATTGTTGGCGAAGCGCCCGTCGTATGTCGCGGCATCGCGCTGGAAGACGATCTCAAGGGTATTGGAGTCGGGCGCGTCGCCGTCGCGCGGCGGCGTGCTCCACGCACGCAGGCTCACTTGCTTCACCGGCGCCGCCGTTCCGGGCACCAGGCCGTCGTGCAACGCTTTGCGCCAGAAGTGTTCGAACTCGGCATCGTCGCGCCAATCCCCAGCCCCCGAACCTCGACCGCGGCTCTTCCAGTACTCACGGACAATGTCGTGACTCGACTGCAAGGGCCGATCGGAGAACACAGCCAACACCTCGTGCGCCGTCTTGCCCTCGTACAGCGGCAGGATGAGCGGCTGCAGAATCGTCGTCGTGCCGTCGAAGGCGCGCGCGTCGCTCCACGCTTCGAGCGGGTGCGCCTCGGCGACGTGCCACTGGCAGAGCTCGGAGGTTTCGTCATCGAAGGCACTCAAGTGCGCGCGCAGCGGCACCTTGCGGAGGAGATCGGCGAAGCCCAGATCGGCCGGCGCATTGTAGACGGGGTTGCCGCCGAGAATCAGCAGCACATCGACGCGGCCGGCCGTGATGTCGGCCGCCAGATCGCGCAGCGATTGCATCTGCGCGACCGGCTCGGCGACGATCGACTCGCAGTAGGTAATGGTTTTGCCGACATTGCCGAGCGCGGCGTTGATCGCATGCGCTAGAGCGTGCACTTGCGGCGGTTGACTGTCGCCGACCACGACGAGACTGCTTCCCCGGTGGGCGCGCAGATCGCGTGCCAGGGCTTGCAACCACTTCGCTTGCGGCAGCGACGACGGGACCTCGGCTTGGCGCGCTTCGACCGCAGCCAGAAGCGCCCGGGCAAGCGACTCGACATCGCCGGAACGCAGCGGCAGCCGATGGTCGGCCTTGGCACCGGTAATCGTCGGCGAAGACTCGACGACGTACAAACGACTCATGCCGTCCGCATGATCGGCACGACGGCGGCGGCCGAAATCGCGTGCCTGCGCCAGCGCCGCCGGGCCTTCGGCCAGAAAGTCAGCGTCGAGGGAGAGAATCACCGCGGCTTTGTCGAGATGGTATTGGGTGTCGACGACCTCGCCAAATGCCAGTATCGATCCGGCGCGCGGGTTGTCGCGGTTGAGAGGCTCATACTGATGCCAGCGCGCCTGCGGCAGCTCGTGCAGCAGAGAACGTAACTGGTGCGCAAGTGTCGGTGAGGTCACCGTCTCGGTGAGAATCCGCAGGCCCGCGCCCTGACGCTCGCGCTGACCGTCGAGGGCCAAACGCATGGCGTCGACGAAGGCGTTCCACGGTCGAATCTCGCCGATATGGCGTACGACCTGCGAGCGATCCGGGTCGTAGAAGCCTAGAACCCAGGCCTGCATGTACGAATCGCTGGCACCGCCGCTGGCCGGGTGCTCCGGGTTGCCCTCGATCTTGGTGGGGCGACCCATATGGCTTTCGACGAGCACACCGCGCGCAAAGCCACCGAGCAGGGTCGCCGTCGCGTAGTAGAGCGGCTTCCCCGGGATGATCTCCTCGGGCGCGCGCACGTAGGGCACCACCGTCTCGACCGGCTGGCGTGTACACCCGCTCACACCACCCAGGGCCAGCGAGGCGCCCATGAGCTTGAGGAACTGGCGGCGGCCGATGTCGTCGAGCAACGCCGCTTCACGTGGGAACTCCGCATCGAGGTAGGAGCGGAACTCCGGCGTATCGGCGAGCTCGTCGAGGCTGCGCCACTGGTTCGGCCTGCGCGTCTCGCGTTGTGCCGGCGTGGCGGTTTCCGCTGTGCTGGAATGCGAGGCCACCGCCTCATTGGCGTACTGGCTCACGGGCACGTCCTTTTCCTTCATCGATGACATACAGAACAGTCCGTCATCTGTTTGGTGCGCACACCGTACTTCTTCACCAGATCTCGGCCCAACGACAACTGGTCGGCCGGGGCTTGCCATTCCATGTTGAACACCTGCTCTCGCGGTCGGATGTAACGTTCGGGTTGACGATGGCAGTCGAGGCACCACTCCATCTGCAGTGACGACTCTTGCCAGGTCAGGTTCATACGATCGACGCGGCCATGGCACGACGAGCAGCCGATGCCCTTACTTACGTGGATGCTGTGGTCGAAGTAAACGAAGTCCGGTAGGTCGTGCACGCGAATCCACTCGATTGAGGTATCGTTGCGAAAGCTGGCACGCACCGGCTCCAACGTCGGGCTGTCGACCCAGATCTGGGAGTGACAGTTCATGCAGGTCTTGGTCGGCGGCACCCCAGCCACCGCTGCCTTCTCCACCGTCGTATGGCAGTACCGGCAATCGATCCCGAGCTCGCCGGCATGATGCTTGTGGCTGAACGGTACCGGCTGCTCACGCGCCACCCCGGCGCGCGTCGCGTACGAGGATCGATTGATCAACGTCAGCCCCCAGGCGGCAGCACCCACGGCGAACAGCGCCCCGAAGATGCTGAGGCGGGACAGAGTATTCGTGCTGCGATGAAAGACCTGAGCCATTGAGCGCGGCCGACGATAGCCCTCATCGCCCCCCGTTCAATATGAGTAAAACCTAAATCGATTAAAGGCCGATCCAAGCGCTGCTTATCTGGCGATTGCGAACAGCCAAGGCGACGTAGCCGCGCGCGTAAGCGCGTGGAGTCGGGCGGAAGGCAGATCCCGTAGATCGCGCGATTTCTTCTCACTCCACGGCGTTACCGCGGCGGCTACTTTGCTGTCTTCAGCCCCGCACGAACCGGAGCGCCTTGCTTATCTCGAACTTCCCAGGGAATCTCTGCGCAAGTAGCCCTGCAATCTGATCGGGGTCGGAATCGGAATCGGCCGCGACAAAGGTGGGAGAGACCGCGTGAAATGAGATCGATACCGATTCCGATAGCGACCCCGACCCCGGAGGGGAGGCGACTTGCCCGGAGTTTTGCAGAGGTTTCCTAGCGGCGAAGTCTGGGGGTCACTTTGCAATCCAGCCTTGCTCTTGGAACCTTGCCTTGAGCGCCTTGGCGACTTCCTGTGCTACGGCGTCGGCGCGGCCTTCGATCCTGCTTTTGCCGCTAGCTTCCCCGTAAATCTTTACACCGCCCATGACGACGAGGCCGATTGGGTTGGCTGTTGCGATAGCCACGGCCGCCGGCACCACGGCCCCTGGAGTCTTGCTGCCACCTGCATCGACGGTTCCGGAGCCGAGCAAGCGCAAGCCGCGCTCGGTTACCTGGAAGCCTTCCATTGCCACGCTCAACTCGGAGGCTCCAGCCCCAAAGCCAATGGCCACACGCTTTGCCGTGCTGCCTTCGTCTACGGAAAGAAGGTACCCACGCATCACGATGTCATTGATATGCTGCGGGGTAGATACCGTGGCACGTTGCGCCGGCAAACCCATTTCCTTGATCTTTTCTACGACCGCCGCGGCAAGCTCTCCGCCGACGCGACGGCCGGTCGCGATCTGCTCTTCCGTCTGCTTGGTCGCATGATCGGAATAGTGACCCGCCAGCGCCGACTCAGCCGGCATATCCGCCGGCGTCGCCGCAAAATCGTACACCAGGATATGGTCGGGACGGGGAAGCTTGCCGTGGACCAAGATTTTGCGATCGGTCACCTTCGTCGACGCGCAACCGGCGACCGCCACAAGGGCAACAAGACAACAGAAGAACTTCTTTGAAAGCATGCTACGAACCTCCTTTTGTTCGCTCGCGTGCAAGTAGCATGCACTTGCCTCGGCGTATACTGCCGCCGCCGCATCGAGATCCGGCGTTAGCGCCCGATCTGGATCCGCCACCGTGCACCTCGTACATCTCGTTCCCAGGCTCCGCCCTTAGCCTTACCCACAAATCGGCCGGCTGGACACCGGAGGCGATCAGCGCAGACACTTTCTCGGAATTACCACGGATTGCACAGATCACACGGACATGGCCTTCCGTTTGCCCACGGTTTTCACACCCCAAATTGCCTCGTCCCTCCTTAGTAACAACCCGTTCGTTTCTGGTCGGTGCACGCAAATTGGCGATGCCTTCAAATCCGCCAAAGAAGCCAACGCAGAAGCGCAAACGAGGGAAGAGAGCAAGAAGAACCGAAGAATCAACAGGAGGCAACAGAGAAAACAGA
>CAZGSN010000507.1:0-11864 GCA_964528465.1 uncultured Binatia bacterium (SeqCode)
GCGGCGTCGAAGGGGCGTCTCCATTGCTTGTAAACATTGATGAATCTGAGTTGGAGACGGGCCGCCCTCGGCCCGCGTCTGGTGGAGGAACGATTTGGCGTGCAAAGCGCTGAAAATGCGGGGAAAGGAAATTGCTTGCTATTCATCGTTGTTCCAAGCCTATACGACCTGCATTGGCTCTAGCCTAATGGGGCTGCATCTGTGGAGCAACGAGCGCTGCCGCGTTGTTGCCGCTGAGCACAGCACTCTCGATGGTGGCGGGCAGACCCGTCTGAATCCAATCCCCGGCCAGGAAGACGTTGGGAATTGCCGTGCGCGCACCGGGGCGACGTCGCTCCGCGTCGGGAGTGAGCGAGATGGTGGCGTGCTTCTCCTTGATGGCCACGGCACGTAGCAACTGCGCCGCCCGGGCATTCGGAACACAGGCGCGCAGGTCCGCAACTACGCTGTCGACAATCTCACCAGGAGCCTTCTCCACCACATCGTGCGCAGCACTGATCACGGCGCTGACACACTGCCCCATCGCTCCCAGCGTCAGTTCCGCCGCGGTGAGAGACGTGCGATTGAACAGCCACTGCGTGGAAGTGCCGATGAGGCCGGTGAAGTCCTCGCTCAGCACCGGACGGTCGAGCCATAAGTGCACCGACACGATCGGCGCCGTGCCCAGCTCTCCCCAGCCATTCAAGGATGGATGAATGACGTGGGCGGCACGCGGCGGCACGGCGATAATGCAGGCATCCGCCGTGATGCGGCGTCCGTCGCGCAGCTCGACGCCACAGCAGCGACCATCCCGAAAAGACAGACCGGTTACGGCAGCTTTGGTCTCCACGCGCCCGCCGCGGCTCTCGATGAAGGAGCTAGCGGCCGGGGTATAGAGATCGCTGAGCCCAACTTGCGGTAGAACGAATTGTGAATCGCGACGGGAGCCAAAGAAGGCACGCGCCATAACCTCGGCAAAAGGTGCAGCACAGGCGCGCTCGGGAAGTTCATTCAACGTGGCAACGGCGACCGGGTACCAAAAGCTCTGCCGGCAGTTGAGAGACTGGCCCAGATGTACGAGCAGTCGCTCGACGGTCCACTGCTGCAGCCGTGGATCGCGGCGACGCCGCATGGCCATCAGACGCGCTCCGCCAAGCAATGCGTGCCACTGCTCCCCTCGCTCCAAGAGCCGATATCCGAAAATTCCCGAGAGCATGTGCAAAGGGCTAGGCAAAGCAGAGCCGGCAATCATTCCAGCCCCACGACGTTTGTCGATCATGGCAACGCGCAGGTGGCTCTGGCGCCGCAGCTTGGCTGACATCCCGATGCGTTCGAAGAACGCGAGCGCGTGGTGGTAACAACCCATCATCGCATGCTGGCCGTTATCGACAGTCTCGCCGCTGGCAGCATCGACAAAGGAGTAGGCGCGGCCGCCTAGGTGCGGGCGTGTTTCGAGGATGGTGACGGCAATGCCACGCCCGGCCAGATCCACGCCGGCGGCAAGTCCAGCCAGCCCGCCGCCCACGATGACAACATGGCTCAAGCGCGCACCGCCAAGAGAGATCGGCCCCACGCCGCGAGAGCCAACGTGACCTTTTCGTACAGCGGAAGAGAGACCCGTTGGCCGAAGACATCGAAGTGCCTCGCCTCGATACGCCCGAGAAGCCGCTCATAGATCATGCGCATGGCTTCGGCGGGCGCCATCGCAGCACAGTCTTCAGGCACCAGGGCACTGCGCGCGCGCAGGTAGTAGGCACGGGCTCGACCGCATTCGAATGCCATCAACGCCCCAGCGCGCGGTGTGTAGTGTCCGCTCAAAAGATCTTCCTCTCTGCAGTCGAAGCGTCGCAAGTCTTCGAGCGGCAAGTAGATGCGGCCACGACGCGCATCTTCATCGACATCGCGCAAAATATTGGTGAGCTGAAAAGCGATACCAAGGTCGATGGCGTATTCACGAACACTAGGGTGACGCGCACCAAAGATCGCAGTGCACAGCAAGCCGACGGTGGAAGCAACGAGGTAACAGTACTCATAAAGCTCATCGAAGGTCGCGTAGCGCTTGCGGGTCAAATCCATTTCGACGCCGCGAATGAGATCGACGAAGTGCTGTTTCTCCAGGGGGAAGCGCTGCACCGTGTCGGCCAGGGCGCGGCCGATGGCATGCGTGGGCTCCCCGGCGTAGACGCGATCCAACTCCTCCCGCCAGCGTCCCAGAAGAGTCGCCGCATCACCGCGGCTCTCGTCGTCGGCAATGTCATCCACGAAGCGGCAGAACGCGTAAACGGCGAACAAAGCTTCCCGACGCTCCGGCGGCAGCAAGCGGAACGCGTAGTAGAAGTTGCTCGAGCTGCGCTGCGTGATCGCACGGCAGTGCACGTAGGCTTCCCTCAGCGCACGCGGCCGGGCCACGGCGTGGCCGACAGCTCCGGCGCCGGACTTGGAGCCGACTGCTGCGTGGAGGACAAGCGAGATCTTCTCGCGATGCGACAGCGTCGGCCGATGGAAGACGTTGCACTGCGCCGCTTCGATCTTGTCGAGAATCGCCAGACCACCCCAGGCAAAGAGCGACACCTCACGGGCGAGACGGCGGTCCACTTGTGCCGTAAGACGCAGTCCATCGTGGAGAAACAACCGCGCCCGCTCGACCTCGAAGGCAATCAACGCCTGCAACGCCGGTGTAGGCTGGCCGCGATGAATGTCTTGTGCAGAGCAGCCGAAGCGAACCATGTCCTCGTCGGGCACATAAATTCGGCCGGCGGCCGCATCACGGGCAACATCTTGCCAAAAGTTGGTGAGCTGTAGCCCGGTGCAGATTTGATCGGAGAGATGCTGCCTGTGCGCATCGCCGTAGCCGAACAGATACAGAATCAACTGGCCAACAGGATCGGCGGAACAGCGACAGTACTCGCGCAGCTCCTCGAAGGTAGAGAAGGGAATGAAGTGGACGTCCCGGCGAAAGGCGCGCAGCAACTGCGAGAACGGCTGCATGGGGATGTGAAACCGATCCACGGTGTCGGCCAGGGCCACGAAGATTGGGCCGTCGGGCTTGCCGGCAAAGGCAGCTTGCAGCGAAGCTTCCCACTCCCCGAGTCGTGCGAGACGCTCGGCTGCTGGTAGCGAGCCTTCATCTGCGAAGTCATCGGCCGTGCGCGCGAAGGCGTAGATCGCGGCAATGTGCCGGCGCAGGTGCTTGGGGAGGAGCCAGGAGCCGACCGTGAAGTTCTCGTAGTGAGAGCCCGCAATTTGCCAGCAATGGCGGTACGCCTGTTCGAGAGTCTCGTGCATGCGCTCAGTGCACGGTGTGTGGCGACACGCGTTCGCGGAAGCGTCCCAGCGCCATCAAGGGGAAGTAGTTCCGGTACATGTCGTAACGCAGGTAAAAGTGGCGCGGGAACCCGGTGCCGGTGAACCAGGATTCGTCCCAGGTTCCGTCGGTACGCTGCATGCGCACGAGATAATCGATGCCACGGCGCAGCTCGGGGCTCACTTCGTCTTCCCCGGCAAGCAAGCCCAAGACGGCCCACGCGGTTTGCGACGGCGTCGAAGGGCCGCGCCCGGCACAGGCCTCATCTGCATACGACTCGAGCGACTCTCCCCAACCACCGTCGCTGTTCTGATGCGACTTCAACCAATGCACGGCGCGCAACACATGCGGGGCACGCAAGCTGTCGCCAACCGAGCGCAGGCCGCTGAGTGCCGACCACGTGCCGTAGATGAAGTTGGATCCCCAACGCCCCCACCAGGAGCCGTCGGCGCGTTGGCTACGCAGCAGAAAGTCGCGGCCCCGGCGCACGCGCGTCGATTCGAGATCAAAGCCAATGTCCCCAAGCAGCTCTAACAGGCGGCCGGTGAGATCTTCCGTCGGCGGATCAATCATCGCCTCCATGTCGGCGAAGGGGATCTCATTGAGAAATTCCGAGTCGTTGTTGGTATCGAACGCCCCCCAACCGCCGTTGCGGCTTTGCATGCCGAGAACCCAGTTCACGCCTGCGGCCATGGCGCGATCCTTGGCGCGCGCATCCTTGGCAACGATGCGCTTGAGGGTCATTAAGATGACGGCGGTGTCGTCGACATCGGGATACCAATCGTTGGCAAACTCAAAGGCCCACCCACCCGGCTCAAGCCCTGGGTTGTAGATTTGCCAATCGCCGGGTTTGAAGATTTGGTTCTTGAGTAGCCAGTCGCAGGATCGCTGGAGGGCTGGATGATCCGGAGAAATACCGGAGTCCAACAATGCCTTGCTAGCCAGCGCCGTATCCCAGGTGGGTGATACGCAAGGTTGGAAGAACACACTGTCGCCGTCGGAAGAAACGAACTCGTCGATCGCACGAATACCCTTGGCCATGGCGGGGTGATCGGCGGAGTAGCCCAGTACCTTGAGGGCCATCACCGAGTTGATCATGGCCGGCTGAATGCCTCCCCAGCCTCCATTCCAATCCTGGTGCGACACGATCCACGCCTCGGCCCGCTGCAAGGCCCGCTGTCGCAGCGGCTTCCAGGGGCTCTGGCCAACAATCTTCAAGGTATGGTCGAGCGCGAGGAAGAAGTTGCGCCAGGTAGCCAGTCGTGAGCTACGCGGAAAACCCAGGGCCTCGGGGGTCGGTGGTTGCAACCACAGCTCGCCGACACCTTGCTCGGGAGGAATCGAGATGTGCGGTTCCTTCGCCATGAGAACGGTGAGCGGAACCACCGTGCTGCGCGCCCAACTCGACAGGGCGTAGATGTTGATTGGGAACCACGGCGGCAGCAGCAGCAGCTCCACCGGCATCGCCGGCAGGCCGGCCATCGGGAACTGCCCAAAGTACGAGAGAAAGATACGCGTGAACACACCGGCCTTGGCAAGGCCGCCATTGGCGCGGATGAACTCACGAGCGCGCAACAACTCTGGCTGATCGCCTGAGCGGCCGGTCAGCTTGAGGGCAAAAAAAGCCTCGATGGAGTTGCTCAAGTGGCTCTTCCCGCCTTCGTAGAGTGCCCATCCGCCATCGGCGCATTGCGTCGCCAGGATATGATCGGCGATACGCGCTTCGAGGCGTGGCTGCTCGCGTCCCATGAAACGATTGAAGAGGATGTACTCGGCGTCCATCGCCACGTTGGCTTCCAAAGGTGCCTGCCAGAAGCCGGAGGGCTGTTGCTGGCGCAGAAACCAAGCCTGACTGCGCTCGATAACCTGGGCGAGCGCGGTTGCTGCGTTCTCAGAGAGCGGGCTCTGGGTTTTCTTCGAAACGATTGAGATCGTCGCTTGCATCACGATTCTCCTGTGCGCCGACCAAAGCAGGAAATGCAGTCCAGCCGTCACGTTGAAATACTTGAATCAGTTCGTCGTGGTTTTGCGGGCTCAGGCAAACTACCGCGCCGCCACCGCCGCCACCGGTCAGCTTTGCCCCTAACGCGCCATGCTGGCGCGCCAGGCTCACCATCGCATCGAGTTCTGGAGTGGAGACCTCGAGCTTCTGCAGCAGGCGGTGATTGAGATTCATCAAGCCGCCGAGAGCGGTGAGGTTCCCTTCCACAATCAGCGTTACGGCTTGCTCCGCCAAGGCATGAATCTCGTCGAAGATTGCCTCGTAGGTTGGTGTTTCGATCTGCCAGCAACTGCGGACCCGCGCCACAACCTGCCCGGTGGCTCGCGGCACACGCCCAAGCGCAATCACCAAGGGCAACGCTTGACCAATTTCGATTCGTCGCGGCGGGTCTTGAGTATTGAACTCGATCAAGCCCTCCATGGCGCAAACCGTGCTGTCGATTCCCGACGGCGTACCGTGAAAGATCTTCTCTAGTTCGAAGGCTCGGCGGCACAGCTCCGATGTCTCAGCTTCCTCGCCGGTGGCATCCGCTAGGGCACGGATAAGCGCCACGCTGAGCGCCGCAGAACTTCCCAGGCCGACAGACACAGGCAAGTCCGTAGCGGCGGATACGTCAACCTCTACAAGAGATAGGTCGTACCATTCGAGTGCCGTCTCCAGAGCCAGCATCAACCGCTTGTCGGCGCGTGCCAGCTCTTTCAATTGCACACCGCCGGGAAGTGCGGCGCTGCCCGCCGGGCCGATACGGACCGACACGTAGCGGTCCATGCTGGCCGCGATGGCCGTCCGTCCATACACCACTGCATGCTCGCCGAGCAGGATCACCTTGCCCGGCGCTGAACCACACCCTTGGAGCATTCGTCTTACCTAAGCGGCCGCCTGCATGGCTTCGATGATCTCGCGAGCCTTGCTGAGCTTGATCTCGCCGCACTGGATCATCTCGTCGACCACTTGATCCACCATCTCTTCCGTGGCTCCCGCCGCCAGCGCCAGACCGCGAGCGTGCAAGGCCATGTGGCCGCGCTGAATGCCATCCGTAACCAGTGCGCGCATGGCAGCGAAGTTCTGCGCCAAGCCAACGGCGGCCATGATGGCAGCAAGTTCTCGGGCCGATTGCACGCCCAACATCTTGAGTGCGAAGCGAACACGCGGATTGCATTCGAGATTGCCGCCGACGGTTCCGAGTGCCAGGGGCAGCTCGATCTTTCCGACCAAGGTATCGTCGACAACGCGCCACTCTGTGAAAGGCCCATACTTGCCGTTGCGTGCCGCGAAGGCGTGGGCACCGGCTTCGATGCCGCGCCAATCCTGGCCGGTGGCAATGGCAACCGCATCGATACCGTTCATGGCTCCCTTATTGTGCGTTGCCGCCCGATACGGATCGGCATCGGCAAAGGCCCACGCTTCCATCATGCGTTGCGCAACCTCGGCGCCACTTAGCTTGTCCGTCTTCAGCAACGCGGAAGGGATACGCGTCGTTGCCCTAGCCAACCGTTGATCCGCCAAATTGGAGAGGATGCGCAAGCGCGCCACACCGCCGCTGAGTTCCTCGATGACCGGCGACAGAGCTTCGGCCTGCGTGTTGATGGCATTGGCGCCCATGGCATCACCGACATCGACGATGAGGTGCACGACGAGCATAGGACCAACCGCGGTCTCCGGCAGAGAGCGCACCTCGATACGTTTGGCTCCACCGCCACGCTTGCGCATGTTCGGGTGCACATCGTTGGCAGCCGCAATCAGTCGTGGCGCCGCCTCTTCAATGCGACGAGTGGCTTGCTCCAAATCAGGCACATGGAGGAGCTGAATTTGCGCAATCATCAAGGATGGGTCGGCCTCTGCCGTGAAGCCGCCGGCGTCACGAATCAGGCGCGCGGCCGAGCTTGCAGCGGCGACCACGGAAGGCTCTTCGACCACCATGGGGATCAACAAGTCACGACCATTGATGAGGAAGTTGAGACCGACCCCCAACGGCAGACCCATGACGCCAATGGCGTTCTCGATCATGTGATCGGCGGCCTCGAAGGTGAGCGGTGCCGATTCCGAAAAAGAAACAATCTCGGAGAGGTCGAGCCCGGAGCGTTCCGCCAACCGCTTCAGCCGTTCGTGGCGCTCCATTTTGTAAAAGCCCTCGATCCTCGATCCCTTTGCATCCTGCATCGAATTCTCCTCGCCTCTGTTACCCAGACTGCAGTCGTCGGTGCTCCGCGTCTTCACTTCACTCCCACCGTTTGGGTTGCGGCCAAGCCGTCATCCCAGAGCGGCATCTCTCCAGGCTTGGATTCGGTTTCCCAATACGACTGGTTGCTGGCGCAACTCGTCAATGGATTTGGACCCGGTAAGCAACATCGCGGTGCGCACTTCAAGCGTGATCTGCTCAATGAAGTCAACGGCTGCCTCGATTCCACCCTCGCGATAGGCGCGGAACACGGGTAGCGCAAATCCGCAGACACGGGCTCCCAAGGCCAAGCCCTTTGCCACATCCAAACCATGACGAACGCCGCCACTGGCAATCAGGTTTAGGCCGAGGGGCGACAACATGGCCAAGCACGCAGCCGTCGGAATGCCCCAGTTGGAAAAGGTCTCTCCCAAGCGGCGCGCAGCCGCGTCGGCACGCAACTTTTCCACGCGCACCCAAGAAGTCCCACCTGCCCCAGAGACATCGATGTAGCCCACTCCCGCTTCGCGCAAACGCTTGCCGACACTTGCCGAGACACCACAACCGGTCTCCTTGGCAATCACCGGCACAGGCAGATCCCGGCACAAGCGCGCAATGGCATCGACGCAGCCTTGGAAATCACGATCGCCCTCCGGCTGCACAAGCTCCTGTGCAGGATTGAGATGCACACAAAGAGCATCCGCCCCAACCGAGGCAACCAAGTCCGCGGTCTCCGCCGAAGACTGATCGCGAGCTTGCACGACGCCAAGATTGGCAAGCAAGACCGTCGTGGGAGCAACTTCGCGGACGGCAAATGTCCAAGCCGTGCTCGGATCCCGTTGCATCACGCGTTGGCTGCCAAGTCCGAAAGCAAGGCCCAAGCGCTCGGCAATACTGGCCAGATCGCGGTTCACCGCAAACGCCTCCGCCGTGCCCCCAGTCATGCCGGTAATCAGCAGCGGCAGCTTGAGACGCTTCCCAAGAAACTCTGTGCTGGTATCGAGATCGGTCGTAGCGAGTTCGGGAAGAGAATCGTGGATCAAGTCGACATCGTCAAACAACGTCGCCTTCGAATCATACTCGACGTCTCCACCCTCACACAGCTCGAGGTGCGATGTCTTGCGAGCTTGCAGGGCGGTGGAGCCCATCACGTCGTCAGGCGGGCTCAACCGATACTCCGTGCTGGCTAATGGCGATCGGCAAAGGGGTCAGCCCCGCGGCCTTCCACGCGGCAGGAATGGACGCTGCCGCAGCCGAGTCGCGTGCGAAGGCAATGCCACAGTCGCCGCCGCCGGCGCCCGACACCTTGGCCACGCCCCCATGCTCTTGCGAAATGGCGATCAAGCGGCGCAGGTCAGGGGTGAGAATCGGGAGCTGCGTTAGGCTGGCAAGCTTGTCGATGGCTGCCGCTGCTGCTGCCACCGCCGCAAAGTCCGTCTGACCGGCCTGGCTGGGCTGACCCACTCGATCACCAGCGGCCGCGGCGGCGAAATGCTCGACCGCAAGCGTGCACGCCGCCACAAAGTCACGGCGTACGGAGGCATGGCCATTGGCGAGAGCTTGATAGAGACGAATCAGCTCGGGGCTGGATGCGGATGTTCCCGTCCATGCCGCCAGCAAGTGAAGGTCCGCTGGTACCGGCAGAGCTTCAACAAGAGGTATATCCAGACCACGAGGAACGAGCTTGATGAGACCGCCAAAGGTGCTGGCAGCGACATCGCCACCACTGCCCACACCTCCCTGAGCCGCGCGGTGCGCCTCCAGGGCAAGAGCAAAGACGCGCTCCTTTTGGATCGAGCCAGCGTTGGCGGTAGCCATCAACACGGCAACCAAGGCCACACAAACCGCGGCACTACTGCCGAAGCCTATCTTGCCTTGAGCGGCATAGCTCGGCTGCGATTCGATTCGGATGCGCAAGGCGCTGTGCGCCAATACCGGCCAAGCTTCGCAACACACCCGGTAGGCGCTGAGGGCCAGGGTGTAAAATGGCACCTGCGGAGCGACTTCCCCGGCGGGGAAATCGACCACCTCGTTGGTTTGGTCGGAAGACATGTGGATACGGCCGCCGCCTGCGGCGCTCGTTGCCGAGAGGCGTACGTGAACGTAACGATCGACGGCAGCAATAATGGCCGGGGCGCCGTCCAGTACCGCATACTCGCCGAGCAAGAACAGCTTGCCCGGTGCTTGTGCGTGAAGCTGCGTCAAGCGACCTCCAGCAGCTCAGCCGCCGGCCCAGGCTGCGACAGCATCGTACGCACGACGCCAGGCACCGCCTCCAAACGGCTAGCCACCAGCTCGCGCTGCTCAAGACGGCACAACACCTTTACTTGCGGGCCGGCATCGATGGTGAAAAACGCGTCCATGCCTTCTTCGCGCAGGCGACGCACCTGCTCCATGACTGCGATGGTCACCGGGTTCCAATAAAGCAACGCCGGCCGGGCCGCCAGGGAAACGGCGTGCATCTTCAGGCAATTGTGCTCCGCAACTTCGCCGAGAGTGAGCAGGTCGCGCGCGGCTATCGCGTCGCGTGCTTGTTGCAGATCGCCGTCGTGCGTCTCCAGCCAGGCAGGGAAAAACGGGGAGGTAGCGGTTACGTGCTGCATTCCCAGGCGCGATCCAACCCGTTTGTGGCCGGTGTCAGTAACCACCACAACGATACCCAAGGGCCAGGCCGCCGCATCGAGGATACACTCGGCAAAACTGTCGGAACCGTCGCTGTTCTCTCCCGCAAACCACTCGACGAATCCTCCCGACAGAGAGCGAGCCGCCGAGCCAGAGCCGCGCCGCGCCAAGCAGGTGAGTTCGCGGGCCGATGCCTGTAGATCGAAGGTCTTGGAGAGAGCCAGGGTCAGAGCCGCAAAGATCGAAGCCGACGAAGCGAGCCCAGCAGCAACCGGAAAGTTGGTTTCCAGCTCAACGGAAACGGGAGATGGGTCCGCAGCCAGCGAACGCATCAGCTCCAAGAAAGAAACGATCTCGGGACGCTCACTGAGATCTGCCTCCGCCGTACGCACAACATCGGCAGATCCTCGGGCCAGCCGTGCCACCGACGCAGTTGTCCACAATCCGCCTAGGGTCACCGAAATGCTCCCGGTGTAGGGGAGATTCTGGGCAACGGAACGTTTGCCCCAGTACTTCACCAAGGCAACGTTGGAGCAGGCTCTGGCGACTGTTTTCGACATTGGCATTTTGCTCTTCGAACAGAGTCAACTAACGGAAATCAAGAGATAAACGTTGCCTTCTTGGATTTCGTCCGCGCATCCACCACGGGCTGCAAACCAAGCGGTCAGCGTGTCTAGCGACAGCTCACCTCACCTGTCAACCAACGCCCTGGTTCTGCGTGTGTCAGGGCCTCAAGCTCCCTGCCGCAACCGTTCGGGTGACGGGTTCGCAGAATGTTTACGGTCCGCCCCCGCCGCGCCTCGGTTCGCGCATGGTCGCAGCAAACCAGTCGAGGGAGTTCTCCGCCGTTGCATGGTGTTCGTGGTTGGTCCCGGTGCGCAGTGGGCGAAGTTTGCCGCCGGCTCACGCTGCCGCACCGATGCGACGAGAGATGATACGGATCTCGACTGGTCGTCGTTGTTCGGGTAGCGGCAACCCTTCTTCTGCCAGGTAGCGCAGGTGCAGTTCGATCGCTTCGCGGGCCTTGGCAATCGCGTCCTCGATCGAACGACCGGTAGTTGTGCAACCAAGAATGTCCGGCACGATCACGCCGTAGAAACGCGAGTCATCGGTCTCTTCGATCTCGATCGCGAAGCGCAGACCGCATGGGCCGATGATGTCGCTACCGCTGGATGCCGGCATCCTTGAGGATCTTGCTGAGCGTGCCGGGCGGGACTTCCTTCTTGCCGTGGAAGTCGACTTGGAGGAGACCGGGGAAACCGCTCTTGCCATAGAATCGCTCGCTCCCGTTCTGCCGGCGTAGCTCGAAACCGTTTGCCTGTAACAGTCGAACAGCTCGGCAAAGCTCACGTCAGCCGAACGCTACCGGGCTCCGCCCACGAAGGCAAGCATCTGGTAGCGACACCCGACGCCGGGCCTCGTAGAGCCAGCAGACCGTCACTGCCTTGCGAGTATCTTAGACCTACCTTTTCGCCACCAAAAACGAGGCGCTAAACGCTAAGCCGATTTGAGCGCCAAATCCGCGTCGATTCCTTCGACACCTCAGCTACTTCCTGTGGTGAAACCACTTCCGGCGCGTAGCGCACGCCAACTGCCCCCATCGCCCGATGCCCGATGCGGGGTTGGCCACATCGGACAAGAAACAGACAAAAGCCGTTCACTCGCAATGAAGACACCTTTGTGTCACCATGCCCCAATGAGGAATCAATCCAAAGGAATCGACGTTGGCTTCTCGGTTGCGCAGCGACGAGCAATGCGGATGTTAATTATCGTACAATCAATTTTTATTGGCGGGTGTC
>CAZGSN010000508.1:0-1573 GCA_964528465.1 uncultured Binatia bacterium (SeqCode)
CGCAGCTCTACAACCGCGAACGCCCGCCCGGCGAACGACCGCTGGCGGAGTTCATCGGCCACCCCTTGGTGGATGTGGTGCGTCCGACGCGCAGCCGGGAAGAAACCTTGGCCAAGTATGGTCTCGATGCGCACAAGCCACTCCTGGCATTGCTCCCCGGAAGTCGCAGGAAAGAGATCCGGGCCTTGTTGCCACCGGCTCTCGCGGCGGCGCAAAAGCTTGCCGCGGAGGGCTGGCAGGTGGTGTTGGCGTTGGCGCATACCCTGTCGCCGCAAGACCTCGCCGAGGTGGCACAATCGCAGCCGCTGCGGGTGCCGGTGATCGAAGACGACACCTACAACGTGGTGCATGCTGCCGAGGCGGCCTTGGTAGCGTCGGGCACGGCGACGTTGGAAACGGCGCTGCTGGGGCGGCCGATGGTGATCATGTATCGCGTATCCGCTCTCACCTTTGCCATTGCCAGGCGTTTGGTGCGCGTCGATCACATTGGCATGCCCAATATCATTCTGGGTCGTCGGGTGTTCCCCGAGTTGCTCCAGGAGGAGGTGACATGCGACAAGCTGGTCGAGGCTGTCCATGACATCACGCAGAGGCGGGAAGAGGTGCAGCAGGCCTTGCTGTGCTTGCGAGAAGCGCTGGGGAAGCCCGGGGCGGCGGAGCGCGGTGCGCGCATCGCGCTGGAGCTGATGCGGAGTGGATGCCATGAAGCGTGACGCCTTGTACCGCCGACTGCTCGGCTACCTGCGCCCGTATTGGTGGCCGCATTTCACCTTGGCCATGGTCTGCATGATCGCCTTCAGCGCCACCAACGGCGTCATGCCCTTCCTTATCCGCCACGTCTTCGATGACGTATTTACCGCCAAGAACATGACCGCACTCAAGCTGTTGCCTGCTGCCATTGTCGGCACCTTCCTGTTTCGTGCTGCGGCCGGGTTCGGCAGCACCTATTTCACGGAATACGTCGGGCAACGCATAGTGGCCGACCTACGTACCCAGCTCAATCAACACATCCAGAACTTGTCCTTGTCGTTCTTCAATCGCACCCCGTCGGGTACCATCGTGTCGCGTGTTGCCAACGATGTGGCCATGGTGCGGGGGGCGCTCACGGAGGGCGTCGCCTCGCTGCTGAAGGATTCCTCTTCGCTGCTGGTCTTGATCGGCGTGGCCTTCTACCAGGATTGGCTCTTGGCACTCATTGCCTTCGTTGTCTTCCCGGCCTCGGTTCTCCCGGTGATTCGCATGTCGCAACGCCTGCGCAAGTTTGCTCGGCGCGGGCAGGAATCCATGGGCAATCTCACTATGCTCTTGCAGGAGTCGGTGCAGGGCAATCGTGTCGTCAAAGCCTTCGGCATGGAGGCCTACGAGCAGCGGCGCTTCGAGGAAGAGAACCAGCGGTTGTTCCGCCTGTTCATGAAAGGCACACGCATTCGCGCGCTCACCAATCCGTTGATGGAAATTCTGGCGGCGTTTGGGATTGCCGCGGTCATCCTCTACGGCGGCTACAGCGTCATCGAGGGTGGGCGCACACAAGGTTCTTTCCTTGGCTTTCTAACCGCCCTGCTACTGCTCTACG
>CAZGSN010000509.1:0-3011 GCA_964528465.1 uncultured Binatia bacterium (SeqCode)
ACGCCAACCGGGACGGCCACACGCTCGCCTTCGATCTCGCCCACAACTACGCCGACGCTACCCCACACGCCTACCCCGACAACCGCAGACCCGAACATGTCTCCGCCGCCTACGCCAAGCCCGACCCCAACTTTGGGGGCAGACTTCTGCTCTCTGCCTGGTTCGGCGCAGAGCACGGCGACAGGGGTCGTAGTTGTCCCTGGCGGCCCGGCGACACCGGATGTGACTTTTCTGCACCTGCCTGAAGGCTTCTGCGCGCACTTCTTTGCGCAGCTTGGCAATCCCCGCCAGTTGCGCTTTGCACCAGGAGGAGACTTGTTCGTTGCTTCGCCGACAACTTTTACCACGGGTGGCGGGCGCGGCGGCCAGTCGTCGATCGTGATTCTTCCCGACGACAACCACGACGGCATGGCGGACAGCAACGTAACTTTCCTGAGCAGTTTGCCGTCGACACAAGGGCTGCTGTTTGCCAATGGCTTTCTCTACTACCAAGACCGCACCAAGATCCGTCGCCTGCCGTTCTCACCAGGCGATCGGTCACCTTCCGGAGCAAGCGAGCTGGTTACCGATATCACCATCAACGTGGCGCCCCTGCATTGGCCGAAGCCGTTGGACATTGCCGACGATGGGACGATTTACGTCGGCAACGGGGGTGAAGAGAGTGACCGTTGCGATGCCGAACACACGTTCCGCGGAGGCATTCTCAAGCTGGATGGTACCGAGGGTGGCAATCCCGTTGCCAAGGGCTTCCGCAACCCAATCGCCGTGCGTTGCCGGCGTGGCCTGAACGTTTGCTACGCGGTGGAGCTAGCGAAGGATTTCACCGCAGCGGATGGTGGTCGCGAGAAAATCGTGCCCATCCGGCAGGGAGATGACTGGGGGTTCCCGTGCTGTGCCACCAAGGACCTCGCCTACCGGGGAGTCGCGCATCGCGATTGCTCGAAAGTCACCGAAGACTTGGTGCAATTCTATATCGGCGACACGCCCTTCGACTTGGACTTTGAAATGGGCCAGTGGCCGCCACCTTGGAACAACCGCATCTTCGTTCCCTTGCATGGAGCCTACGGAACTTGGACCGGTGCTCGCTTGGTCAGCCTGGAGTTCGATACCACCACCGGCGAATTGCTTCCAGGATCCGATCTCGACGGTATGATGTCGACCGGTGCCATGCGTGACTTTGCTACCGGTTGGGCCGACGGCACGTTTGCCCATGGTCGGCCGTCCAACGTGGCATTTGCCCCCGACGGACGCTTGTTTCTCGCCAACGATGTCAGCGGCGTCATCCTATGGATTGCCCCCATGGGCCTGGCTCCGGCGCCAACAGCGTGAGTTGAGCAACGCAGGGACATGAAGCCTTCGTACCCGACCCATGCCCCCTTTGCCTTGGCGTTTGCCCCTGTGCTCTATTGCCGCAACATCAAAGAGGAGAGAGTTCTATGGACCTACAAGTTGTCGATCATCTACTCACCAGCACACGCTCGGTGCGCAAGCGGCTGGACCTGACTCGGCCGGTACCGCCAGAGTTGGTCGAGAAGTGCATTGAGATCGCCTTGCAGGCGCCCACTGGTTCCAACGCCCAAGGCTGGCACTTTGTGGTTGTGACCGATGCCGCCAAGAAGAAGGCCCTGGCCGATCTCTACCGGCGCGCCTTCGAGATGTACCGTGGCATGGCACAAGAACAGCCACAGGCCCAGCAGGGAGATCCGCGCTACCAGCAGACATTGCGCATCATCGACTCGGCCACGTACCTAGTGGAGCATTTGCACGAAGCTCCCATGCATGTCGTGCCATGTGTGGAAGGTCGCGTGGAAAACGGCCCTCCCGCCCTGCAAGCTGCCGTCTACGGATCGATTCTGCCTGCGGTGTGGTCGCTCATGCTTGCCCTGCGCGCCCGCGGTGTTGGCTCGGCATGGACGACCCTGCACCTCTTTTTTGAGAAAGAAGCAGCCGACATTCTCGGTGTCCCGGATCACTTCACGCAGACCGCGCTGCTTCCGGTTGCGTACTTCACGGGCACTGATTTCAAGCCGGCAAAGCGTCTACCCGCGACACAGATGACGTCGTGGAACACGTGGGGGCAGAAGCGCAAGTAGTGCAACGGCGGCGACCGTTCGGGAACGGTGGGGCCACCAACTCAGCCCACACGGCAACAGCCAAGACTGCGATGAGCATAAGCCTCACCTTCCCGGCCGATCATCCGCACGTGGCGGTCGTCACCATCGAGCGACCGCAGCAAGCGAATTCTCTCGACCCGCGCACCTTGTCGCAGTTGGCGGCGGCCTGGCGTCGGATTGCCGACGACTCGGAGATTCGTTGCGCCGTGCTTACGGGAGCCGGGGAGCGGGTGTTTTGTGCCGGAATGGACATGAAGACAACCATTCCCTTGTCGCAACGCTTGGCGCGCGGCGAACGTATCGACGCAGAAGCCTTCGACGGCCTACGCCATGTGGCCACGGCCATGCTGGCGGGATTCGATCTACAGACTCCGTTGATCACCGCGGTGAACGGCCACGCCCGTGCTGGCGGCTTCGATCTACTCTTGGCCAGCGAGATTCGCTACGCCGTGGCGCACGCGACCTTCGCGCTCGAAGAAGTGGCCCTAGGCTTGTATCCAACGGGCAACGCCACGGTGTTGTTGCCGCGCCAGATTCCCTGGGTGCACGCACACGAGCTGCTGCTGTGCGGCCGTCCGATCACGGCGCAGCGCGCTTTGCAGATCGGGCTCATCAACGAGATCGTGCCGCCGCAGGATCTCCTTCCGCGTGCTCTGGAGACAGCCGATATCATCGCCGGCAACGCGCCTCTGGCGGTGCGGGAGACGAGGCGTGGCATTCGCGCACTGTTGCATCGATCTCTTCCTGAGGCGTATGAGCGTCAAGAAGAATTGGGGCGACCGTTGCGGCGTAGCGAGGATGCGAGGGAGGCGCAGCGGGCGTTTGTGGAGAAACGAAAGCCGCGATGGCAAGGTTGTTAGCGGATCTGCGCATACCAGGGGTAGGCCAGGCCTCGCT
>CAZGSN010000510.1:0-2624 GCA_964528465.1 uncultured Binatia bacterium (SeqCode)
AAAGCGTAACTCAGTGCTACCTCGGGGTGGGCCACCGGGGAAGAACGTAACTCTATCGAGAGGAAGGATTTGCGAGTATCAAGATAGGTGGAGCCGGAATCATTCCGGTGTGGGTGGAACGATCACCAATGGCGAAACTGCGCGGAAATGCGCTCGCCGCCGTGACTGATGGTCATGGGACCGCAGTATTTGCTATCGGCGGCTTCCAAAGCCAGCGCCAGGGCCGTCCAGCGATCGGCGTGGCTGCCCGCTTCGCGTGGCGCTGCGTAGCGCACGTTACCCGCCGTCGTCACCGTGAGGGCGACGGAGTGCAGGTCGTCAATCAAAGGTCGATGATTGGGAATCAGCAAATCCCCGCGCTGAAAATACGCCAGAATCCGCGAGGCCAGCGATTCCTTCACCGGTGCAGTCATCGTTACCGGCTCGACGCGGCTGCCATGTTGTTTCACCAGTTCTTCGCACAATTGCATGCCCAGTCCGCTCTGATCAATCGAGAGCCGCCGCAGGCAGCCGAGTTTCAGGATGCTGGACAGCAACGCGGCCTGTTCGTTGAAGGGTGTTTGGCGTAACTCCACAGCCCCGCGCCAGCGAACGTTCTTGTTGTCCTTCTCCAACATGACCAGAACCGACATGTCGTGTTTGCGACCCACGTCGTAGCCTGCGAAGAGATTCTTGGCTTCGGCCAAGCCGGTCATGCTTAGACGGTAGTTCAACGTCTCATCCACCCGCGCGAGCAACAGGTCGTACGGCAACAGCGCATGGGCTTCGTCGACGAACTCGCACTCGTAGGCCGAGCGCCAGGTAACCTCGTCTGCCACGGCCGCACGTAAGGCGGCGATGTCATGCGGCGCACCACCGTTCTTGGCGTCGTAGACGCTCACCTTGTGGCGAGACCATGCCGGATCACCGTTGTGCCACAGTCGATGAAACATTCCGGCTTTGGGGCCGGGCGTCGATACCACGCTCAACCGAAACTGCTTGTTCGTCGAAATCGTCGGTACAATGGCCAGCCAGAGTTGATCCACGTCGGGAATCCACGCGGCTTCATCGATGACCACATGACCCGAATAGCCTTGGACTGTGGCCGCAGTCGAAGGAAGCGAGACCACCCTACCGCCGGTCGATAGCTCGATGGCTTCGGCGCTTTGCTTCTCGACTTGAACTACGCCGTCGCCTGCAGCCGTCACCAGCGGCAGCAACTGACCGGCCTTGCGCAATAGCTCTGATGCCTGCCGTTGACTGGCGCTGACCACCACGGTTGTTTCGCCGTAGATGGCCGCGTGCAAGGCTTCAGTTGCAACCGCCGTCGACATGCCAATCTGCCGGGCCTTGCAGCACACGCGAAGCCGCGAGTGATCCTCGAGCCAGCGACGCTGATGTGCCCACCATTGGAGAGTGGTTGGTTCCTCGTGTTGTGTGTATTCGCAGGCCTTGGTTTCAATGTCAGCGGGCGCGGCAATCATGGCGCGATGGCCTCGTCGCTGCTTAATGGGGTGGGTGCTGGTATCGGAGCCGATGCTTTGAAACCCAGCACAGCCGACACGCTGGCCAGCGCCGTCTGCACGTCGCCTGGACCACTGAGTGTGATACGTCGTTCGTCGCCGTCGAGCGCCTTGTGCAGCAGTTGCAGCAAGCCGACGAGCTTGTCACCCGCCGTGGTGCTTCTCTTGACGGTGCGAATCAGCAACTGCGTGATGCCGTCGTACATCAACCCCGCGATGGCGTCGATGTTTTGAGTTTCGTCGGGGTCCATTCCCAACTGCGAAGCGATCTTCACCAACTCCGCACGGGTCTTCGCGGGTTTGATGCCTACGCGCCGCAGTGCCGCAGACAAAGAACCGGACTCGCGCGGTCGACCGGTTGGGTTCCCGCTTTGACCCGGTTGCCAGCGATGCGGTGCTAGCCAAGGGGCGCGCTCGTTGGTCGTTTTTGTCTCTACATCTGGAGACGGCACGGGTCCCGTGCTTTCGTTCGCCAACACTGAATCAATGTCGTTCATGGTCGTCGAATCGTATCGAGGTAAATCGGGAATGCTTCCATGGGCTGGAAGTTCATTCCAGCACAATGCGAAAGCGGTATCCGCAAGCACACTGCGCCCAGGACAACGCACTGCCGTCGCCCTGATCGGCGACCGAACGGTATTTGCGATGTTTCACGCCCTGGCAGGACGGACATCGTGGCCGTTCGACGGTCACCGTGGTGAGGCGTTGCCGATCATGCTTGGACTTATCTTGTACTTTCATGGTGGTCGCTCAATGGTTGTGGTTCAACGGCGCGTCCTCCCCGGGACAATCGTCTACACTGCAAACGATTCCCTGCTCGATCTGATTGCCCCACACCGTCCAACCTTCGACTGGAGAACGCGCGAACAATTCCAGGCGTGGAGCGGGACTGGCACGTTCGATCATCTCACGGACGGCCTCGGGCTTGGCGCTGTGCTCGGTGCGCTCAAACTCTGCCCAACTCTTCAGCGACTTGTCCATGAACGTGCACGAACCCCTGACGCCCAGGAGAAGATACTCGTGCGCCACCCGCCAGTAGTTACCGATGCCCATCTGCGGCTTGACCCATACGAACGTACTCTTGTACTCAAAGCCCCAGGCCTCCATCACCTGCTTGGCCTC
>CAZGSN010000511.1:0-6295 GCA_964528465.1 uncultured Binatia bacterium (SeqCode)
CGAAGCTTTGATGACCAACTTCGAGTCCACCCGGGTAATGCTGGAGGCCTGTCAGGAGGCGCGTGTCCGTCGCTTGGTGTTTGCTTCTTCTTGTAGCGTGTACGGAGCCAACGGCAGCGAGATGCTGATCGAGGGGTCCCACCTCAATCCGGTGTCGCTGTATGCGCGCACACGCATCATGTCGGAGGACGTTCTTCTCAAAGAGCACGGCCCGGTTGAGGTCGTGATCCTTCGGCTCTCGACAGTTTGTGGACTGTCCCCACGGATGCGCTTCGATCTCATGGTGAATACGATCACGGCTCGTGCCATCGTCGATGGACAGGTGCGCGTGGTAGGCGCTACCCAGTGGCGTCCTCATATCCATGTGCAAGACGCGGCGGCGGCTTTCTTGCGCGCTGTCGAGGCCCCGGCATCGGCCGCGGCGGGCCGAATTTTCAACGTGGGGCATGAGAGTCAGAACTTCACCGTCGGTGAAGTGGCGGAAAAGGTCGTGGCCCAGTTGCCGGGGACCAAGGTCGAGTATTCCGAGAATATCGAAGACCGACGTAGCTACCGGGTGTCGTTTGACCGCATTCGCAACGACCTTGGCTTCCAGCCGACCATGACGGTCGACGACGCGATTCGTGAGGTCCGTGACCTCCTCGGCAGCGGCGCAATTCAAAATTACGGCGATGAGGTCTACCACAACGTAAAGCAGTTGCGCCGTGCCTTTGGGCAGGTGGCGTCCGCCTAACCCTTGCTTCCTACGAAATCTTCCGTGAGTCTTATGCCGCGAATGCGCGTTGCAATCGTGGGGTGTGGTCGTATTGCCCAAACCCACGCTGGATACCTCAAGCAGAATCCGCACGTGGAGCTGGTGGGCGCCTGCGACGTAAATCCGGCGGGACGCGAGGCGTTTACCAACCGCTGGCAGGTCCCGACCTTTGCCGATATCGACGAGATGCTCGACGCCGCTCGCCCCCAGGCCGCGCATCTGGTTACTCCCCCGTCGACCCACGCAGCTCTCGCCGAGAAGCTCCTCGACGCGGGCGTGCACGTGGTCATCGAAAAACCCATGGCCTTCACGGTGGCCGAGGTTGATTCCATGCTACGGGCGGCAGAGCGCAACCAGCGCTTCGTGACCGCCAACCATAACCGCTGGTTCGATCCGGTGGTGCAAGCAGCGCGGGATTTGGTCAGCTCGGGGCAATTGGGGGAGCTCGTTGGCGTCGATGTCTTCCAGGGCGCCGCTGCTGGTGAGGCCGATGCCCCGGCGGGCCAAGCGGATCACTGGAGTAGTCAATTGCCGGGTGGCGTCTTGTTCAACCTGGCCCCGCACCCTGTCTATTTGCTGGGCGGCTTCACCGGCAAGGTGAGCAAGGTGCAAGTGCTGGCACAAAAGGACGAGAATGGCCGCCTGCGCGAGATGCGGGCCACTGTCGAGGGCAGTACCTGTCTCGGCAGTCTGACCATTTCCCTCAACGCTAAGCCGTTCATGAATCGCCTGGTGCTGTACGGAACCAAGATGACTGCCGAGGTCAACCTCAACAACATGACCTTGATCGTTCGCCAGACCCGCAAGGTGCCGAAGGTCGTCGGCAAGGTTCTGCCGAACTTTGAGGAAGCATGGCAACTGATTCGCTCCACGGTCGTCAACGGTGTTGAGTTCGTTACCGGCCGCCAGCGCTATTACCCCGGCATGGGGATTCACTTTCAGTTGTTGTACGCATCCCTCGTCGCTGGCGGTGTGCCGCCGGTGAGTAGCGGCGAAGCGCGCGAAGCGGTGTGGCTGCTGCAACAGATCTGGGAGGCGGCCGGTGTATCCATGTATGCCCCGACGCCCGCGGTGAGCGCATGAAGGTCTTAGTCACGGGTGCCACCGGGTTCCTGGGCAGCTCGATTGTCCGCCGCTTGTGCGCCGATGGCACGGAGGTCCGCGCCCTCGTGCGCCCCGGCCGTGATTGGTCCCTCTCGGGCGTCGAGTGCGTCGCGGGCGATGTGTGCGACGAAGCCTCCATCCAAGAAGCCGTACGCGGCGTCGATGGCGTGGTGCATGCCGCTGCTCGGGTCGATACCAAGGGTCGCTGGGAGGAATTCGCGGAAGCCAATATTCGCGGCACGCGCCGCGTGATCCGAGCCGCGCACGATGCCGGTGCGAAAGTCGTCGTGCACATCAGCTCGCTCAGCGTCTATGCCGTGCCCAGTGATGGCGTGACGATTACGGAAGAAAGCCCATACGAAAGCGAAAGCGATTCGCGCGGTCACTACAGCCGTTCCAAGCTCGCTGCCGATCGCTTGGCCTTGGCCGAGGCCGGACGCGGGGCTCCCGTTGTCGTCCTGCGACCGGGCCTGCTGTATGGACCCGGCAAGCGCCCTCCCTTGGCGCGGCAGTCGTTCGATTGGCGCGGACGCAAACTGATTCTAGCGACGCCCAACTATACCTTGCCGATGGCGTACACGGACAACACCGCCGACGCCGTGGCTCTGGCCCTGCAAACACCGGCGGCTATTGGTCAGGCGTTTACCATTGTCGACGACAACATCCGGCAAGCCGAGTACACGGACTTGTACCGCGCCGCTGCCGGCGAGAGTTGGCGGCCCTTCTATCTGCCGGTCGACTTGGTTGCCAATGCTGCGTTGGTGGCTGAGAAAGTCTTGCGCCTCGCACGTCGCCGCTCACCGGTTACCTACCACCAGGTGAAACGCGCCACACGGCAGGCCTGGTTCGATACCGCGCGGGCGCAGCAGGTGCTTGGTTGGCAGCCGAAGGTAAGCGTTGCGGAAGGCTTGCAGGCCGCTTTCGCCAGCTTGCAGACGGCTGCGGAGAAGCCCACATCTCTATGAAACCCATCGACCAACCCAAGGATCTGCAGGCCTACTACAAGGACCAAGGCGTCGTCGATCGCTACATGCATCGACGCACGACTCAACCTCTCAACGGTTTGCTGCATCGCCGCCAAGTCGCATTCTTGAACCAAGTGCTGTCGCAGCGTGCCCCCGCGGCGGTGCTTGAGATTGCCTGCGGTCCCGGACGGGTGACTACAGCCACACGCGGCGTCAAGTTGGGCGTTGCCGTAGATGCAAGCCCAGCCATGTTGGCGACCGCGAAGCAGCGTATCCAAGGCACGCCTGGAGATTGGAATTTCCTGCGTACCGACGCCTTCGTTCTCCCGTTCCGCGACGGGTCGTTCGATCTTGCCTACACCTTCCGCTTCATTCGGCATTTTCAACTGGCGGATCGCCAGCGCCTGTATCGTGAGCTGCATCGGGTCTTGCGCCCGCATGGCACCTTTATCGTCGATGCCCTCAACTACGATGTCGTGCACCCGGCACGATTGCGCAAAGGTCTGCAGCATTATCCGATCTACGATGTGCTGTATCGCCCCGGCGAGTTGGCGGAGGAGTTGCGCGGCGAGGGATTTCGGATCGTTGCCCAGGAGGGAATCCTCAAACGCTTCCCGCTGCAGCAACGGCTGAATCGTTTGCGACGCTTTCGCCTGGGTGCACTAGCCAGCGTGCTCATTGACAGCCTGGAGAAGCTTCCAGGCGATCAGGTGAATACCTGGGTGGTGGTCGCGGAAAAACTCTGATCGAGGCGGCAGCGTCTCTTGTCGCGGCGATGCCACTCGCGGTGATACCGCTCGCGGTGACGCCAACAACTGCGCTGCCGACGGCGGTGTGCCGAGCGACGCGGCGCAGCAAATCTGGAGGACGACAATGGCGGTCGGTATTCGAGATGTAGCCAGCTACCTTCCCCGCGGCGAACTCCGCTCCTCGGAGCTGGCAGCCCGCATTGGATTCAAACCAGGCTTCTTGGAGGACAAGGTTGGCGTCGATGTGCGTCACATTGCGGCGCCGGACGAGTCGACCAGCGATCTGGCCGTGCGCGCCTTTGAAAACCTCACCAAGCGACTCCCCCAAGAAGACTTTAGTGACGTTGGCTTGGTCTTGCTGTGTACGCAGAATCCAGACTTCAAGATCCCGCACACCGCCGGCATCATCCAGCACCGCTTGGGTTTGCCCAAGACCGCGCTCAGCTTCGATATCAGCCTCGCTTGCTCGGGGTATGTGACGACAGTGGTCACCGCTAAGGCTCTGATGAACGAGTTGGGCGTTCGCAAGTCGTTGGTGTTTACGGCCGACCCTTACAGCAAGATCATCGATCCTGACGATCGCACCACGGTGGCACTTTTCGGGGATGCGGCGACCGTGTCGGTTCTCGAAGAGGACGCGCCGCTGCGCATTTGCAAAAGCGTCTATGGCAATGACGGCGGGCGCTTTGACGGGGTTATCGACTGGGGCAGCGGCACCGCCAAGAAAGCTGGTGAAAGCGAACGCTTTCGCGTCGACGGACGCATGGTGTACGAGCTTCTCAAGGTCGAGGCTCCCGTCAGCATTCGTGCTTGCGCCGAACTCAACGGTATCGAGCTTGCCGAGATCGATACGTACTTGTTCCACCAAGCCAGTGCTTGGTTGCTCAAGACACTACGCGACGAACTCAAACTGCCGAAGGAAAAAGTGCCGGTGAATATCAAGAACGTCGGCAACACCGTGTCGTCGTCGATTCCCTTGCTGGTGGAAGAAGTACTGTATGCCGGCAAGCCGCTGCCCAAGACCGCGTTGATGGCTGGCTTTGGGGCAGGTCTCGCCTGGGCCGCCGTGCTGTTGCGGAGCAACTAGTCCCAAAGCCGGAAGTCAATCTAGATCCGAAGGAGATATGAGGTATGCGTCCGGAAACTGAAGTGCGCGAACAGCTCTTGGGTATTCTTACTTCCATGCTGGAGAATCCCCCCGTGTATCGGCCCGACGCGGATATCTTCGAAGACTTCGGGCTCGATTCGCTCGATCAGATCGAGTTCTTGTTCAACATTGAAAAGGCGTTCGGGCTGACCATCGAGGACGAGACCTTCGAGGAGAAGGGCTTACGCCAGTTCGACAAGCTCGTTGCCCACCTGGCGGCGCATTGAGCCAAAGCGCGTGCCCGTGTTTCCAAGATTCCATGTACGAAGAACGCGCCAGCGACCTGCCCAAGCTCGGTAACCGCACCTACATCCAAGGCGGCACCATCTTCAATGGGATCGCGGATCTCTGCGATGAGGTGCTGGGTCCCGAGTGGATGGAGGCTGGCACGATCACGTCGTTCAAGCTCGAGCGCGAGGCCGTGGCGAATGGCCGGCTGTTTCTTTCCGATGCGCCGCTCGCCTCGCTCCGCCCGAATACGACTTTCGTACTGCGGCGGCCGCAGTCGACGCTGTATGGTTATTTCACGGATGAGGGTCTGCCGTTCCGGGTCGAGCCTTACGACGAGGATTCGTACTATCAGGCCGTGCACGTCGAACCCGATCTGCATGGTGAGTTCCTGTTTGCCGGGGGCCGCCCCCGCAGCCATTTCCTACGCGGCTTGATCGGGGCGAATAAGCTCTTGCATCAAAAGGCGACGCGCTTCGGGACCCCACTCGATCGCATCCAGTTTCTTTACCTGAAGGGCTTGGAGACGGTGTGCTTACAGAAAGTGGGGGAGCCATACCGAGTAAACATTGCCAATGCGACGGTAGCCGATCGTGGCACCGAGGTGTGGACGATCAACGAAATCACAGTGCGCGGAGAGTCGTTCACGTCGCAGTTCCGCCTCTGCTACCGCGCTCAGCGCCGAGCGTGATGGTGGCAGAGGATTCAGCTTCGCCCGATACGGGCTCGGAGGCGGCGAAGCCGGCTCGCTTTGCCTTCGTGCGCCAGAGCGGCGAGCGCGCCGCCGAGATCAACGACTTCTACAACCGCTTCATGAAGCTGGCGCGACCGCTGGCGGCTTATGAGTGGGAGTTCCAGCACTGTTTGGGCGGTCCGGCGCTGGTGTGGGCGATCCTGCACCCGGAAGACAATCGCATCGTTGGCAGCCACTGCATTGTTCCTACACCCCTGGTGCGTCGCGGTGAGGCGCTGCGTGGCGGGCGCACCGAGAACACCATCATCGATCCACCGGTGCGTACCAAGATCTTCTACCCGGGCATGGAGAAACGTGCGTTGGCGGAAGCACGCCGGGAGCTGAGCGTACTGTACACGATTCATTCGAACGGCCCCGGCAAGCTACGCGAGCGTTTCGGGTATCGCTCCGCAGGCCGCTGGGAGCTGTACCTGCCCAAGATTGGGGCGCGTTACCTCCATGCCTTGCTGCGGCGCGGTCGCAAGGCGCTGCCGCGGCAAGTGCCCGATGCCGTCTTGCAGGCTGCGGCACAGGTCGGGAGTTGGTTGCTGCGCCTGTTGCGACGAAGCGTGTCCGGCGCCTCGGATGTCGTGGTGGCGGAGGTCGATAGCTTAC
>CAZGSN010000512.1:0-5611 GCA_964528465.1 uncultured Binatia bacterium (SeqCode)
GGTGTTTGAGGCAAGTATACCCTCGTGTCGATTCTTGACGTTGTTGATCAATTTTGGGACACTTTGCGCCTCGCAGCTTAGTCCGACCCATGGCTGATGAGACGCGTGTCGGTGGGTGCGCGCGTAGAGGTCGGGGGGAGATCCTGAAATATGGCACATGAGGTAGGAGTCAAATTACTCGAGGCGAAAGCACGGGCCGTGTCGATGTTTCTGGCGCAAGCTGCGCCGCCCTCGGAATTTGCGGCGCTGGCGGCATCGTCGGCTCCGGCGCACAACATCGTGGGCGTAGGGATCGGGCCAAAGATCCGGGAGGGGAAGGCAACAGAGAAACCATCGATTCGGTTTTATGTGGAGCGCAAGCTTGCCAAGTCGGTGGTGTCCAAGGAGGACTTGCTGCCGAGAGAGATCGACGGTGTTCCAACGGACGTTGTGGAGACGGGACGACTGTTCGCGCAGGTCCCAATCGCGCAGACTCGGCTACGGCCAACCAAAGGTGGTTGTTCGGTCGGCTTTAGAGTTCCCGGCTTTGTAATGGCGGGCACGCTCGGTTGCTTGGTTACCGATGGTACTCGACGGTACATCCTAAGTAACAACCATGTGCTGGCCAATGAGAACACGCTTCCCCTAGGCAGTCCGATTTTTCAGCCGGGCTTGCTGGATGGCGGGAATCCCACCAAAGATCGAGTCGCGAAGCTCTCTAAGTTCATCAAGATAAAACCGCTTCCCGCGAACAATAAGGTGGATGCGGCGATCGCACAGATCAGCACGACCACGATCAGCTCACCGACGATACTGCCCTCTGTCGGACCTCTGGGGTCCCCTGCGCCGGTTGCGGCTACTGTTGGTATGGCAGTGCACAAGCACGGCAGAACTACGGGCTACACCAAGGGCCAAGTCATCGATGTGTCCGCAGACGTCAACATCAATTATGACTTCGGCACGGCTCGGTTCGTCGACCAGATGGTGATTGTTCGACCTGGCGGCATGTTCTCCGACTCCGGCGATTCGGGCTCGCTCATCGTTCGCAGGACGGGGAACCGGGCTACAGGCCTCCTGTTTGCCGGCTCTTCCACGCACACCATCGCTAATCACATCAGCGACGTGTTGGCGGCATTTGGAGTGAGGATTGTGGTCTAATTCGGGTACAATAATCGTATGGCTGAAACCGCTCCCTTAGTTGCAATAAAGCGCCGTCTATCCGCCCGCCTCCTTGCCGAGGCGGGCGTGACGGGCGTTGGCATCCGCGGAAAAGGATTCGTTGTTTATCTGGAAGACGACGATGTTCGTTTGCGCGCCAAGGTATCGAAGATAGCTTCGACCACCGCGCCCAACGCACCAATAGCGTTCGAAACTACTGGGCAGCTTCGTAAGCTGTAACGGTCGGCATTGAGTGCACGTGCCTCGTAGGGTGACCTGCGGCCGCCCTTGGGTGTCGTCAGCGTAGTCTCGCTAGCAAACAAGGCTCCGCGGTGGACTAGTCGTCGAATCTTGTTGGTCCTTTTTCGCTGTTCTCCTCCAATTGTGCTCTCCCCCGCTTTCGATCCCCGAGCCGTATCGGCAGGCTCGCCAGAGACACGATTCTGTTACCAGTTGCGAGGTCCGATCCCTACATTTCCAGAGTCTTTGAACCGTTGCGGACCGGATGACGGGATGGAAGGCTGCCGCTTCCGTTCGGCTGACGGGGTGTGATGAACCCGAAAACCTCAGTTCGATTGCTCACGTTCTCGCAAGGGCACTGGGGACGGCCTTCGAGACGCGGCCTGGACAGATGGCCGCTCCTCAGGCCGAACGGAAAATTGTTTCCGGAGCCCAGCCTCCGTTCGCGCTGAGGAGCCGCCTCCTTTGGCGGCGTCTCGAAGCGCCAGGTCAGTCGACGTCCACGACAACTGAGGTTCTCGGGATGAAATGCGCCGGTTCGCCCAGCGAAGCGCTCGGCAGGTCCAATGGCAGGTGCTACCAGTGCAGGCCGTACTTGATGGAAGGAAACCTCTCCGATGGCACTCTCTAGCTTTGCACCGATGGACCTTACCCAGGTGGACAACCCGTATGCGGTCCTCGCCGACCTGCGGACGCAGTCACCTGTGATGCGGCTCGAAAGCGGATTCTGGGCGGTCACCGGTTATGAGGCGGCCATGGATGTGTTTCGGCGGCGTGCCTGTGCTTCCGGCCCGATTGCACAACGCTATCTAGCGAGCTTGCCGCCGGGAGCGGCGCGCGATGAAATGACCTATCGCATCAACTTCCTCGACCCTCCCGATCACACCCGCGTGCGCAGCCTCGTCTCGAAAGCCTTTACCCCGCGGCGTGTGGCGAACTTGATCCCATGGATCGAGACAACCGCTGCCGACCTGCTCGATGCGCTGGAGTCCCGCTCTAACCTTGATCTGCTGCAAGAGTTTGCCCACCAGGTCCCCTCGCTCGTAATCTCCGAGTTGTTGGGTGTTCCTGCCGCCGATCGTGAGCAGTTGACCCGCTGGAGCGACGAGGTCGCGCCCTTGCTCGGGTTGGAGCTTAGCGACGACGATCGAGAGCGGGCCGTTCGTGCTTCGGAGGAATTTCACGCGTACCTTGGACACTTGCTTGAAGGACGCCGGGAGCAGCCCGGAGAAGACCTGCTATCGGCACTGCTCGCCGCCGAAGAAGATGGCCAGAGACTGAGCCGTGTGGAGCTGTTGTCCTTGGCTGCAACTTTATACTCGGCCGGGCATCGGACCACGCGCGATTTATTCTGCAACGGGATGTCCGTGTTGCTGAGCACCGCGGGCTACTACGAACGAGTTGTTGTGGGAGACTGGGCGGTGCCCGACGTGGTTTCGGAGTTTCTACGGTATGAGACGCCGACTCTTTTTGTTGTCCGCATCCCACTGGATTCCGTGGTCGTTGGTGACACGGAGGTCGGAGCGTACGAGCCCCTGCTGGTGTTCCTATCGGCGGCCAATCGCGATCCAAGTGTGTTTGAGCAGCCCGACGAGTTCTGTCCCGGTAGGGAAGGCCCGCCGGCGCTGTCGTTTGCCTATGGTGCTCACTACTGTCTGGGTGCGTCGTTGGCGCGGGCGGAAGCCGAGGTGATGCTGCGCAGTGTTGCCACGCGCTGGCCGTGCTTGCAGCGCGCCGAGCAGCGACCGCTGCGTTGGCATCAGCGCGGGCCGTTCCGCGGTCTCGATGAGCTGTGGGTCGTGCCGAACGCTCACGGCTGATCGCGGCGTCCCCCTCGGTTGCTGAGGGTGCTGGTCGGTACTAGGTACCGTGCTCGGAATTCGAGAGGAGATACGCATGCGTGCCGCAGTCCTTTATTCCAACAACCAGCCGTTCCAAGTGGAGCCGGTCGAGCTGCAAGAGCCGCGCGCCGGGGAGGTGCTGGTGAAGCTTGCTGCCAGTGGCGTGTGTCACAGCGACCTGAGTGTGCAGCGCGGACTGCTGCCGATGAAGCTTCCACTCATCATCGGACATGAAGGGGCCGGCGTGGTCGAAGCGCTTGGCACCGGGGTCACCTCGGTGCGGGCCGGGGACCACGTGGTGCTTACCTGGCTCTACAGTTGCGGGCGTTGCCGCGATTGCGGGCGTGGTCGGCCCCACCTCTGCGATACGGCGGCGGCATCCATGGCCGGAACGATGTTGGATGGGACTACGCGCTTCAAGGTGCACGGCAACGACATGCGCCACTGGTGCGGCACCTTCTCGGAATACACGGTCGTGCCGGAACAGGCAGTCATCAAGATTCGCGCCGATGTGCCTCTGAGCAGCGCCTGCTTGGTTGGGTGTGGCGTGATGACCGGCGTCGGTGCCGCGATGAACACGGCCCATGTCGAGCCAGGTGATCATGTGGCTGTGGTCGGCTGCGGTGGGGTAGGGCTCAACGTCATTCAAGGTGCCGCCCTGTGTGGTGCCGAGAAGATTATCGCGGTTGATCTGTCCGCCGCCAAACTGGACCTCGCCCGCGTGTTTGGTGCTACCCATTTGGTGAACCCAGCCGACGGCAAATTTGTCGAGCAGATCAAGGCCCTCACCGACCGCAAGGGTTGCGACTTTGTCTTCGAGGCGATCGGCAAGCCGGAAGTGATTCAGGATGCGTTCTATGCGGTCCGCCGTGGCGGCAAGCTGGTCGTCGTGGGCGTACCGCCTCTGCGCGAGCCCTTGAGCTTTCCCGCCTACGCCTTTCCGCTCGACGAGAAGGGAGTCATTGGTTCCTACTACGGCTCGCCGCGTTTCCGCTTCGACATGCCGCGTATCCTTGATCTGTATATGGCGAAGAAGCTCAAGCTCGATGAGCTGGTGAGTCGCCGGATACGTTTGGAGCAGCTCAACGAAGCCTTTGCGTGGATGGAGAAGGGCGAGGTAGCTCGTAGCGTCATCGAGTATTGAGCCGGACTTCATTCAGCTTGCTGAAGCACCCATCTCGAAACCCGCACGCTCGTACTTCGCTTGCGCGGTAGTGGAACGATGCGCACCGGCGAACCAGCGCACCAGGTGCCGGCGCACCGGCTCCCCCCAGATCCGGCGCTAACGCCGGACCTGGGCCGGATCTGGGTCATTGGCTTTTGGCAGACTTTCTCATAAGCAGAGCCACGCATGCGGGTTTGGCTAACGATTTCAGCGCTGCTCTTCTTGGCGTGGAGTGTTGTTCTGCTGTTGTCCCCACACGTCGTACTCTCACCTGCGCAGGCTGCGGAACACGAGACCGTGGTTGCTGTGGCCGCAGTGGCGAATCTGCTGTGTGCGGGTCTGGCGAGCTGGAGCGCGACTAACCCGCGTCTACGCCGGGCTGGGATCTACTCGACTCTTTTGGCGCTGCTCGCCAAGTGGATCGTTGATTTGTACGGCGTATTGGAAGCGCTGCCACCGCAGCAGGCGGCGCTGACACTAGCCGACCTGATTCTCAGCGTGGCGCTCCTGGTCGGGATTCTCGAATCGTTACCGCGGATCGTCGCAGCCAAGAGTGCGAGCTGAGCTTTCCGCGGGGAACGCGTCGGACAGAGAAAATGAAGGCCGATCAAGAGCAGGTTGCCGACTTGATCTATGCCTACGCCGAACGACTCGACGGTGGCGACTTCGCAGGGCTCGGGAATCTGTTCGCGAGGGCAACTCTACGCAGCCATCGTAGCGGCCAAGTGGGGAACGGCAACGTGCACACGGGGGCCGAGGCTGTGCAGCAGCTCTACCAGAGCCGGGTACGGCTCTATGATGGCGTACCTTGCACGAAACATGTCACTACGAACTTGACGATCGAGATTCAGGACGACGCAGCCACTGCTCGAAGTTACTTCGCGGTGCTGCAGGCGCGTCCGGAGTTGCCGCTGCAAGCGATCATTGCCGGTCGCTACCACGACACCTTTGCGCGGGACGGTGCTGGCTGGTTCTTTCGCGATCGCCTGATCCTAGTCGACTTGATCGGTGACATGCGCTTCCATCTGCAATAGCCACTCGTTCCGCTATCGTAGGGCGCCTGAGGGCAGGAAGTTGTTGCGCGTAAGGCGAGCTTGACGCGTCACGCTGTGCCGCGTCAAACGGGAGTGGTGCTCAGCACAGACGCTGGGCGCAGTTTGCTAGTCATTCTTCGATTTCCACTTCTCCGTATCCGTTGGATCGGTGCTTGCAGTGTTGAAGGTTGCAG
>CAZGSN010000513.1:0-6448 GCA_964528465.1 uncultured Binatia bacterium (SeqCode)
TGGCTTGCCCGGTGGCCTCGCCAGAGACTGAACTACTGGCTGAGATTGAAGGAGGTACGATGTCCGAGGCGTTTCACTCCCCGTACGATGTTTTCGTTGGGCGCGACATGGGCGGCGTCGAGCATGTGGTGAACAGCGAAAGCCTGCACCGTTACGTGGAAGGCACGGAGGACCGCAATCCTTGGTACGAAGGAGCTTCTCCGTTTGGCCGGGCGGTAGCACCGGCCCTGCTCTTCCATTCCGAAGTCTACCGCGATCTGTCGTGGTATCTGCCGAACATCATCGGCAACTTGCACGCCAAGCAAGAGGGGGAGCTGTTCCATCCGATGATTTCGGGAGAGACCGTGCGCACGCGCTCCACGGTTGTCGAGCGTTACCGCAAGCGTAACCGCGAGTATGTGGTGAACGAGGTGTTGATTACGGCAGCCGACGGGCGTTGGCTGCAACGCAGCCGCACCCATCAGAGCTTCTTGGCCGAGGATGGCGGCGAGGGATACGTCGTCGACAAAGAGCGCGAAAAGCGCGGCGATCGGCAGTTTGCCATTGGCGAAGGCGATGGCGTCGAGCTGGTCGGCGCCGACAAGCGGATCACACTGGAGATGTGCCAGGCGTTTTCCGGGCCGCACCAGAACTACCACACCGATCGCGCCATGGCCCAAGCGATGGGGTTTCCGGACGTTGTCGTGCAGGGGATGATGTCGGTCTGCTTCCTTTCCGAAATGATGACGCGCAACTTTGGGGTTGGTTGGTTTTGCGGGGGCAAGCTTCAGGTCAACTTGGTCAACGTGGTGTGGCCGAATGACGCCGTGCGGGCACGCGGCAAGGTACGCGAGGAGATGCGCGAGGGAGCGCACACGCGCGTGCATTGCGATATCTGGTGCGAAAAGGCGGATAGCGTAAAGACGGTGGTTGGTACGGCTAGTGCCCTGCGCTGAAGAGGAGGGCGAGCATGGCCAAGCAGCAACGCTGCCTGATGTGTGCCGAGGGCATGTACGAGATGGAGAGCTACGGCCAAGCCAAGGATGGCAAGTGGCCACAGATGCAGGAAGACCCGCGTTACGGGACCATCCTGATTTGCCCGCACTGTGAGGCCGAGCATGTAGCGGTTCTCGACCGCACACCCGGTCTTCCCGAGGTGCTGCGCGTGCGCGCCTTGAAACCGCGAGAGGGAGAGTAGCGGCACGAGGCCGGAGCTCCGTGCCGCCACATCGTGAGGAGATTAGAAATTGAAGCGAACGCCGCCGTAGTAGTTGCGGCGGTAGGCTGGATCGATGCCATTGGAGCGCACGCGCGCAAAGTAGTTCTCGTTGAAAAGATTGTTGACGCCGGCGTAGAGGGAAACGAAATCCCGGTAGATCTTGCTTTCGAGGGTTAGGTCCCACACGTTGTAGTTCGGGACAAAAAACTGGGACGTGTTGTCGTCCTGACCGTAGGAGCTGTCGACGAATGTCGATTGCAAGCTGGCCTTGGCGATCTGCGGGTACGCGTACTGCACACCGGCGCGAGCTTGGGTACCGGCAGCATACGCAGGCGTTTTCCCCTTGTTGGGGCCTTTTGTAAATTCCGCGTCGAGCAGCATCAGATTGGCGTAGACCGAAAGGTCCCCGTACTGTGTAGCCAGGTGGGTGCCGGAGAAGGAATCGCTCATGCTGAGCAGCGCAAGCTCCCCGGCCAGTTCCCATCCGCGGTGACGAGCGCGGCCGACATTGGTGATTTTTGAAGTGACACCCTGGACGCCCGTCACGGCCTCGCTGCCGATCTGGTCGTCGATCTCCATCCAGAAGAGGCTGGTGTCCCAGTAGGCCCAGCTTGTCGGGTGTCCGCGGAAGCCTACTTCGTATTGCCAGGCGCGACTAGGCGAGAGATCCCCGTCAACGATTTGGTTCGGGGCTGTTGTAACCGCCTGGCTGAAGACGGCTGGGCGATAGGATCCGGAAACGTTGGCGTAGGTCTCGATACTGGGCACAAACGCATAGACAAGGCCAACACCGCCTAGGGGAACGAAGGTGAGATCGCTTTCGTCAGAAAGGGGTTTCTTCGCTGCTTCCTTAGCCTTGTTGAAGGACTCATCGACCGCCAAGGAATAGGTCTCAAGCCGCACCGCGGGGATCAAGGAGAACTTGCCGTAGGTAAAGCGATTCTCGGCAAACACCGCTCCATAGTGCGTGGTGCGATCGCTCTTGTTGACGACGTTGCCGTCACGAGCATCTGGGGATTGGCCCTGCTTGTCGGTGCGTGGGGAATCCCCGAAGTAGTATTCGGCCCCTGCCGTGAGGGTGTGGATCTCGTCCAACGCCTGCCAGTCGTGCCTTACGCGAGCATCGATGCCGAACGTGTTGAAACGTTGATTCTGGATTGTGTTCGTTATGGCGGTAGTCGTCTTACCGAAACCACCACCATCCTGGCGGTTGCTGAAGCGGGTGTAGCGGCCACCCCAGGTGGTAACGCGCAGCAGTGTGTCGGGCGTTAGATCGCTCTCCCAGATTGCCGACCCGATGTAGCGCTCGAGGTTGAAGTGGTCGAACTCGCGTGTGGTCTGATTGCGATTGCCATGCAAGGCATCGCGAGTGATGCCGCCCGGCTCGCCGTGGTCTTCGTTGTAGCCGTCGAAGGCCAACTGCAAGCGATTGGTTTCGTTGAGCGCGTAGGTGACCTTCGCACTGCCGGAGTAGAGGCCAAAGTCGCTGTTGCTCTCCCGAAAGCCGAGACCTTGCTTTTGGTAGTAGTAGACCTGGTAGCCGAAGCGATCGACCGTTCCTGAGGCCTCGTTGTAGGTCGAATAGAAACTGTCGCTGCCCCAAGTGTGGTTCGAGTACAGCGAGAACGGACGATTGGCGTTGGGCTTGCGCGTAACATAATTGAGCGCGCCGCCGATCTGCGGCCCATAGAGGAGAGAGGCCCCACCACGAATGAAATCGATCTGCTCGATGGCGTCGAGCGGTGGCATGTAATAGTTCTCCGGGTAACCAAACAGATCGGCGGCAATCGGGATGCCATCCTTCAATACCTGGGTGAACTGCGTGCGGTCTGGATCGAGGCCACGATAGCCAATGCTCACGAGCGGGGTGGTCTCCTCGGAGAGAAACAACCCTGGGCTGCGTGACAAAGCCTGCCGGTAGTTGTCGTTGACGATCTTCGGCGCTTGCTGCGGGTCGATCACGGTGGTCTTCTTGCCAGAGTAGATGTTGGTTCCGCGGACATCAGGGAGAAACGGTTGCTCGGCACTGTCCCGCTGGCCGACGACCTGCTGCTCCTGCATCCGGATGACCTCAGGTTCATCCGTGCTGGGCCGGTCGGCAGCCCAGACAGGAGCCGAGATAAGGAGGCTTGTCACACTAACGATGGCGACGATTTGCCGTTGACGCATGGGATCGGGTGTCCTTTTCAAATGAAAGTGATTTTCAAAATCAAAGTACGAAAAACGTCCGTTCGAGTCAAGTCATTCGCCCGTCGCGCTCGCCAGAGCCGCCTCGGGCGCGGCGCCACCCACTGCGCTTCCCCGTAGCGACAGTAACCCTACTCCGGCGCTAACGCCGAATCGCCTGCGCTGGGACCGCTCATCGACAAGCGCGCGCAGATAAGGTGGCGTTTGTGCGTTGGCCCTCGCGAACGCCGCTCCGGACCGGCCACTTGGCACCGCCAGACCACCTTGACGGTTACTCAGAGGTTGCCTACAAGCGTCGATCTTGAAAGTCGTTTTCAATTTCGTGCCGGCTGCAAGGTTGGTGCGGAGGAGGCGGTTACGCAATCGTTCGGATCAACGTCGGTACGCGCGGTAGACACGGCTGGCCTGCTGGGCGAGCTGGACGACGAGGCTCTGGAGAGTTCAGCTCGGAACTGGATTCCTGGGGCGGGCATACTGACGGATGCCCTGCCCGCCGGGTTAGCAAACCGCTCGTTCGGACAAGCTGGGACCTTGGCAGTTGCCCTGCACGTCTTGTTTCTAGCTGCGGTGTGGATGGCGCCTGGGCACGGACAAGCTCCCGAAATGCCTCCCGTGCGCCTGGTCTTTTTGGAACCCCCTCCTCCTCCAGCAGCGCCGGCCACCACACAAGCTTCTCTGGGTTCCGTTGGCATCGTCCCCCCACAACCGGTCGTGCCGGAGCCAGTTGCGGTAGAGATCCCACACAAGCCGGTATTGCGGCACTCCTCCATTCCCAAACGGCGACCGCCAGCCATAACCGCCGCCAAAGCAGCGGACACCATCCAGCCACCAACGACAGCAGTGGCAACCGCGCCCGCCTCGGACACCGATCCCGTCAACGGCGTCGCTGGCGGCGTCAGCGGCGGAATTGCCGGGGGCGTTGTGGGCGGCCATGGCAACGAGGCAATCCCTGCAGGCAAAGTTGCCCATCCACCGCAACTACTGCAGAGGATGGACCCTGATTACCCAGCCGAGGCGCGCCGTCTCGACGTGAAGGGTTTGGTGGTGCTCGAGGCAACGGTGGACCGAGATGGCCGAGTCGAGCCGGACATCAAGCTGCTCAAATCCATCCCGATGCTGGACTCCGAGGCTGTGCGTGCGGTGCGGCAGTGGCGTTTCCGACCAGCACGTAACGAGGCCAACCTTCCAGTGCGCGTCATCCTCGAGATCCCGCTGCGCTTCGTGCTGCGCTGAGATCGTAGGCAAATAACTCCATCGGCAGGGCAAGCATGCAATTTTCTTTGATTGAGCTTTGGGCAACCATGGGACCGCTGGCAAAGGCGGTGATGTTCCTGCTCGTCGCCATGTCCTTGGCGTCGCTCACCGTAGCCGTCGAACGCATTCTCAAACTCACGCGAGCCGCACGCGAGTCGGAGCAGTTCCTTGCTTCTTGGCGCGTCGCCTTGTCGCGCGATGGCGCCGTCGGTGCCGCCGCCCACGCCGAAGAATACAAGCGAAGTTACGTTGCCCATCTTGTGCGTGAAGCAACGCGGGTGCTCGCCGCCGGCGACGGCCACAGCGACGCCTGGCTGGAAGCCTTCGACCGCACGGCTCGCCGCGTGATCCTTGCCGCGGGCGTCGATGCGCGGAAGGGATTGAGCGTCCTTGCCACCGTCGGCTCCACGGCTCCGTTTGTCGGCTTATTCGGCACCGTCATCGGCATCGTCACGGCCTTTCACACCATGGGTATCACCGGTCAGGGCGGCCTCGGTTCCGTCTCCGCCGGCATTGCCGAAGCCCTGGTGGCAACGGCACTTGGGATCTTTGTTGCCATACCGGCACTGTGGTTGTTCAACTATCTAACCCAACGCATTCAGCGCCTGCTGGCTGAACTCGAGTGCGTCGCCGAAGAGCTTGCCGTAGCCGCCTTGAGCGAGACCCGCCGCCCCGTGGCGCGCCGGCCGCATGCGGTTGGACACTAGGAAAGCCTCCGTGGCCGTTCAGGCAAGCAACAACGACGACCTCAAGGCCGAGATCAACGTCACACCGCTGGTCGACGTAGTCTTGGTCCTCCTCATCATCTTCATGGTGGTGACGCCGCTGCTCAAACAAGAAGTACCCATCGAGCTGCCGCTCGCCGAGCACAGCCGCGGCGCCGAAGATGCTTCGCAGGTAACGGTGAGCTTGGCCGCCGATGGCCGCACTCTGATCAACGGCAGCGAAGTGCCCTCCACCGAGCTGACCAGCCGCCTCACCGAACTCTACGCCCAACGCAACGACAAGGTGATCTTCTTGGAGGCAGACCGCGAGCTAGCCCACGGGCGCATCGTCGACCTCATGGACGACTGCCGCGCCGCCGGCGTAACACAGATTGGAATCATCACCAAAAAAGGGGACCCTGCGGTTACAGGGCAAGACACCAGCGCGCCGGCCAACACCAGGCAGTGAGCAACCGTTCAAACTCTGCCCACTCGGGCAAGCACCGAACACGTCTACTCATCGTCGAAGCGAACGGCCAGGGAACGCGACGTGTCCGTGAGCATGGCGACCCAACGGTCTGCCCAGCCATATTTTTCACGTAGCATCTGACGAATCCTTTGGTGGCCACCGGGCTGTGGCAGCACGCTGGCGCGCACGCTGCGCGCGTTACCGTCGCGCTCCAGCTTCACAGGTGAGCCGCGTTGGATATCATGCAGGAATTCGCGCTCTGGGTTAGCGACCTCGATGTGGGCAATGCCCTGATCATCGGCGATCCATGTGCGTGTGCGCCGGGCACTGCCGTCCGCAGCCTGCGTATGCACCACGACCACTTCCTTCCCCTCGAGAGCGAGCAGCGTTACTGCCGCAAAGACTAGGGCTCCCCCTAGAAAAGTCAGCAGGATGACCTTGCCAAGCGGCGCTGGCGGCCTGGTGGCCGGTTGAGTGTCGGCCATCGTTACCAACGATTTCAGTACTTCACCCAGATCGATTTCAGCTTCGTGTATTCCGCCAGCGAGTGCTGCGCCATCTCTTTACCCCAGCCGCTCTGCTTGAGGCCACCGAAGGGGCTGCTGAAGTCGTAGCAGCCATAGCGGTTGACGAAGA
>CAZGSN010000514.1:0-3235 GCA_964528465.1 uncultured Binatia bacterium (SeqCode)
CCGGCGGCACGGGCGGCGTCGACAAACAGCACCGCCAGGTCACGGCAGGCACCACTCTGCCGCATGAGCGTAATCGATGGCGTGTTCGGCTCTCCTGTTGGCCGGCGCACTTGCCGACAGGTCATTGCAATGCGGCGCGCCAGCCCGGTGAGAAACAGCGTGGTCACCCCGCCAACTTCATCAACCAGTTCCGCAACCAGATCGTCCACCGCTCGGCTCGGGTGACGCCGCATGCGATACAGCGCCAACTGCTGTTCTTCGCGCATCGACCAACGGATCGGCAGGCTCGTGGCGGCAGATTGCAACAAGAAGGCAAAGGGATCGACGCGCCTAGTCTCGACGACCACGCGAGCCCGTAAGAAAAGCTTCGTCACTGGCTCCTGGAACCACACGCGCAGTAGCGAGTTGCCGTCGAGATCCACATACTCCGACATCCCCGCCGGCCACGGGTCCATCTCCAAATCGAAGGCATGGACGTCGAGCATGGGATCATAGCGGGGTCGCACCCGTAAACAGTGCGGCTCCAAGATCACCGGCGCGGAATACGCGTAGTGAGTTCGGTGTGTGATCTCGATGCGCATGAAATTCAATCGCCTGCAGCTTGCACAGACAACCCTCAGCGCGACCTGACGGTCGGCAGCCGCTGTAGCAACGGCGCGGCCCAATCCGATTGCAGGTCGTGTACCGATTTGCGCAGATGCTCCTGCCACCAGTTGGAGGTTTCAGCCAGGTCCTGCTTGCCATACCTCTCGTGCACGACGCGGAAGGTGTCGCGCTGATAAAGCAGTACCTCCACGGGAAAGTCGACGTTGGCTGCGCTGAGACGCGTTGAATCGAATGCCAGACAACCGACCTTTAAGGCAAAGGCAATCGAGTCCGGATACTTCAGCGTACGATCCAACACGGGTTTGCCGTACCCCGGAGCACCGATGATTTGGTAAGGGGTTTCGCGCCCCACCTCCACCCAGTTTGCCTGTGGGTACAAGAGATAGAGCTTGTGCTCGCGGTCGCGGTCGCACTGACCACCAATCAGCGCGTGAAAATCAAAGTTGAAGCCACTCTCCTGCAAGATCTCCTTGTCCTCTTGGGCGACGCGCCGCACCTGTTCCCCCAACGCGTTCACCACTTTGAACAGGCGATCGAAGGTAGATGCGCTCTCGTCGAGGACCTCTTCGAAGTAGGTGAGGCTCTTGTCGCGCACCGAGCGCAGGCCGGCCGTCATGATGAAGATGCATTGCCGCTCCTGCTCGAAGGTAAACACCTTGCTGGCAGTGATGCACTCGCTGCCCGAGGTGATCAGGCTATCGGCGATGCCAACCAAACCGTCTTCCACTTTGATACCGAGGCAGAATGTCATTGCATCGGGCCTTCTTGCATGGATTGCGCGGACTGCAAAGGCGGTGGGTCGAAGAAGCTCGAGGCAATGGCCGCACCCAACTGATTGAGACGCACCTGCAGGCTGTCGAGATATTCGTGTAGTCCGCCGGCAATAATCAGAGGCACATCCGCGTAGTCAAGCTCCGAACGCAACTGGCCCGCACAACGCTCGGCTTGATTGCGAAAGGCACCGAGCGGCGTGCCGGTGATGGCGTGGATCGACGCATCGGCGGCGGTGGCGCAGAAGAGCACCGAGCGCGGGAATTGACGGTCCAAAAGTAGGAAATCAACGATGGCATGCGGAGCCACCCGCCCGTGACGGCGCCGGTACATTTGCAGCGCGCTCGCCGAGCGCAAGATGGCTGTCCATTGCACGTCGTCCAGCGGGGTGCCGACATCCGACACATCCGGGAGCAACAAGAAATACTTCACATCAAGGATACGCGTCGTCTTGTCGGCACGTTCCACCTTGCGTCCCAAGCGGCAAAAATGCCAAGCGGCGTCGCGCGACATGGTGGCATCGGTAGCGCCAAGAAAGAGGTGGCTCGCCATGCGCACTTGCGAGAAGAAGGCATGCGGTGAATCGAGGATGTGCTCTTGTTGGGCAGCGTCGCGCACCATCAGAAAGAAGGTATTGAGCTGTTCCCACATCTCGTTGGTGATGACCTCACGGACAATGCGGGCGTTCTCTCGTGCCGCGTACAGGCACGACAAGATGGCGTTGGGATTGTCGCGGTCGAAAGTCAGAAACGGGATCACCGTACGGGCCGTCGCTTCTTGGTAGCGCTGCGCGAAACGCGGCTGCTCGCCGGTAGCGGTTACCAGGGCCTCCCACTGATTGGCCGTCGAGCCCTCCGGCAGATCGAGCATGAGCTGCAAGGTTACTTCCACCACACGCGCCGTATTCTCGGCGCGTTCGATGTAGCGGCTCATCCAATAAACGGAGTCGGCGACCCGACTCAGCATGTCGGCGATTCCGAAAGCGGGGGGAGAGGGGGCGGCACACAAGGCTCCGCGGGCAGACGGGTAGGGCCGTTGGGAGGAACCACGACCCAAGTATCCTTGCTACCGCCCCCTTGGGAAGAATTGACCACCAGCGAGCCTGGCTTCAGCGCAACGCGCGTGAGCCCGCCGGGGAGCACGTAAATATCGCGGCCGTAGAGAATGAACGGCCGCAGGTCGACGTGCCTACCTTCGAAATGATCATCCACCAATACCGGGGCTCGCGACAAGCCAAGCGTCGGCTGGGCAATGTAGTTGCGAGGATTGCTGCGCACGCGCCGCCCAAATTCCTCGCGCTCTGCCGCCGTCGAGTGCGGGCCTACCAACATGCCGTAGCCACCCGACTCGTTCGCCGCCTTGACCACCAACTGATCCAAGTGCTCGAGGACGTACTTACGCTCGGATTCCTCCGCGCATACGTAGGTGGGGACGTTGGGAAGAATGGTGTCCTCCCCTTCGTAGTAGCGGATGATCTTGGGCACGTAGGCATAGAGAACCTTGTCGTCGGCAATGCCGGTGCCGGGGGCGTTGACCAGGGCAACACGGCCGGCACGAAAGACATCGAGCAAGCCGGCCACGCCCAGCATCGAGTCGGGCCGCAGTTCGCAGGGATCGAGAAAGTCGTCGTCGATGCGCCGATAGATCACATCGATGCGCTTCCAGCCCAAGGTGGTGCGCATGCACACGTAACCATCCACTACGGCGAGATCGCGTCCCTCCACCAATTCGACGCCCATCTGTCGCGCCAGGAAGGAATGCTCGAAGTATGCCGAGTTGTGGATTCCGGGGGTGAGCACCACAACGGTCGGCGCACGCCCCTTCACCGGCGCCATATACTGCAACACGTCCAAGAGGC
>CAZGSN010000515.1:0-3556 GCA_964528465.1 uncultured Binatia bacterium (SeqCode)
CTGCCAGCGGTCACGGAATAACCACATGTAATGTTTGGACGACTGGCGTTCATGGCCAATATGCGCCGCGAGTATGAGCTTGGTCAGGACTTCACAGTAACGGGCGTCCATCATGGAAACTCCGGGGGCGTGTCCTTGCGCTCGCCGTTGTCGGGCGATTTGCTGGGGAGTTCCATCGTAGAGCTGCGACCGATCCACTGCTGGCGGTCCATGTCACGCTGAATGTCGTCGAAGGTGCGGGCGACGTCGGGCGGTGGGGCGTATGGGTTCGCGGGAGTCTTCATGTGGGCCTCCTATCTCATTCCTACTGATTGTTCTAGTGCTTCCGTAACGGTACGGGTGATGTGTTCCTCCCAGGTGTGTCCGAAGGTGCGAGAGCGCAGGCGGCTCATGAGCTGTTCGGAGAGTTCGATGGAGACGCCAGACACTTGCAGGGTGGACAGACGACGGGCCCAGTTAATCAGGTCGTCGGGAGTCTGCATCAGTTTGCCTGCGCATTGGGTGAGGGCGTTACGGGCATCGTTGTCGATGTAGATTGCGCCGATGCCCGTGTGCGACACGCACGCGGACAAGCGCATCAGGATTTCATCCTCGGCGTCGCGCCCGAACTTGGTGGCGCGTTCAGCGTACTGGTCGTAGAGTTTCTCTGGCATCCTTAGCGAAATTTTGACGGTGGGCCCGCTGGCAGTTGCTGACTTGGCCATCTGGTTCTCCTTGGGTGGGAGGATGGCACGCTGGGCATGGTGGCGTCAAGGGATTCTGGGACGCATGCTAGTATTCGCCACGCAATGTAGCCATGCGGTCCGACCAGTCGTCCATCATCTCATCGTAGGTCATGTCGCTAGCCTGAGCGGATGGGGCGTGGACTAGTGTGGGCTTGGCTGCCTCTTCGGGTGGGTTGTCGTCGTTCCACTGATTGGCGGCCCAGATAGCTAGGAGCGTCGCGACTACGCGGTCGTCATGTGAGCCCCATTGGGCACGGGCGGTGAAGGATTGGAAGTTGTCTGGCTTGCAATCGGTCATCTCTTCGATCAGGGCGGGGGAGTTGATGGTGAGCAGATGCTTGGTGATGTGACGGGTGCCACGAATCCAGAGCATCTGGCGGGATTGGCGGGAGGAGTACCATCCGTAGCTCTGGGTCGGGGCAATATTCATTGAGTCCAGGTGCTGCCAGATGAATAGGTTGGTGTAGCCGAACTTGTTCATCAGATCGCGTTGGGTCATGAGGCCGGGGCCGGGGTGGACTTCGACGATGGCCAATGCTTGTTCGTCCTCGCTGGCGCCCGCGTACATGCGACCAAGGAAGTTGACCACGATGGCGGCGTCCTCTGGGTCGATGGGAGCTGCGTACTCCGCCACCTGTACATCTGGACTGCCGCGCGTACCACAACGGATCACTTCAATCGCGCAGTTGTCGGTCTCCTCATCGCCCTCCTTGCGCAGGGTGCGGTCCCAGCTGGCGATACCGTACGAAGGGTCACAGGCGATCACGTAGTTGGCGCGTGGGGACGGTGGTTCCCAGCACCAGATGAGCCCGCGTGTATCGCTGTCGGACATCTCGGCGGGGGCTAGCTGACGGTGGCCGATGCGCAACTCGGGAATCTTCATGCGTGCACCAGCTCATGGGGTTCGGGCCAGGCGGCACGGTCACGCAGGCCTGCGAGGAACTCGGCGCCGAACGCGCTTTGCCCGCTGTGTTGGAATGATTCCTCTGGGGTGGCCGAATAATTCGTAAGGAAAAAGTTCAGGTTGTCCGACTTGCGGTGTTCCTCGCGGGTGGTCTCCCACCAATAGAGGTTCTCACGGGGGAGCAGAACGGTCTCGCCTACATACTGGGCGCTGGTGTCGTGCACCTTCTGGGCGTGTAGGAGAGCGACCTCCGAGGGCGTCCATGTGGCGGGGGGCAGGGCACGGTACTTGCTGAGTTCCGCGTACCAGGGGATGTAGATGTAACGCCACCGTTCGCTGTGACCGGCGCGCAGCTTCTCGGTCCAGCGGTGCCAGAAGTTGCCGCGACCGTAGGGCGTTGACTCCTCCAGGCCGAACGTGCTGATTGAGCGGGGGATGGAGGGGAAAAAGTCCAGCTCGACCGCCTGTGGATTGAGCCATGTGGAGAGTTCGGTCAGGTGGTGGATGTCGATCTGGCGCCCTACGCCGATGCCGGACTTCTGCGACGACACCTGGTAGATCACGCGTGAGTTCAACTTGTCGAAGTGGATGTGGCCACGCTTCTCGTCGTAGAGGATTTCGGGCTTGAGGTACCAGGGGAGGTTGTCGTAGACCAGCTTGTCCCGGTCGTACATCTCCTGGATTTTGTCCTCATCCACCGAGGCGGCGAGGGCGCGGCGGTCGGGCTGACGCGTCAGACGGTGCATGGTGATGAGGCGGCCCGAGGTGGTTGCTGCTTGCTGGCGCGACTTGTTGATGGCGATCAGGATACCGGGGACCGCTGGCTTGGGCTGACCAGCGATGGCGTACGGGGTCATTTCGCCACGGGCAATTGCGTCATGTTGCTCCTGCTCGATCTTGGCGATGAACTCCAGCAGGAGTTCGGTCGAGCGCCACGGGTGGTCGAAGTTGGTGATGCCGCCGCCGTCACGCTGGATGGTTGCGTAGTGGCACCAGTAGCGGAAGTCTAGCGTGGTGAGGACGCGCTCGTTACGGATGAATAGGCGTTCTTCTTTGGTGAGGGATTTGTCGAGGTCCTCCTGAGAACCGACGTCGGCAAGGCGCTTGTCGAGATGGGCCCGCCATCCGTCTCGGGCATCATTTTCGATGTGGAGCAACTTGTGACCGGCCTTGCGTTCGTACCGGGCAATGGCCTGTTCAATCACGCGTGGCGCATACATCTAGGTCTCGTCCTCATACGTGTCTGGCGCGGCCATGGCGCCCTGGGCGTCCTGTTCCTCACGTTCGTTGCGGAGCAGGCGCTCTAGTTCCCCGGCGCGGTCCATCAGGTCCAGCTTGGCGGCCTTCTCTTCGTCTAGATAATCGACGGCGGATATCTCGGCTACCGCGGGGGCGGCTGGAGCAATGGCTGCCATGGTCTCTAGTGCGGTGGCGATGCGACGCAACTCCGTGAGCACAGGCCACCTCATGGCGTGTCTTCCCGTACGACTGCGTCACCTTCGAGCAAGCTACTGACGCTCCTGCTCAGATCCTCCATGGTCTCGCCGGGGGCGATATTGCGCATATCTAGGTTCACGTTCACGCCCGGTCCACCTTTGCCCGTCAGCCCATGAGTCTCGTAGATCAGCTTCAGGCGTTCGATATCGCCCATGACGTAGACCTCGCCGGTCCCTGCACACTTGCTGCACTCCTTCTGCTTGTCGTCTTTCCCAACCTTGCCGGTACCGCCACATGTAGCGCAGGGCTCGTTGCGCGACTGGGCGTCCAGAGCGGTCTGCTCCATGAGGACTGGCAAGTGTTGAGCTTGGCGTATGAATCCCTCCGCCTTCATGAGGGATTTGTATTCGTCGGCTACGTGGTAGTAGTTGAGGGCGCATTGCTCGACCAGAGTGGCGAACGACACGGCACGGTCCACATAGGCCATGGC
>CAZGSN010000516.1:0-3618 GCA_964528465.1 uncultured Binatia bacterium (SeqCode)
GCAGCCGTTGTATGCCCACGTCAGCCTAGAAAAGGGCGAGCGTTCGGAGCTGGCGCAACTTGCCAGCGATCTGTTGTAGCCCTAGGTAGCCAGGCCGGCGTGGCAACGAAGCCAGCAGCGTAGCCAAAGTAGCCGCGGCGCTGACGCCGTGGCGTGATCCGGATTGCAAGCCTCCGCTCCGTTCCACCTGACCCCACGCGCTCACGCGCGCGGCTACGTCGCATTCGACCAAGCCAACGAGCAAGTAAAGTAGCCGCGGCGCTGACGCCGTGGCGTGATCCGGATTGCACGCACTCGTAAGCCTCGGCCCTTCCTGCTCGTGGTGCTTGTCGGGCCTACACAAGCAGGTTATTCACGGCCCGCGCACGGTGCGGACGGCACCGCTTCAACACCAAGGAGAGGGGATGCCAAGCAACGACAGGTATGATGCCGTTATTATCGGCGCCGGAACATCGGGAGGGTTCATCGCTCAGGCGCTGACGCGAGCCGGGCTCCAGTGCGTCGTGCTCGAAGCGGGGAAGGACTTCACCCGTAAGACCTATCCGCGCAAGGACGTCGATGCCAACGCGCAGCTCTACTGGGGTGGTGGGGTCGAGCTGACCAGCGACGCCGGCATTGGCTTGCTGCGACCCAAGGTTGTGGGTGGTGGTTCCATCGTCAATGGTGCGCTGATGGATCGCTTCGACGATGCTGCCTTCGATTCGTGGCGCGACGCGTCGGGGGTCGACTTCTTGACGCGGGCGCAACTCGATCCGTTTTACGATCGCGCCAATGGCGAGATCGTCATCGAGGAGATCCCCGAGGGCTACCGCAACGGGAATGCCGACGTGTTCCGCCGCGGCTTCGAGCGCAATGGCTACCGCTACGCCGCCTTGCATCGTGCCCAGAACAACTGTCGCTACGAAGATGGCAACTGCTGCATCGAATGCCTGGCCGGCTGTCCCATCGAGAGTAAGCAAAGCATGGCTGTCACCACCTTGCGGCGCGGGCGCGAGGCGGGCTTGGAAGTTGTTTCCGAGTTTGAAGCGCAGCGAGTCGAAGAGGGAGCCGATGAGGTTCGTGTCACCGGCATTGCCGCCGATCGCTCGACCCGCACCTACATTGGCCGGCGGTTGATCCTGGCTGCCGGCGCGATCGGCAACTCGCGTCTGTTGCTCGCGTCTGGCTTTGCCACGCGCCTGCCCGCGCTAGGGCACAACTTCTACACCCACCCGCAGTACATGATCCTGGCTCGCTATGAGGAAGCCATCAATTCACAGCGCGGGCCGTTGCAGACCTACAAATCGGATGATCCCAGCTTCCGTCGCAACGGTTTCAAGCTGGAGAATGTGTTCGCACCGCCCGCGGCCATTGCTTTGTTGCTGCCAGCCTTCGGGGCTCGGCATCAGGAGCTGATGCGCAGCATCACGCACTTGGCGTGCATCGAGGTGGCTGTGCGCGATACCCAACCCGGGCGCATTCGTCTCACTTCCCGTGGGCTGGCCGTCGTCGACAAGAAGCTCAACGACGAAGACCGCCGTCGTCGCGACCTTGGTCGTGAGGCGATCCGCAACATCTTCCACTCCACGGGAGCCAAGGAAATTCTCGAAGGCTCCTTTGCTATCGGTTTGCACTTGATGGGCGGCTGCAACATGGGGCTCGATGCGAGTAAGTCTGTCACCTCTCCCGAGTTTCGCCTGCACGGTTCGCGCAACATTTATGTGGGCGATTCCAGCATTTTCCCCAACGCGCCCGGTATCAATCCCGCGTTTACCATCATGGCACTGTCGCTGATGACCGCAGATCAGATCCTGAAGGATGCACGCGCATGACTTCCTTGCAGCTCTTGAATCATCGCCAGCTCGTTGGCCTGAAACGACTGGGAGATGTCCTCGTGCCCGGCACAGCCGACATGCCTTCGTTCTCGGCTTCGCGTTGTGCCGATCAGGCAGACCGCATGCTTGCTTACATGAGCGATCCCGATCGCGAGAGTGTTGGCGCGGTTCTCACCGTGTTTGGAGTGTTGCCGAGCTTCGCGGTGCGGGCGCTGTTTTGGCTGACCGAACAGCACGCCAAGCTCCCCGAAGCCATGGCTGCACCGTTCCGCATGGCCAATTTGGGTCTACGGGGTGTCGTCTTATCGCTGTACTATTCGGATATCGGCGAAGGCCAGTCGATCTTCGAAAGCATGGGTTGGGATGCGGAAATTGTCGATCGCGAAGAGACACCCGAACTGGAGATCACACCCATTCCGCCAATGGCACCGCCGCTACGCGAGATCGATGAGAACGCGTCGCCAGCCGTGCAAGGCTTTGCGCGGGCACGTAGCGCGGAGCAGGCCCTACGCCGTTTATCGGTGGCCGAGCGCCTCGCGTACATCACTAAGCTCAAAGGCGTGGTTCTGAAGCGGCGTGAGGAAATCATCGATCGCATCCAGCGCGATACCGGCAAGTCGCGCTCCGATGCCCTGATATCCGAGATCTTCGGCGTGCTCGATGGTTTGCACTACCTTGAGTCGCACGCCGGCAAAGTGTTGCGTGATCACAAACAACCGACGCCGATTGCCTTGATGGGTAAGAAGTCGCTGGTTTTCTACGAGCCGCTAGGAACCATCCTCATCATTTCGCCTTGGAACTACCCCTTCTATCAAGCCATCGTGCCCATCGCGTGTGCCTTCGTCAGTGGCAACACGGTTGTCTACAAGCCGTCGGAGTGGACTCCGCTCGAGGGCTTGGTCGAAGACCTCTTGGCTGAGGCGGGCTTTGCGCCGAACTGGGTGCAGGTCGTGTACGGGAACGGCAAGGTAGGCGCGGAGTTGGTGGCGCAGAAGCCCGACAAGATTTTCTTCACTGGCAGTACTCGCACCGGCAAGCGCATCCTGGCGCAGGCGGCGGAGATGTTGATCCCTGTCGAGCTGGAGCTTGGCGGCAAGGACCCCATGATCGTCTTCGAAGATGCCAACCTGGAGCGGGCAGCGGCAGGCGCGGCCTGGGGAGGTCTGACGACGACGGGGCAATCGTGCACGTCGGTCGAGCGACTCTATGTGCAGGAATCCATCTACGAGCCATTCAAGGCGGCTCTGCTGCGCGAAGTGAATCGCATGAAGCAGGAGATCGACAGCGACGGCGATGCGGATATCGGCGCCATGACCACCGACTTCCAAGTCAAGATCGTCGCCCAGCAAGTTGCCGAGGCAAAGGCCCAGGGCGCACAGGTTCTCAGCGGCGAGGGCTGGGACGGCATGGCCCGCCTGATTCCTCCCATCGTGCTCGACAAGGTGACGGACGAGATGTCGGTGGCGCGTGAGGAGACCTTTGGTCCGGTGATTCCATTGCTCCCGTTCAAGAGCGAAGACGAGGTCATTCGGAGGGCCAATGCTTCCGAGTACGGTCTGACGGCAAGCGTGTGGAGCAAGGATCTGACACGCGCCACGCGGGTCGCCCGCGCCCTGGAATGCGGCGGTGTTTCGATCAACAACGTCATGGCTACCGAAGCCAACCCCGCTCTGCCGTTCGGTGGCGTCAAGAACAGCGGCATCGGACGTTATAAAGGTGAGCACGGACTGCGCGCGTTCTGCAATATCAAGTCGGTGCTCATCGATAAGGACAGCGCCAAGATCGAGGCCAACTGGTACCCCTA
>CAZGSN010000517.1:0-24128 GCA_964528465.1 uncultured Binatia bacterium (SeqCode)
GACTCGGTCTTCTTGGCGCCCTTCTCCTTGGCTGCTTTCTCCAGGAAGGGTTGCGCTGCCTTTTTCTCAGCTTCGGCCGACTTCTGCATGCGCGCCTGAGCGAACTGCTGAATTTTGGGCTGGAACTCGTCGACGTTGACCTTCTTGTCCTTGTTCAGCACGCCGTCGGTGATGCCGAGCTTCACCAGTTCCAGCTCGCTGGCGGTGAGTCCAAACTGTCCAAGGCTACGGCTCAGGGCCACGCCAAGAGCGTAGATGGTCTTGTCATCGTCGGTTTTAAGCTCCGGCTCCGCAGCTAGGGCTACCTGGACCCAACCCAACACGGCCAATGCGCCGATCGCGATCAGCTTCTTCATCTTCTGGTCTCCTTAGTTCAAAGGGGCGATTTCTGACTAGTCGACGTAGGCGCGCAGCCCCTGCCCTTCACAGATCGGAAGGAGTTGCTTGAGAGCCCGAGCTTCGAGCTGGCGAATACGCTCGCGGCTAACACCATAGCGCCGGCCCACTTCTTCGAGGGTCAGCGATTGCTGGTCCGCCGTCCCGAAACGCAAGCGCAGGATATCTGCTTCGCGCGCCGGCAACTGCTGCAGTGCTTGTTCGAGCTGCTCGCTGAGGTCGAGCGCCGCAGCATCTTGCTCGGGATCGTTGGCTTCACTGGCCAGAAGTTCCTCGAGCGTACGGTCGTCATCGGCGCCCAAGGGCGAGTCGATCGACACGCACTGAAAGCTCCGGGTCATTGTCTCCAGGCGTTCGGGATCCACACCGCTAGCTTCGGCCAGCATGTCGCGATTCACCTCGCCGTCGTGCTCTGTCTGCAAGCGCTGGGTTTCACGACCCACCTTACGACGCAATTGATTCCAGTGCACAGGGGTACGGATCAAGCCACCGTGCATATCGCCGGCGCGACCGATCTGCTGCCAGATCCACCACACAGCGTAGGTGCCGAACTTCACTTCTTTGACGGGATCATACTTCTCGACAGCGCGGATCAGGCCCAGTGTCCCCTCTTGCACCATGTCCAGAAACGACACTCCCGTGCGCCGGTAGCGGCGCGCGAAAGAGATGACCAAGCGCAGATTGGCTTCAATCATACGGTCCCGCAAGCGGCGGTATTCGCGCAGCTCACGCTCGAGATTGAGCACAAACTCTTTGACTTCCATGCGCGATCCCAAACGCGGATCGGTACGCCGACGCGATTGCAGCAAGCCCAACGCAAATTCCAGGATCATGACGGTTTCGCGCTCGCGGAAATCTTCCGATGGGTGAATCACGCTACGCCCGTGATCGGGTAGCGCCGCAGCGATCAAGCGCGGAAAACGGCGCAGCAAGCGGCGAATGCGATTACGGCACTTTACGATGCCCTTGGCGATCACCAGCTCTTCCTCGCGCGTGAGCATGGTGGTCTGCCCAACGCCTTGGAAGAACAAGGACGGCGCATCGAGTTCGCCCCGGTCGACAACCTCGACGTCATCTTCCTCAATCTCAGGGAGCGCCTCGACGAGTTCTTCGCCCTCTTGCTCCACCACCTCTTCGTCCATTTTTAGCGCTAAAGCGCCCATTCGATTGTCCATCTGCGCAATCTGCCTCTTACCAACCTACAATTTTTTGCTGCTCTATCGGCCGGTTCGCGGCGCACCATATGTGAGGTTTCCGCATAATGCAAACTCATCCGCGTCTTTTTATGATGAAGTTTGTTTGCCGCGATGATCAGCGGACCTTCACTCTGCGCTCGCCCGGTCGACGCGATTCCGTCTGCGAACGGAACGCAGTCATGGCGTATGCTCGATTCCAATTCCTGATACCGCACAAGTGCCCAGCCTTCGCCAAGTCGCAGCTCCCTTTGTACTCGCGATTCTCTAAGGGAACTCCACTTGTTGCACGCCAGAACTGCCTCGCCAGCGGCAGCCGGCAGGGCTAAGGCAGGGCGTCTTGGACCATCGTTGTAATGGTCGGCATCAAGAACTATCAGCATGCGCGTGCAGGTGCAGATCAACGGCGAGCCGAAGGTGCTCGGGGCTGGCATTACAGTCAGCGATCTCGTGCAGCATCTTGGTCTGCGCCAGCGGCGCATCGCCGTGGAAATCAACCGCGAGATTATCGATCGCGAGAGCTACGCGACTCGTACCCTGTGCGATGGGGACGAGATCGAGATCGTGCAGTTTGTCGGCGGCGGATGAAGGCAAAGGGCACCGGTATGAATTTCCGTCACCCCGGCGAATCGGACTGGGGGTTTTCTCCGAAACAACGTGTCCAATTCCTCGTCATGCCGGCGAAAGAGACTGTCGGAAAAGCCAGGTGGAATACCGTCACCCCAGCGAAAGCCGGGGTGACACACTCCCACCTCATCTCACAACCGTCTCCAGCCTGGAGCAGCAACAATCATGAGTGACACCTTTGCAATAGGCGGTAGGACCCTGCGTTCACGTCTCATCGTCGGCACGGGCAAGTATCGCGACTTTGAAGAGACCAAGCGCGCCATCGAAGCCTCCGGTGCCGACATGGTGACGGTCGCGGTGCGGCGCGTGAATATTACCGATCCCAGTCAGGAGAACCTGCTCGACTACTTGAGCCCCGACAAGTACGTAATCCTCCCCAACACTGCCGGCTGTTATACAGCGGAAGAAGCCATCCGCACGGCACGCCTGGCGCGTGCCGCCGGCGTAGGCAACCTGTTGAAGCTGGAAGTCATCGGCGATCAGAGGACTTTGTTCCCCGATGTACCGGCAACGATCGAGGCCGCCAAGGTGTTGGTGAAGGAAGGCTTCGTGGTGCTGCCGTACATCAGCGACGACCCCATCGCCGCACAGCGGCTGGAAGACATTGGCTGTGCCGCCGTCATGCCGCTTGCCGCACCGATCGGGTCCGGCCTCGGCATTCGCAACCCTTACAATATCCGCATCATCCTCGAGCACAGCCGCGTCCCGGTCATCGTCGACGCCGGCGTGGGCACCGCTTCCGACGCGGCCGTGGCGATGGAGCTGGGCTGCGCCGCGGTGCTGATGAACACAGCCATCGCCGGCGCCAAAGACCCGATTCTCATGGCCGAGGCCATGCGCTTGGGAGTCGAGGCAGGCCGCAAAGCATTCTTGGCTGGACGCATTGGCCGCAAGCTTTACGCCACAGCTTCGAGCCCGCTCGAAGGTCTCCTCGAATAACCTTGCGCCGACAGCGTGAACACCACTCCCTCAGATCCGCAGTCGCAGCGACCGCCGTTTCGCCTCCAGCTCATCACCGACCGCAAGGCCGTGGCGGCAAACGAGTTGATCGCGACGGTGCGCGCTGCGGTCAGGTCGGGCGTCGATGCCTTGCAGTTGCGCGAGAAAGACCTCGACAGCCGAACCCTGCTGTCCCTGGCGATCGAGCTGCGCCAAGTAACACGGGAGCAAGGCGCCAAGTTGCTCATCAATGACCGCATCGATGTCGCCCTTGCCGCCGCTGCGGACGGGGTGCATCTTCCTGCGAGTTCGTTCCTGCCTGCCGATGCGCGGACGCTCCTGGGCCAACGCGCGGTAATTGGGGTGTCGACCCACAGTCTTGCCGAGGCCCTTGTCGCACAGGCGAGCGGTGCGGATTACATCCTCTTCGGCCCAGTATTCGACACTCCCTCCAAACGGGCTTTCGGCCTACCGCAGGGTGTGATGGCTCTGCGAGCCGTAGCAGCGGCTGTCCGCATCCCGGTCATTGCCGTTGGCGGAATCGATGCCACCAACATCCCCGAAATTTTGCAGCATGGAGCACGAGGCGTCGCGGTCATCTCGGCGATCTTGAAGGCAGCAGATGTCGCCGCAATCTCTGCTGCCATGCGGGCTGCCTTGCCATACTGACCTGCCTCACATAGAACCCGCCGTCGTTCTCAAGTTTCCAGCGAAGGAGCACGCACGTGGCAGGAATGGTCGGAGGAAAAGTTGCCGTGGTTACCGGGGCCGGGCGTGGCATTGGCCGCGGCATCGCCTTGGCTTTGGCCGCAGAGGGAGCCAAGGTCGTCGTCAATGACTACGGCGTCGACGTGCACGGTGCCGCTCCGGTGACGGGCCCCGCCTTCGACGTCGTTAACGAGATCAAGCAACAAGGTGGCGAGGCGGTTGCGAACACGGACTCGGTGTCGAGCTGGGACGGGGCCGCCAACATCATCCAAACAGCCGTCAAGAGCTTCGGACGCATCGATGTGTTGGTTACCTGTGCCGGGATTCTCCGCGACCGCATGATTTTCAACATGAGCGAAGAGGATTTCGACTCGGTGATTGCCGTACACCTCAAGGGAACGTTCAACTGCCTGCGCCATGCCGCACCGCTCATGCGCGAGCAGAAATTCGGACGCATCATCACCTTTACATCCAGCTCCGGACTCTTCGGCAATCCCGGGCAATCCAATTACGGCTCCGCCAAAGCAGCGATCAGCGGCTTGACGAAAGTGGCAGCCCGCGACCTGGGCAAGTACGGCATCACCGTGAACTCCATCTCCCCGGTTGCCGCAACGCGAATGACGCTGACGGACGAGTTCCTCAAAGCTCGCGAGATCCGCAAGCAACAGGGCATTGTCCGCGAAGAGAAAGCGTTGGCGCAGATCGAGGATTTGAAACCGGAGGACGTGGCGCCCATGGTCGTCTTCTTGGCGGCACCAGAGGCAAGCAACGTCAACGGCCAGTTTTTCTTGTGCGCCGGCGGCTCGATTTCCTTGGTGTCCCAACCGCGTGCGGTCAAGACGATCTTCAAGGAGACGGGAGCTTGGAGCCTCGATGAACTCGACGACATCGTACCCTTGAGCTTGGCGGAAGGCCTCACCAACCCGGCGCCGCCAAAGGCGTAGGCGCGTCGGTAATCAAGCGGCAAGGCAAGGAGTACACCCATGGGATCTCGACTCAAGGACAAGGTGGCAGTGGTAACGGGCGCGGGACGCGGCATTGGTCGCGGCATCGCGCTGCTATTGGCCGAAGAGGGTGCGGCGGTTGTGGTCAACGACCTCGGCGGTGGCGTCGATGGCTCGGGCAGTGATGCCACGCCTGCTCAGGAAGTGGTCAATGCGATCAAGGCCAACGGCGGTCGTGCGATTGCCAACGCCGACAGCGTGGCCGAGTTCCAAGCCGCCGAGAACATCATTCAGACCGCGGTAAAGGAATTCGGGCGCATCGACATCCTCATCAACGTCGCCGGGATTCTGCGCGACCGCATGGTGTTCAATCTCTCGGAAGACGACTGGGACTCCGTCATCAAAGTCCACCTCAAGGGAACTTGGAACACCTGTCGTCATGCCTCGGCGCTCATGCGCCAGCAGAAGTTTGGTCGCATCGTCAACTTCAGCTCGACCTCGGGACTTTACGGCAACTCCGGCCAGGCCAACTATGGTGCGGCAAAGGATGGCATTGCCGGCCTCACTCGTGTCATCGCCCGTGAGCTTGGGAAGTACAGTGTCACCGCCAATGCCATTGCGCCGGTTGCTGCCACGCGCATGACGGCGACCGTGGGCCAGGCGGCGCGTGACGCAAGGGCCAAGCGCGGCATCACCGCGGGAGCGCCAACCACGCAGTTGCGCATGGAGCCCGAAGATGTCGCGCCAATGGTGGTGTATCTCACCACCGATGCCGCAAGAGACATCAATGGCCAGCATTTCTTGATTCGCGGTGGCGTCATTTCCCTGCTCAATCAGCCGGCTCCCGCACGCACGATCATCAAGCGCGGGCGCTGGACAGCTCAGGAGATCGCCGCACTGTTCCCTTCAACTTTTGGGATGGACTTGGTCAACCCCGCACCGGCCGCGCAGGGGTAAGTAAGGCCGTCGATGCCTGCCGCCGGCTCAAAGCGGCTTCCCCAACAAGTGCGCCTGCGCCAAGTGCGTCGTCGCTGCGACCGCGATGCCGCCTACGCCGTAAGGATTCGCGTCTTCCACGAAGAGCAAGGCATTGCGCTCGCAGACGAATTTGACGAGCACGATGCCACTGCCATCCACGTCTTGGCAACTGACAATGGGGTGCCGGTCGGTACCGCCCGCCTGCTCGAATTGGCAAGTCACGCCAAGCTCGGCCGCATGGCGGTGTTGAAGAGCCATCGGCGCCAAGGAATCGGCGCCGCGATCGTGCGGCACTTGTTGGCGCTCGCCAAGCGCCGCGGCCACCGCCGTATCATCTTGCATGCTCAGGTACAGGCAATCCCCTTCTACGCATCTCTCGCCTTCACCCTTCAAGGGAACGAGTTTCTTGAAGACGGGATCGTGCACCAACGCATGGTGCGGGTGCTGGGGTGAGCGGCTGAAGCGCTGAGGTGTCGGGGGGGTATCACGGTAGGCAAGGACTTAGGCACTCCGCTGCTCCGGCACTTCGCGGCCATCCAGCGCCGGCGCACCGATCCGTTGCTTGCCGCCTCCTAGGCCCCATGCTAGCGCCGACCGCACATGAGCAAGGCTTGGCAGATGCCGTGGTTGGCAGTTGGCTTGACGTTGGCCGTGTTGGGCTTTGGCAATTGGTACACCGGGCTCGACAAGAGCCGTCAATACGAGGCGCTACTGCGCAAGCAAGCACCGGCGGCCAACAGTTACAGCTCAGAGGAGTTTCCGGCGCTCACAGCCAACATGAATCGCGCTCTCTTGCGGCCTTTGCGGCGGGCGGACAGCAGTTTCACCACGGTTACCGGCAAGCTCGATTTTTACCGACTGGTGCGTAGCGGTGGTGAGATGATGATGCTTGCCGGCCTCTTTGTTACGGCCGCGGCGGCGATACATCAGGCCTACCAGCGCCACCACTCCAGCAACGGCGCGTAGACGCAGCTCATTTCGCAACATACAGCCCATGGATCTCTTCGCACGCTGTTTTCTTCTCGTCTTCGCACAGCTCTATGTCGGCGGCATGCTGGCGATCAGCGTACCGCCATTTCATGAGATCGAGCGTGGCTTTTACAAGTCGAGCGCCGGGATCTTCCTCGGCAGTGGCATTCTTGCCTGGCTCGGACGCTTCGTGTTGCTGTTGCAACCGGGGCGCGACACGCCGCCGGCGGGTTTTTTCGTCTGGCTGGAATTGCTGCTCATGCTCGCTTCACTACTCGCAGGGGGTATTTATCTATGGACCTTGTGGGGTGACGACTTTCGTATGCGGGCACGCAGCTACGTCGCCAGTTGGCTGTTGGGATTTGCCGCCCTTGCCGTTGGCGCCCAATCGTATCGACTCGATTCAGGCCTTGGCCTCGAAGTAATCCTTTTCCCTCTCCTGCTTCTGTTCGGCGCCCTCGTCCTGGGTGCGGTGTGCACGGGGATGCTTTTGGGTCACTGGTACTTGATCGATACCGGACTTGCCATCGAGCCCTTCCAACGCACTTTCCGCTTTTTCGCCTGGGTACTGGGATTGCAAACCATCGCTTGGATCGTGGCGGTTGCGCTGTTGCTGCTGGCGGGGCAGACACAGACCACTGCCGCCTTGCAACAGCTTTGGCACGGGCACTCAGGTCTCGTGTGGGCAAGACTCCTGGCCAGTCCTTTGGCTACCGGTTGTTTGGCATGGATGATCTGGAAGACCCTGCAGATCCCGCAAACCATGGCGGCTACCGGCTTGCTGTACATTGCCATCCTCTCCGTGCTGGTCGGCGAGTTCCTCGGCCGCTTCATTCAATTCCGCACTTCCCTGCCGCTCTGAAGCTGCTGCACCTGAAAAGGATACTATGAACGACGAAGACATCCTGCGCGCCAAGTTGCGTAAGATCGAGGCCCTGTTTGCCGGTGCGGGAAGCGAAGGCGAACGCGTGGCTGCCAAGGCAGCTTTGCAGCGGGTGCGCGAGCGCTTGGCGCAAGCGCAGCAGCAAGAAAAGCCTATCGAACTCAAGTTCACCTTTCCCGACAGTTGGGCTCGGCAACTGTTTGTGGCCCTGTGCCGCCGTTACGATCTCAAGCCATACCGCTACAAGCGCCAGCGCCGCACAACCGTGATGGTACGTGCCCCGCTCAGCTTTATCGACGCGACGCTGTGGCCACAGTTCTCGGCCCTGCACACAGCCCTCGAGGAGTATCTCCACGCCGCCACCCAGCGCATCATCCGCGAGGAGGTGCATGGGGATACCGAGGAAGCACCGGAAGTGGACGAGCCGGCACGGCTTGCCTGAGGATCAACGGCGCAAGCTACCAACCGCGGATTCGACCGTTGATTAGCTAGTCTTGCAATTCCATGGCCGAGCATCTGGGCGAGCGCCGCGCTGGGTCATCGGAGTCATCTGCGGATTTTTCACCAAGGGGATAGCCCCGCCCCCGGTCAGATGCCGGCAGAGCCGCTGCGGCGCCTCTGCCGGATGCTCATCGCGCAACGTAGAACTCGGTCTGCGAGCGTCACGGCTTCGGCTGTCTCGTTTCTGTTCGTCATCCTCTTCGTCTGACCGCTCGCCGCCCAGGCGAGTCTTTCCTCCATCTCTTGTCTTGACGCCGATGGTGAACATTTGTTAGCCGCGCTGCACCATGCAATGGCCCCCTTCCGGGAATGATATTGGACGCCTGCGGGAAACGCTGGCTTGGGTTTACGAGCACTCTCCTTACTACCGAGCGCGATTTGACGGCGCTGGAATCAAGCCCGAGAAGATCTCCTCGTATGCAAGCTTCCGCGACCTGGTTCCGCGCACGTCGAAACCCGACCTTGTTGCCGATCAACGCGAGCATCCGCCGTTTGGAACTTTCCTTGCGGTTCCACGCGAACGATTCGCCTCCTTGCATACTTCGCCTGGTCCGATCTTCATTCCACGGCTCGCCGAGGAAAAAGGCGGCACGCCGGTTTTGAAGGAAGCCATCAAGGCCATGGGCGTGAGGCCGGGGGACATTGCCCACATCACCCTTTCGTATCACATCATGCCAGGCGGCCTGCGCTTGCATCGTGCCTTCGAAGAGGCCGGATGCCTGGTGATCAACGGCGGCACAGGTGCCAGTCAGTTGCAGGTCGAGGTAGCGCGGGCCTGGCAAGCAACGGTGTATGCTGGAACTCCAAGCTTCCTTGCCAATCTCGGCGACACCGCCAAGCAAATGGGATTGGATCCGCGGCGCCATTTGCACTACCGCGTAGGCTTCTCCACTGCCGAGGCGCTGACACCGCAGCTACGCCGCGATTTGGGAGAAATGTTCGGCATCGAGTTATTCGACCACTGCGGCGAAGCCCAGATCGGGCCGTTAGCTGGAGAGTGCACGGCGCACGACGGCATGCACCTGCACGCATCCGACCTGTTCTGCGAATTCCTCGACCCCGAGACCGGCGAGCCGGCCGAGCCGGGGGGAATTGGCGAGATCGTGGCCACACAGCTTGGCCCGCGCGCCTTGCCGTTGGTGCGTTACGCACCCGGTGATGCCTTTCGCATCTACAAGGATGCTTGCATCTGCGGCGACCCTGCTCCGCGCATTGCCTTCGTCGGGCAGGTCGGTGTCATCCGCAAGATCAAGGGCGTGCTCGTGCATCCGGCGCAGGTCCACAAAGTTACCGCTGCCTTTCCCGAACTCGGACGATTTCAAATCGTGATTGATCAGCCCGAGGGCCAGCGATACGACCGAGCCGTGCTGCGCGCCGGCTTGCTAAGCGAGCCGGCGGACAGGGAAGCGCTCAAGCGCTCCTTGGCCGAGAAGTTGAAGGCAAGCGTCTTGATTCAGATGGAAGTCGAGCTGGTAGCCGAGTCCGAGATTCCCGAGACGGCCGCGGCTCCGCGGTTCGCACAGACCATGGTAGATCTACGGCATCGATAATCAGCCACGGAGGAATTGCGCTTGGCCTACACACCGCCCGATCTACCGCTCGACCGCCGCTACTTTGATCCAGAAATCCAGACCATGCCGATCGAGCAGGTGCAGCAACTGCAGTCGCAACGGCTCGCCCGGCAGCTCGATCGCATCTGGTCGACACCAATTCCCTTTTTCCAGCGCAAGCTAGAGAAGGCACGCCTGAAGCGCGCCGACTTGCGTGGTCTTGAGGATCTCCCCTCTATTCCAACGACGCTCAAGGCAGAGCTGCGCGAGAGCGAGGCCGAGCACCCGCCGTTCGGCGACTACCGCGGTGCGCCGCCGCAGGCAGCGGTACGCTTGGGAGCTTCGACCGGAACTAGTGGGCGACCCACCTTGATCTTGTGGACACGCAAGGATCTTGATGTCGACTACATGGCCTCCTTCCGCGGTCGCTGGCGTTGGGGTTTGCGACCCGGCATGAGCCTCGCCAACGCGCACCCCTTTGGAATGAATGCAGGTGGTTGGCACTTTAGCCATGGCATCGAAGGCCTCGGAGCCTTGAACATTCCGTCAGGGCCACCGGTCGGAGCCCAGCACATTGGCGATGTCGTCGAGGTGTGGCGGCGGCTGAAGCCCGACATGTACCGGCTCTTCGGCAACGTGGCCACAACCTATGCCGACGCGGCGCGCAATGCTGGCCTGGACCCTGCTGCCGACCTCAACTTGACGATGGCAGGCGATCATCCCTCCGAGCAGTACCTCATGGCTAGTTCGGGTCTGGAAGCCTTGCCGCTCTTGGGTAGTGCCTGCGACGAGCGCGACGGCGCCCATCTGGCAGAGGATCTGGCGATCGTTGAAGTCGTCGACCGTCACAGCGGCAAGGCTTGCGGCCACGGCGAGCGCGGCAACTTGGTGGTAACCGTGCTCGAGAAAGACAACTTCCTGCTGCGCTACGACCTCGAAGATATCGTTCGCCTCAACACCAAGCCGTGCCCGTGTGGAGAAACTCACCGCCGCCTGTTCTACGAAGGACGCGTACGCGACCTCGTGCCTGCCAACGGCAAAGAGGTATTGCCCATCGACGTGGCGCTTCTGCTGTATGAATTTCCAGAAGTGTCCACTCCGTCGGCCGAGTATCAGATCGTGCGCAAGCAAGGTGTTAGTGATCGCCTGATCGTGCGCTTGGAGTACGACCCCGGTCGCGTCGCCGATCAGGCCGCGATCACGCAGCGGCTTGCCGAGCGGTTTCGGGACAGGCTCCTAGTCCAGTTAGAGCTGGAGCTTGTAGAGCGCGGCAGTGTGCCACGCTTCGCCTACAAGGCAGCACGCGTGGTTGACGAGTAGAGGCAACGGGAGCCCAGACTCGATGCCAGTTCGTCATTTACTGCCAACAGCGAGCTGCCCGCCCATTCAGCCGGCAAGTGCCTGGGGATTCGGAGGGGGAACCGTCCCAGCCTGGAGCTGAAGTGCATACAAGCGCGCGTAGACGCCGTTGCTGGCAATGAGTTCGGCGTGGGTACCCGTTTCACGGACAGCTCCGCGGTGCATGACGATGATACGATCCGAGCCTTCGATGGTCGTCAGACGGTGGGCAATGGCTAGTGCCGTCCGTTCTCGCATCAGCCGCGCCAGGGCATCTTGAATCAGAAGCTCGGTTTCCGAGTCGACACTGGAGGTTGCCTCATCGAGCACAAGGATGGCTGGATTGTAAGCCAGGGCACGGGCGAAGGAGAGAAGCTGGCGCTGCCCGGTGGACAAGTTGCTGCCGCGCTCGCGCAGGATCTGCTGGAAGCCTTGCGGCAAACGCAAGATGAACGACTCGGCGTGCACCACGCGAGCTGCTTCGACGACGGCCGCATCTTCAATATCGTCGCGGCGCATGCGGATATTGTCCGCAACGCTGCCGGAGAAGAGGAACACGTCTTGCGACACCACGCCGATGGCGCGCCGCAGTGCCTGCACGTCCCACTCCCGCACATCGACGCCATCCACCAGCACCCGCCCCTTGAGTACGTCGTAGCTGCGGTTGAGAAGTTTAATGAGAGTGGTCTTGCCGCTTCCTGTCGCACCGACAAAGGCAACCTTCTCACCCGGCTCGACGCAAAAGGAAACATCTCGGAGGACGTAATCCTCCCCCTTGTAGGCAAACCACACGTGCTCGAACTCGATGCGGCCGCGTGCTCTGGCGGGAGCATAGGCGGTGGGCGGGGACATCACTTGCGGAGTAGTATCCAGCAAAGCAAAGACGCGCTCCGCCGCCGACATTGCCGACTGCATCACGGCATACTTCGAAGAGAAATCGCGGATGGGCACGAAAAATTTCTGTACGTACTCGATGAAGGCGACGAGTGTGCCGAGGGCGAACGCACCCGAAAGGATCCCGGAACCGCCGTACCAGATGATGAGGGCGAAGGAGATACTGCCGATGGCCTCCACCAGGGAAAACAACGATGCCTCGTAGATGTTCGACCAGTGATTGGCTTCGCGGTGCGCATCGTTACGGGCATCAAACTCGCGCCAGGCTTGGGTTTCGCGAGCGAACAGTTGAATGACCATCATTCCTGAGATGGCCTCTTGCAGATAGGAGTTGAGGCGGGCAATGCGTTCACGGATCAAGCGATAGCTGGTGCGCGCTCGCAAGCGAAAGAAATTAATCGCCAGGAGCAAGACAGGCAGCAGGGCAAAGCTCACCAAGGTCAGGCGCCAATCGATCCACAGCATGATGCCCACGATGCCGGCCAGCGTGACCAAATCCATGAGGATGGTCATCGCACCTGCCGAGAACATCTCGTTGATGACATCGACATCGGTGGTCATGCGCGTGACCAGACGCCCAACCGGATTGCGATCGAAGAACGCAGCTTCCAGGCTCTGCACCTTGGCAAATACTTCCACGCGCAGGTCGGCGAGGCTTTGCTGCGCCACGGCCATGGTGAAGTAGTACTGCGCGTAGAGAGCCAACAACTCGCACACAACCGTGGCACCGTAGAGCATGCCCATCCAAGCGACTCCCCTGATGTCGCCGTTGGCGATGAAGCCGTCGATGGTCAGCTTCAAGATGTATGGCTGGGTTAGAGAAAACGCAGAGATCACCGGCAAGCACAGCATCGACAGAAAGAAATCGCGCCGGTAGGGCACGATGTAACGCCACAGGCGCTGTATCAAGCGCGCATCGTAGGCCTTGCCCAGAGCCTCTTCTTCGCCCGCTGGGCGTGGCTTCTCCGCTTTGCCGTTCTGGGTCACAACTCCGCCAGTTCTTCCTCCAGCCGCTGCTGGCGAAACATCTCCGCATAGATCCCGTTGCGTGCGAGCAAACTGTTGTGGTCCCCGCTCTCGGCAACCTGGCCACGGTCCACAACCACAATCACGTCGGCGTCTTGGATAGTCGAGATGCGATGAGCGATGACGATGCTGGTGCGAGTCCCCTGCAAGCCTGCCAGGGAACCGAGGATATGACTTTCGGTGCGCGTATCGACGCTGGAGAGAGCATCATCCAGCACGAGAATCCGGGGATCTGCCAGTAAGGCTCGGGCGAGGGTAAGGCGCTGCTTCTGCCCCCCCGACAAGGTGATGCCGCGCTCACCCACCATGGTGTCATAGCCCTTGGGAAACGCTTTGACGTCATCGTCGACAGCAGCCAAGCGTGCCGCGGCCGTCACGGCTTCATTGTCCGCTTCATCGACGCCAAAGCGAATATTGTCGCGAATCGTGGTGGAGAAGAGAAACGGCTCCTGCGGGACCATGGCGACGGTACGGCGCAAATCACGTAGTGGAAATTGTCGAATATCCTTCCCATCCACGAGGATTTGTCCCTCCTCCACGTCGAACAATCGCGGCAACAAGCTGGCAGCCGTGCTCTTACCCGACCCCGTACGCCCGACAAGCGCGAGCTTTTGTCCGGCCTTGAGGCGGAAAGAGACACCTTCCAGCGTAGGCTTGGTCTTGCGTGCCGCACCGTTGTGCGCGTCGTCTGTCTCGTAGGCAAAGGTAACGTTGCGAAACTCGACGTCCCCGTTGACGCGTAGCAGGGCCTGCGCGTTCTCCGGGTCACAAATCTCGGCAGGTTGGCCGAAGATGTGTTCGAGGCGCTGCATCGCAGCCCGGCCGCGTTGCAGGATGGAGAGCATCCAGCCCAGAGCCATCGTGGGCCATGCCAGCATGTTCAAATAGGCAATGAAGGCGACTAAATCGCCGATCGAGATACGGCCGCGGATCACCTCCAGGCCACCTAACCAAAGGACAACGAGCGTGCCCAAGCTCGACGCCGCGCGCATGATCGGCATCATTTGGCCGCGGGTGCGTGCGAGCCGCATACTGACGGCCCGAAAGCTCTCATTGAGTTCCGCGAAACGACGGCTCTCGCTGTCCTCACAAGCGTAGGATCGAATGACGTGGATGCCGCTCAGATTCTCCTGCACCTGGGTGCTGAGAGCAGCGAGTCCTTCCTGCACGCGCAGGGTTTCTTCCATCATGCGGCGGCTGAAACGTTTCACCAGCAGCAAGACGAGCGGGTAAGGGAGCAAGGCCGCAACGGTGAGCCAGGCATCCAGAGAGAGCATGTAGCCGAGGGCATAAAAGTAATAGACGGGAGTATTGACGAGGTTGAGGAGGCCCGGGCCCAGCAGCATGCGCACGGCGGTCACGTCGTTCACCAGCCGTGACATCAAGTCGCCCGTCTGCTGGCGTTGATAGAAACGCAGGGACAGCGTTTCGAGGTGGGCAAACAGGTCGTTGCGCAGATCGTATTCAACGTCTCGTCCAACGTTGAAGATCAAGATCCGCGACAGAGTACGCACCACCGCTTGCACCGCGGAGATCAGCGCAATCTGCAGTGCCAGATTGGCAACTACAGCAAGATTGCCGGGGCTGATGGCGTCGATCGCGTGCTTGAGAAGAAACGGCACACGCATGCCGAGTTGCGCGGTTGCCACGAGGCAAATGATGCCGAGCGCATAGCGCAAGCGGTATCGCGCCAGGTACTTCCAAAGCCGATGCATTGTGGTTGCATCATCCCACAGGCCCGCACTGAAGCAACGGACCTCCGGAATGAAAAAGGGGCAGAGGTCAACCGACCTCTGCCCCTTGGGTACGACTATCGTGGCAAACTGCTACTTCGTGAGTTCGCCGCGCCACACGTCAATCGAGCCAAACATGCCGCGTTCGGGCGACTTCGGCTTGTCCTCCGCGGGCTTCTCGGCAGCTTCCTTATTCTTTGGGCCGGAGCGCCAGGTTGGTGACAGGACGTCACCGAAAGCGACTCCGACATCGAGCACACCATCGGCATCAATGTCGGCTAAGCCTACGCCCCAGCTCTTCTCTTTGCCGAACTTAGGCAGGCCCGTGTTGGGCACATAGGTCCAGTGTCCCTGACCGTCGCCAAGGAAGGGGTGCACACCGTAGACGCCACCGATTTCATCGAGCGCCGTCTTACCGGCGGCCACGAGATCTGTCTTGCCGTCGTTGTTGAGGTCACCGAAGGCGAGACCGAAAACGACGTTCATGGCGATGATGCCGTCGTTCGCTTTCGACCACTTGCTGCCGGCGCCTTGTACGTAGACTTCGACCCCGGTGGTCGCTGCGCCGGTGGCAATATCGAGCTTGCCGTCACCGTTGACGTCGCCTACCGCAATCGATTGATAAATGCCGTGGATCTCTGGTGCCGGCAGGCCCTCGGAGGCCTCGCGCCAGGTGCCCTTGCCGTCGCCGGCAAACACCCGCGGTCCTGCGGAATACGCCGCCGCGATATCTAGGTTGCCATCGCCATCCATGTCGGCAATCTGGATGGCTTGTCCCCATTCTGTCTTCGGCAGGCCGCTGGAGCTTTCCTTCCAGACGCCCTTGCAATTGCCTGCGAAGGCACGAATTCCCTCTTCCGAGGCGCCGACGACCGCTAAGTCGAGGCACTTGTCGCCGTTGAAATCACCAACGGAAATGTCCTCAGAACCAACCGTGGGAAGGCCAGCCGAGGCACTCGTCCAATGCCCTTCGCCGTCGCCAAAATATACGAAAACACCGCGGCAGTGGTCCGCCAGCGCCACGTCCATCTTGCCGTCACCGTTGGCATCACCAAAGTCCATGCCGCCGCCACAGTAGCTCTCGCGGGGCAGGCCGGAGGAGGCGTCAGACCAGTTACCCTTGCCATCGCCCTTGAAAACCCACGGGCCGTCCGCAAGACGTGATACAACTCCGATATCGGCGAAGCCATCGCCGTTGATATCGCCGAACGCCATCTGGCTCTTCCATATCTTCGAGTTAGGCAGCCCCGCGCGAGCGGGTGTGTAGTGAACCGGCGAGGGCGGTTCCTTCGGACCGGAGGCAAACAAGCCACAACCCGACAAGATACATCCCACAACCAACACCGATCCCAAACGCTTCACAAGCACAACGCTTCCTCTTCTCCCCCCGAAGTTATCCCCTGTTTCGTCTACCACGGAAAGAATCCCTAGTAACCTAAGCTAAATCAGGTCCTACCCGGCACAGGCAAGAGCGGGCTGGCTGATTAACAAAGCCTGCCTCCGATGGTCAAGCTAATGGCGGACATTATCGGCATTCTGTGTGTGCCGCCCTTCCCGACCGCGAACTGCGGCACAGGTCCGTGAAGCAGGTTAAGTTCCGTGAGGGGCGGCGCCGCTAGCGGAATCGGTATCGATCCCATTTGACGCTGTCTCTCAAACCTTTGTCGCGGCCGACTCCGATACCGATTCCAAAAACATTTTGGTTGCCGGTTGGTTGCCGGGCTACTTAGGGCAGAGTTTCCCTAAGGCCACTGCCGCAGCCACCTTTCGGGAATGCGATGAACCCGCCTGCTGCATCCCCAAGCACCCGGCCTGCCTCAGGCCCCGAAAGCGACAGAGATTTGCGTCATTCCAATTGGTTCCAATGCACGTTTCCCCTCGCAACTCCAGGCTTTTCCGCTTGACAAGGTTGGGCACTTCAAGTATCTCAAGCCAGCTTCCCAGACCGGCGAGCCATGTCGGCTGTGGGCAAATGGAGTGCGGAGTAGCAGAGTCGAGGGTCGGCATTCGGTAATGCCGCCCGCGAAGTGAAAGGAGCCAGCGAATGCGAGGGATGAAAGAACATCGGGGCCTGTGGGCGTTTGGGGCGGCGGCGGTACTGGGGGTTCTCACCCTAACCAAAGTCGCGGCGGCCGACGTTACCACAGAACAAGGCGGGTCAATCCTAGTTTGGCCCAAGGTTATTTGGGACGGTTCGCGTGACACGCTAATTCAAGTCTCGAACATGTCCAATGCGATGATTCATGCGCATTGCGTCTACATCAACGGAGCGCCGGAGAATCCAAATCTGCCGGTGTCGGACCGCAATCCTGTGCAATGGTCGGAAACCGATTTCGACATCTGGCTCTCCAAGCAGCAGCCTACGCACTGGACCGTGAGTGGCGGTCGTCGCGTCACCTCCCTGGATCCGTTCGGAACCGACGGTTCCGGTTTGGACCCGGGCGTCGTTCCTCCCCTGCCCTCTGGTTTCACCGGCGAGCTCAAGTGCATTCAGGTCGACGACTCGGGCGTGCCGACCGCTGGCAACAAACTAAAGGGTGAAGCTACACTTCGCACCTCGTCTAGTGACGTAAGCCGTTACAACGCGATCGCAATTCCGGCCAACGCGAATCTTTCCGGGGTGCAGATCGCCAGCAACAGCAGCCTTGATCTCAATCTTACGGAGTCCAATCCGGATGGTGAGTATACGGCTTGCCCTAACGTCCTTTCTTTCAGCTTCTTCAGCGACGGAGACAATGACCCAATCACGAACGCGCCGGTGGACACCTTCCTGACGCTGATTCCTTGTGATGAAGACATTGAAAACGGTAACTTCACCGAGGTGCGTGCCAACTTCATCATTGTCGATGAGTTTGAGCAATCGCAGAGTGCCTCCATCCTCGTCGATTGCTGGACGAACCGTGGCCTTCGCGAGATCAACCCTGTCTTCGGCCAACTCCCGACTCTGACCGCGCAGGCACGGCTAACCCCCGCTACTGGTCAGGGTGGTCTGCTTGGTATTGCAGAGGAGCGCCGCACCTTGAACGCCAACACTTCGTGGGCGGCGTTCAACCTGCAGGTCGAGGGCAATCGTTACGACGCAGCCGGAATAACGGACGCAGTCGTTATTCCAGGTCTATAGGCACCGCTTGTTGCCGTTGTTGATGATGAAAGGAGAATACCTGATGAGCACGATGAAGGGGATTTTGCGGCGGGCGGTTCTTTGTGGAATCGCGGGAGCAGCTATTGCTGCTTCGCTGGCGGGAGTGGCCCGTGCTGATGTCGCCTCTGACAAGCCAGGCGCGATTTTGATTTTTCCTAAGCTAGTTTTCGACAGCCAGGGCGCTTTGAACAGCGGCGTAGCTGTCGACACAGAGGTGCAGCTCGTAAACTCGTCCAACTCCGTTATTGGCGCACGCTGCTACATCGTGAACACGACTTCCCACTGCAGCAGCAACGACCAAATTGCCTGTCGCGCCGAACTGGAAGGCGATCCTAACACCCGCGTTTGTCCTATCGGGGACACGTGCAACGTAGGTTGGGTTGAAAATGACTTCGACCTAATCCTCACCAAGCGGCAGCCGATCTCCTGGCGCCTGAGCCAAGGGCTCCCGAGCCTTCCTTGCGATGGCATCAACCAGGTATGTTCCGGAAGCAACAAGCTCCCCAACGCTGGCCCTGCCTTTATTCCGCCGGCTTCCAGCGACCCGTTCTACGGCGAGATCAAGTGCGTCCAAGCGGACCCTGACACGCTGCAGCCCTCTCGCGGCCTTAACCCTGCCAATAGTGGCGACGGCGATCTCTTTGGGACGGCCACGATTGTTCGCACGCTAACCGGTACAGTCGATGCGTCGAAGTACAATGCGATCACTCTTGCCGCCATTGGAACGAACAACGGCGACGAAACTCTAACTCTTGGACCTGCCGCTCAAGGCGAGTACGATGGGTGCCCAAGTTCGCTTTTAATGGATCACCTTTTCGATGGAGCGTCGGTAGGTACCCATAGAGTTGCTGGTAGCTTCACTGTTACCGGAGCTGTCAACACGGATCTTACGGTCATCCCGTGCAGCCAGGATTTCGAGATCTCTTCTAACCTTGGAGGGGCTACGCTCCAGTACCTGGTTTACAACGAATTTGAACAGCGTTTCTCGACCTCCAATAGCTTCACCTGCTGGCGCGAGATTCAGTTGTCGGACATTGACACACGCCCTGGCCCAGTCGGCAACGCACAGTCTATTTTTAGCGCTGCTGTGCAAGGAACCTTGGCTGGCCAAACAAGGATTCGTCCTGTTGCAGGCAGCACACGTGCAAACGGAATCCTCGCAGTTGCGGAAGAGTTCTGGTCCTCTAACGGCCCAGCCGGCTTGTCTAGTACGGCCGCCAACGTTCATTTTGTTGGCGTCAACGAGACCAAGGGCGACGTAATAACGATTACCGACCACTAGGCCGTAAGGTCAAAAAAGGCAGGAGCCAACGCTCCTGCCTTTTTTTTTGCCTTGTGAATATGCAACCCATGCCGCGGTTCCTGCTTATAGCGACTCTCGTCGCGGCTCTTTTCCTCCCCGTTCCTGCCCGTTCCGATACTAGTACCGACGAGCCCGGCTCTCTGATTCTCTTCCCAAAGATTGTCAGCAACAGCGAAGAGGAGACGATCATCCAAGTCTCGAATGCTGCGGGTAGCGCTGCCGAGCTGCGCTGTTTCTATGTCAATGGCGCATTGGTGGACGACTCCGGGATTCCCGCATGGTCCGTTACCGACTTCCAACTCAAGCTGACAGCCCTGCAACCGACTCTTTGGACTGCCGGCGACGGCCTTCCTCCCGTACCACCCGACATGCGCCCATCGGGTCTGTATCCAGGGCCCGTCCCCCCCGTTGGCGATGGTTTCTTGGGGGAACTGCGTTGTGTCGTGGTTAGCTCCAACGAAAGCCCTATTTCCCGCAATATCCTTACTGGAGAAGCCACAGTCATCAATCGCGCCACTGGCTCGGCACGCAAGTATCAAGCAACCACGCTGCGCGGGCTACCCGACAACAATAACGACAATACCCTATTGTTGAATGATCAAGAGTACACGAGCTGCCCGCGCATTCTCTTGATGAATCACTTTTTTGACGGCGCCCCCGACCCGGTCTCTAGCGCAGAGCTGCGTACAACCCTCACTCTTGTACCCTGCAGCGTCGACTTCGAGCTGTCCATTCCCGGCACGGCTAGCGTGCAGTTCACCGTCATTAATGAGCTGGAACAGAGATTCTCGGCCAGCCTAGAGCTGACCTGCTTCACCAGCATTCAGCTCACGCAGATCAGCCGTCCTGTTTTTGATTTCGCAACGCAGGGCACTTTGGTTGGCCAAACACGCATACGTTCCATTGTCGATGGCGACACAAGACACGGCCACGCGATTTTAGGATTAGCTGAGGAATTTCGCGGCAACGATGCGATGGGGACGGCCATGAACTTGCACTTCATCGCTGGGAATCTGCAGGCCGACGTAATCGTCTTACCTACTTCCTTCTAAGGTAGGAACGTCGCCCGTCGGCGACTCTCGCTCGATCCTAGCCCGACCAACGAAACCTGGGCGCGAACCTCAAGTTCGCTCGGGTTGACACGATCGGTCACGGTCAAATCCAGAGACCAGCAGTCGCACTGTGATAGGAATCGTAGCCCGTAGAAATTGTCTAGAAACCGATTGGCCACCACGTCGTAACGGCTGGAATAAAGAAACCCAGCCCAATCCGTCAGCTCAACTACCAGGTTCGCATCAATCTGTTGCAGTCGGTTTGGAGCTAGAAAGCGGTATCCGACACTTGCCGATGTCTTCGTGGAAGTGCGCGAGGTCGGACCGCTATCGGCTTTCGGGCGTGGGTCCTCGATATAGAAGCTTACTTGCGCCGCAGTCAGATTGGAGTTGTTGGTATCGTAGTTGCCGCGAAAGCGAAGCGACAGAGCGCGGCTAGGATTCACCCGACCCGCCAAGTCGACGTCGGAGAAGTGGTCCGCAGCACATGGTTCCTCACCACCCACATCGCAACTGATCGGGTTGATCTGCCTATTGACGTCCACGGTCTGCGCTACAGAGAAGCGTCCGAGTTCTCGAACACGGGAAGCATCCGGCGTGTCGGCGGCTTGATCCTTGCCAAGAAGTCGCGTCGCAATACCGTAGGTAAACTGATTGCGGGCGTTGGCACGGTCGACACCATCGAACAAGGGCAAATCTTCCTGGTTGACCGAAGGCGCAAACGTATAAGTCAACGCCGGCTCGATCACATGCTTTAGCTTGTAGTCGCCGAGTGAGGGGATGGAGAAGACTCTGCCAACGGAGGAGTGCACGTCCGCATCGACACGGAAGATCTCTCGGTTCAAGCCGTGGTCGAACTCGGTACCGTCGCTCAGCTCATTTGCAAACAAACGGTAGGCAGTTTCGCGCCCCGTGGCCCGAATCGAACCGAAAGCGTACGGACCAATCGGCAGCGGAATCTCCAGGCCCGGCTGGACGTCTAGACGCATGCCATCGGGGTCACGGCTACGTTGAAAGCTGACGGCACTAGTGTCCAGCGACAGGATCGCCGCGTTTCCCAACATCGCCTGGCCCCAAGCCCGGGCCTCCGGAAGACGCTGCAGGGTCTGCGATTCGGTGGTTCCCGCCTGCTGCGCCAGGTTCTGATAGTACGTGGCTTCGAGTGTCGTCGCCAAGCGATCCCAGGAACGACTGAGCCCCACACGAGATTCCGTGTAAGGAAGGGTGCGAACCCCGACGACCCGCGCCTGCTCTATCGAATACGTGTTGATCTCACGCAGAAAGAAATCGTCGCCCACCAGGAACAAGTCGGCGTAGCCGCTCACCTGCGCCGGTAGGGCCTGCACATGCTCGCCGGTAACGCTCCAGCGATTCTGTGGGATCGTCGAGTCCGCCGTGGCTCCGCGCGCAGCGCCACGGATGGATTCGTTGAAGTAGGTAACCCCGAGGTTGCCGGCCGCGGATCGCGACAACGCGTAGCGATACTCGCCGAGCACGCCGATGCGGGCACTGGTCTCTGCATCGAAGGCCAGCGTCGCATCCTGACTCTTATCGATCGCCCAATAGAACGGCAGGAGGGTCTGGAAGCCGCGCCGGCTCGATGCACCGAAGCGCGGCATGAGAAATCCACTTTGTCGTTCCAACTCCACCGGGAACCAGACCCGGGGCACATACAGCACAGGGTAATCAAGAATATTGAAACGCCCGCCGCGAACGTCTGCGTAGCCCCCCACCGTCACGTCGAGCTCGGATCCGCTGATGCTCCAACTCGGTGGCCCCTCGGCACAGCGACAGGTGGTGAAGCGACCGCCCTCGATATGATACGTCTGCCCACACTCCTTCACCGCTCGCTCCCCCCAAAGCGAGTAGCCATTGTCCTTGGAGTGGAGTTCGATGTCGGTCAGCTCTCCTGTCTCCGCCTCAAGGTTCATCAACACTTGCTGGGCTAGTATCTCGCCGTCGGGTCCCCGCAGGCGAACCTTACCGGTTGCCCGAGCCGTTCTCAGTGTGTGGCTGTAACGAATCTCGTCGGCACGCAACTGCATGCTACCCTGTTGCACGGCCACATCCCCCCGCGCTTCAACAACCGAATCCTTTCGAAAATACTCCATCTCGTCGGCATCGACGATGATCGGGGCATCACTAACGGAAGGGACGTCGAGCACTTGCCCCCGGGCTGCGGAGGCCGCAACAAGGAGCAGCAAGGCCGCTCGCACGAGATGAGCACGGCACCCCATCAGAACACATCTCAGCCTTGCGGCAGATCGTTCCCAGCTTGCGCTTCGGAGCGGGTGAGAGGAGGAGATTCCAGGCAGCGATACACGGCTCCGGCAAGAGAAAGCGATCCGGCAGCCACAACCACCCCGTCAGGACCCGCCAGAGAGCGAGCAAACAGCAGACCCGTTGCAGCATCCGCCGCAGCCCATACGCGTCGCCCAGCGAAGCCAGCGACCAGAGCCTCCACTGTCTCGCCCCGCTGGGCATCGACCTGAACCACAACGAAACCTTCCGCGAGCCCCGCAATCTTGTCCACCATTGCCCGCCAGCACTTGTCGCGCATGACCGCAAACAGAAAAATGACCGGTCGCCCACGCACCAGAGCCGGAAGAGCCTCCGCAAGTGCTGCCATTCCTTGCTCGTTGTGCGCGCCGTCGATGATGATCGTCGAATTCTCCCCCACGACATCCAATCGTCCCGGCCAGCGTACATCTCGCAGCCCACCGCGCATGGCCTCTTCCCGCAGAGGCAGCTTCGGCGCAAGCACCTCGGCTACACGCAAGGCAACGGCGGCATTCCCATACTGATGGCTGCCGCGCAGGCCAACTTCCAGACCTGCCATCACACCAGTACTTCCCACATAGGAGAGCGATGGCTCCGCCAGCACCCGAAATTCCTCCCCCAGCCGTGCTAGCGTCACACCTCGGGTGCGTGCCGTAGCTTCAATTACGCACAGAGCTTCCGCCGGCACGGCACCCACAATACCGGGGCAGCCTTCCTTAAGAATTCCCGCCTTCTCCGCCGCGATCTCTGCCAAAGACTCGCCCAGGTACTCTTGGTGATCCAGACCAATGCTGGTGATAACCGCCATCTCCGGCGCAATCACATTGGTGGCATCAAGGCGCCCGCCGAGCCCCACCTCGATAACGGCTAGGTCGACCTGCTTCCGCGCAAAGTACAAGAAGGCCATCACCGTCATCACCTCGAAAAAGGTGAGCGGGATGCCACGTACCGTTGCCGCTGCGTGAATCTCCGAGGTGTAGGAAATCACTTCCTCTTCGCTAATGCGGTATCGATCCGCGATCGCTGAAACCGCTGCACGATTCGGGTCGGCCACCACGATGCGCTCGCGCAGATCAATCAAGTGCGGAGAGGAATACAGACCAACGCGGTAACCACCCCTCCAGAACATGGAGTGGACCATTGCTGCCACAGACCCTTTACCGTTGGTGCCGGCTATGTGAACAGATCGAAAGCTACGCTGAGGATCCCCCAAGTTACGCAAGGCCAAAGCCACGCGCTCGAGCTTGAAATCCATCCCCCGAGCCGCCTCCAGCGCGTAGAGGGACTCGAGTGTTGCCGCGTAATCACGGCTCGCCAACCGCGCGACCTTTCGCTTCGGAGACCACAAGGGACTGGCGCAATGCAGCAATGAAATCGGCAACCGCCGGAATAAGCTCGGGGCTGCCACGATGCGTGTCCACCAGACGCATGATGGCACTACCGACGACGACTGCGTCCGCGAATCTGCTCACCGCGGCCGACTGCTCCGGAGTGGCGATCCCAAAGCCAATGCCAATGGGCAAGCGTGTCCACTGCCGCATACGGGCTACCGCCGCGGCAACGTTGTCGAGCGGAACCGGACGCACACCGGTCACACCGGTCACCGACACATAGTACACGAAGCCACTTGCTCGCCTTAAGATCTGCCGTGCCCGCTTCTCATCCGTCGTAG
>CAZGSN010000518.1:0-2767 GCA_964528465.1 uncultured Binatia bacterium (SeqCode)
TGCCGCACTTGCCAGGCTAGGCGCAATGGGCTTTGCGCATCCGCAGCAAAGCTACGACAATATCCTGCTGCTACGTGATGGCCCGCAGTGGGCACCAGCGCACGCGCGACGGCGGAGGGCGCTTCTGGAGCTTGCCCCGGCACTGCTGACGGCGATTTTGCGAACGGCGGACCCAGATCTGGCACTACGCAACATGGCAACGTTCGTGTCGTCCATTGGTGCCCGCACAAGCTTTTTATCCCTGTTGCAGGAGAACCCGGCGACTCTGCGGATGCTCGTGGACCTCTTCGGAGGCAGCCAGTACCTTGCGAACTGGTTTATTCGCCATCCAGAGTTGTTGGATTCGCTCGTCCGAGCAGACCTTGTACGGCTTCACCGCGAGGTCGTGGATTTAGAGGAGGAACTTAGGGAAACGGCTCGCGGAGCATTGGATATCGAAGCGCAACTCGATGTCTTGCGTCGTTTTCGCAATCACGAATTCCTGCGTGTTGGTATCAGTGACCTGCAGTCGCTCATTGAACCAGAGCAGGTGAGCGTTGAACTCACGAATGTCGCCGAAGCGTGCGTGCGGCATGCTTACGAGATTGCCACCGAGGCTGTGTGTCGCAAGTTTCGGCGCAAGCGTTTGCCGGGCCGGTGCATCGTGTTGGCGATGGGCAAGTTGGGTAGCAGTGAGCTGAACTATAACTCAGACCTAGACTTGATCTTCGTGTACGAGGATGCCCGACGCAGCTCGGCCGGCCCCTCTTCCCAGGAGTGCTTCGCGAAGTTGGCGCAAACCCTGATGATGCTGTTGCAAACCTCGACTCGCGAGGGATTTGCCTACAAAATCGATACGCGCTTGCGACCGTCTGGAAACAAGGGGCCGCTGGTGACTTCCTTTGCGGGCTTTCAAGAATATCACGCCAACAGCGCGCAGATTTGGGAGCGGCAGGCTTTGATCAAGGCTCGCGTGGTAGCCGGAACCCCTAGTCTAGCGGGTAAAGTGAGCCGGGTTGTCTCGCAATTTGTCTTTCACGCTCCGCTCACGGCGGAGGAGGTACGTGAAATCCGGCGTCTGCGGCAGCGCATGGAGATCGAACTCGGGCGCGAGAGTGAGGAGCGTGTAAACATCAAGACCGGGCGCGGCGGATTGGTGGATATAGAGTTCGTTACCCAAATGCTTCAGATGCACTACGGTACAGAAGCTCCGGCGTTGCGGGTGCGTGGTACTCTTGCTGCTATCGCAGCTTTGGCAGAAGCCAATGTTATTCCCGGTGCTGACGCCGACGTGCTGCGTGAGGGTTACCGATTCATCCGCCGAGTCGAGAACACTCTGCGACTCGCCTATGACCGCCCGGTGGAGGGGATCGACAAGGGCGGGCTACGGTTAATCGCGAAGCGCATGGGTTTTGGCGTCGACGAGCTGGGCTTTTGGAAGGCTTGGGAGGTCCGGCGTGAGTCAATCCGCGCGTGCTTCGATCGTTGGTTTGATCGTGTGGAAGCGGAGCTGCATTGACTGCCTTTTCGGCATGGGCTAGCGACCGGCCCCACGAGGAAGAAGCTTGGAGCGCAGTGATCTTATTTGGTTAGACGGCAAGTTCGTTCCCTGGGGAGAGGCGAATGTGCATGTGCTTTCTCACACGTTGCACTACGGCTTGGGAACTTTTGAGGGTATCCGCTGTTACGAGGGTTTCGACGGCACGCCGGCGATCTTCCGTTTGCGCGAACACATAGAGCGCCTGTTCGGCTCGGCTCACATTCTCGGCATAGCAATACCATTTACGCGTGAGCAGGTTGAGGCGGCATGCGTGGAAACGGTGCGCGTGAATCGGCTGGGCTCCTGCTACATCCGGCCGTTGGTGTTCTTGGGCGATGGGGAGATGGGTCTGGCGGCTGTGAACAATCCCGTTCGCGTAGCCATTGCCGTCTGGAAGTGGGGTGCCTACCTCGGAGATGAGGGCCTACTCAAGGGCGTTCGCCTGCGAACCTCGAGTTTTCAGAGAATGCACGTGAATACCCACATGACTAAGGCCAAGGCGGTTGGCAACTATGTGAATTCAATCTTGGCAGCCGTGGAGGCGCGCCGGGCCGGGTACGACGAAGCGCTCATGCTCGATACCGAGGGGTTTGTCGCAGAGTGTAGCGGAGAGAATATCTTCATCGTTCGTGGTGGCCGTGTGAAAACTACCCCGCCTACTTCCATTCTTGCTGGGATAACCAGGGATACGGTAATGGAGTTGTTGGCTGCGGAGAAGCTTCCCTGCGTCGAAGACCGTTTCACCCGTGATGAGGCATATCTCGCCGAGGAAGCCTTTATGACCGGAACAGCGGCTGAGGTCACACCAGTTCGAGAACTCGATGATCGTACCATTGGCTCAGGTGCTCCGGGGCCGATCACCAAGCTATTGCAGCAACGGTTCTCTTTGATCGTGCGTGGCGGCGCCCCAACGTTCCAGCAATGGTTGTCACCGATCGCCTGAATCTCCTGCCATTTCGCGACTCTATTGCACTTAGGTGCCCGACCAATTGTGGTTTTTTGGTTGACATGGTTTCCCCACCGGTTTATAAGCGCGCACGCGTTTGACAGCACCTCTATCTGGGGGGGCTGGTGAGCTGGCTGAACCTCTTGGGCACTGCCGAGAGCAGGCGACAAGGAAAGTGATGGGAAGCGCAAGCGGGATGAGGAAGATCGGGGCGGTTGTTGTCGCGAGCCTGTTGCTTGGGACAAGTTCTGCGCGCGCCGATGTCTCCACCGAGCGAGGCAGCTCCATTCTTATTTTCCCGA
>CAZGSN010000519.1:0-3990 GCA_964528465.1 uncultured Binatia bacterium (SeqCode)
TCGTTTCTGGTCGGTGCACGCAAATTGGCGATGCCTTCAAATCCGCCAAAGAAGCCAACGCAGAAGCGCAAACGAGGGAAGAGAGCAAGAAGAACCGAAGAATCAACAGGAGGCAACAGAGAAAACAGAGAAAGTCTTTTCCGCTTCCTGCAATTTTTCCTCTGTTCCCTCTGTTGCCTCTTGTTCGATTCTTGATTTGGTTCCGGCCAGCGGCCGGGCTGCCGCATCCGTGAAATCCGTGGTCCAATCGGCCAATTCGGGCCTTGCCTGTTCATCCGGGCTCGTGCCCAGCACGCCGATTTGTGGGTAACGTGAAGGGCTCCGCCTGGGAACGAGGGCCGCACCGCGAGATCCCGCGCCAGCGCCGGATCTCGACGGGTAGACCTTGCCGGCACAGTTGCATACATTCCGCCCTGGAGCCGGGCGTGAAAAGCAAAGAAGAACAACTCGAAGTCCTTCGACGGGGCACGGTGGACATCGTGCCTGTCGAGGAACTGATGCAGAAGCTGGCAACGGGAAGACCCCTGCGGGTGAAGTTTGGGGCCGATCCGTCGGCACCGGATCTCCATCTTGGTCACGCCGTAGCCCTTTCCAAGCTGCGGGTGATGCAAGACCTAGGGCACACGGTGATTTTCCTGGTGGGAGATTTTACCGGCATGATCGGCGATCCCACCGGCAAGTCGGAGACGCGCAAGCCCTTGACGCGCGAGCAGGTGGCGGCCAACGCCGAGACCTACTGCCAACAAGTCTTCAAGATTCTCGACCGCGAGCACACCGAAGTACGCTTCAACTCGGAATGGATGGATACGATGAGCGCTGCCGACATGGTGCGCTTGTGCGGTCACTACACCGTGGCACGCATGCTCGAACGCGACGACTTCTCCAAGCGCTTCGCGGAGCAGCGACCCATCGGCATCCACGAATTCCTCTATCCGCTGGTGCAAGGGTACGACTCGGTTGCGTTACGCGCCGACATCGAGGTGGGTGGCACCGATCAGCGCTTCAACCTGCTCGTTGGACGTGAACTCCAGAAAGCGTACGGCCAGCCTTCGCAAGTGGTTCTCACCATGCCCCTGCTCGAAGGCACGGACGGCGTGCAAAAGATGAGTAAGTCGCTCGGCAACGCCATCGGCATCACCGAGCCACCCGCCGAAATGTTCGGCAAGGTGATGTCCGTCTCCGATGCCATGATGCTGCGCTACTACGAGCTTCTCACTCCGGTAGACCTTGCCTCTCTACGTCGCGACCTGGAATCCGGCACCTTGCATCCGATGGAAGCCAAGAAGCGCCTGGCACAGCAAATCGTTGGTCGCTTCCACTCCGAAAGCGAAGGCGAGGCGGCACGCCAAGGTTTTGAAGCCCGCTTCCAGCGCCGCGAGCTCCCGTCGGAGATGCCAACCTTTCATTGGCCCGAAGCGTTGACTGAACCCGTGCCCCTTGTACGCGTGCTCTTGGCAGCAACCTTAGTGAAGTCTCTGAGTGATGCACGACGTATGATTTCCCAAGGAGCAGTGCGCATGGACGGCGAGCGCGTCGCCGACACCAACGCTGCCATCGCCCCCGGCGTTTCACGCGTTGTCCTGCAGGTTGGTTCGCGCCGCTTATGTACGGTGTGCTTCGCATCATCCGCCCCTTGAGTGGCACTTCCGTTCCGAAAATCTCACCATGGACTCGGAACCCGGGGATGCCCCTCTTCCTCCACGCAAGGTGAGTCCGCACCGGAGCGATTTCACGCCGCACGCAATGCGCTACCGTGCGCTGCTCCTCGGCTTGCTACTAACCGCTGCAAGCGTCTCTGCCGACCAGTCAAGTGCGAGAGAAACAACGCGCCCCGCGGCCCACGGCTGTGCCTTGGGCCCGGTGCATGACCGGCAGGTGGTACAGAGACGGTTGGAGGAATGGGCAGGCTCGACGCATCTCGGGCGCCTCGAAACCTGGGATCTCGGTATCGACCGCGACAAGACCCGTGTGCGGTTGCAGTTGGCGCAGGGGTCGGTGACGCTGACGTGGAGCCTGGATGCGCAGTGCATGGCAACGGCGGTTGCGATTGAGGTATCTCCCGATTTCCAAGGGTCGCCTCCCGACGCTGCTGCCGTCGGCCGGCTAGCGGAGAGTTTGCGGCCGGCTACCGCCGATCCACGTGTTGCACCACGTTGGGCAGCAAGCCACCTGCTGCTGGTGACGTGTTTCGCGCTCCTGGTGCTGGGCACTCTCGGTATCCTCCTGCGTGAAGCGAGGGTACAGCCACCGCCGTGGCCGGCGGCTCTGACACTGTTGCTGGTCTGGGGGATCGCCCTGGCACTGCGCTTGTTGCTCTCGCCGCGTACTTTCTTGCACGAAGGGTACCACATCGCCGAGACGGTCTCGGGCTACCTGACGGGGGAGATGCCACCGATCTACGGCAACACCGGGCCGGCATTGTTCCGGCTAGCAGCGGCCTTGTTGCAACGCCCGGGTGACGTAGACGTCATCTTCGTCACCAACGCCGTTATTGCCTCGATGGCCATCCCCGCCTTGGCACTGCTTGATCTCGCGCTGTTCGGCCACTGGCCGCGGGCGCTGTGCGCGGCGGTGCTTCTATCTGTCTTGCCTTTGCATCTGCGCTACTCCGCGGCCGAAGACCTCTTCGTGCAGGCAACCACGCTAGGCATCTGGACATTGGCGCTCTTTGCCCTCTACCTGCGTACGCGCCGGCTCGGGGATGTCCTCTGCGCCGCGCTAGCACTGGTGCTGGCGATGCAGACGCGTCCGGAAATGCTCTTCTTCCCGCTCGTGCTGGTGGCCCTCGTCGTGCTCGCACAACCGCGCTCATGGCGAGTGCTCTTTGCCTGGCGCACGCTTCTGGCGCTCTCCGCCGTGGCGCTAATGCTGATTCCTCGACTGCGCGAACTCCGGCACGTAGTTCACGAAGCTCCATCACGGGTTCAGATGCTCCCCGCGGCGAGCGACTACTTCGGGCACTTGATCCTCTTCCAGTCGCATGTGGTGCCGCCTGTGTACTGGGTATTCATGGTCGCGGGGCTGGCGTGGGGTGCGCGGCGTGCACCTAGGCTTCACCTATGGTTGTTCGTGGTGTTCCTTGGGTGCACGTTCTTCACGCTTTCGATTGGCACCAACGTGCCTTTCACCTTACGCACGCAAATGCTGCCAACAAGCTTGGCGGTACTCGTCGCCGCCGGTGCCGCATCGGCGTGGACGGAATCCGTGCGCGCGTTCGTGATCCGTCTTCGCAAGGAGCATCTTCCGCTGACCAGCACGGCACTCGCATTCGGTGCGCTCGGACTCGCGCTGCTTGGCACGACGGTGGTGGTGAAATGGCGCGCTTGGATCACGGAACTCGGCGACCAGCAACTTGAGTGGGCGTTTCTCGCACGAACGGTCCCGCAGTTGCCGGCTCGGGGCACGCTGTTGTCGGCGATGGAGGCGGGAGGCAGCAACCTAGACGCGTTCCCGCAGTTTCTCTTGGGGCGCTCCGGTCGTACTTACGACCTGATCGACGTGCGCAGCGCCGCTAGGGGAGAGGTGCCGTGGCCGGAAGCCGGAGAGGAGTTGCTCTTCTACCAGGGCATCTTCTGTTACCTCGCGGAGCCCGATGACTCGTCGTCAGATCCAATGACGCATCCCTGCCGAGCAGTACATGCACGTTACAACCTGGAGCCGCGGTGGGTCGAAGAAGTCGAAGGGACATCGTGGCAGCGCTATGCAGGCAACAGTCGCGGACCGTTTCGCATCGGCTTCTTCTGGTTGCGGGCCCTTCGCTAATCTCGCGACCGATTCCGCCGGTCGCTGTTCCGAGTATGGCACCTTCGTGGCAACGCCAGCCCGTAGAGTGGTTCCCGCCAAGATCGCAGGTGACCGCACGCGACTCACCCGGACAATTCACGACCTCGCTGCAAAATCGGGGCAAGCGGCTGAACGCACGAGGGATTCGAAGCGTATCGACGAAAACAGTGTGTTCTTTGAACCACGAAGGCACGAAGTACACGAAGC
>CAZGSN010000520.1:0-2820 GCA_964528465.1 uncultured Binatia bacterium (SeqCode)
GACAGGAGCCCCTTGCCGTGGCTGCCGCGCACTGAGGGTTTCGCACATGCAGGCCATGACGCCACGCCGCGCACGAGCCAGCACCGGGCTTGGAGCGCTAGGCGTCGGTCTGTTGTTTCTTCTCGTCAGCTACACCAGCCTGGGTTGGGTGGGGACGACCTTTCCCGGGTTCCTGTTGATGGCCAATCGGGTTGTGCCCTCGGTCTCTCTGCCCAACTGGGAAGGAGCCCCGAAGCTGTTCCAGAGCCAGGTATTGAGCGTCGACGGCGTGCCTGTGACCTCGTCGTTGCAAGTGTACGAAGCAGTTCGTGCCCACCCTCCAGGAACTGTCTTTGGGTACGAGCTGCAGGGCAGCGACGGTAGGCCAATACTTCTCAACGTGGCTTCGCGTGTTTTCTCGTGGAGCGACCTTGCCCTCGTGCAAGGCGGTATGGCCATCAACGGCTTGGCCTTTGCCGCCATTGGCCTCTTTGTTCTGTATCTAAAGCCCGACATGGCGACGACGTACGGCTTGCTCAGCGCTACCTTCTTTTCCGGGCTCTTCGCCATCACTGCCGCGGATCTCTACGGACCCCACTGGTTCTTTCGGCTGCACGTATTGGCGGAAACATTTGTTGCTCCTGCCTTTGTGCACCTGGCTCTCGTCTTCCCAACCGACCGCATCCGTCGCCGCCGGCGGCCAGTCTTGCTGGCGGTGTACCTCCCCTTCTTTGGGTTGGCAGCCTACTACGAGTGGGCTCTGTACAGCCCATCCGCCTATACGCAGGCACACCTGACTGCCACCGCCTTACATGGCGTTGCTGTCGTTGTCGTCCTCGTCGGGATGGGCCGTGCCCTGAGAACCGCGTCGGCGCTGGTGCGTCGCCGCATTGGCATCGTCGGCCTGGGAATTGTTTCTGGTGTGGGTATCCCTCTCGCTCTGATGGCAGGCTCAGCCATTCTGGGAGGGCGCGTGCCGGTCAACGCCGGTGTGCTGGCGGGCTTCTTGTTCCCGCTGAGCCTGGCATACGCGATTCTGCAAAGGGACTTGTTCGAGATCGACAAGATACTGCGACGGGGTATCTCGTACATCACCGTCCTGGTGGCAGTAACCTCTACCTACTTCGTAAGCTTGTTCCTCATCGGGCAACTGCTGCCGGGGCGCGATCTGTGGACCCAAGCGCCCGCAACCATTGCGGTGCTCAATCTTACGGTGCTGCTCCTTTTCGCTCCCATTCGTGACCGTGTGCAAAGCGCCGTCGACCGTCTCTTCTTTCGCAAGGGCTACGACGTGGAAGACGTTCTGGCGCAGTTGAGTCAGCTCCTGGCCAGTGCCAGAGCGATGGAGGGAGTTGCCGCGCATGTTCTGGGCGTCATTCGCGGTGCCCTCGCGCCTCTACACGCGGCAGTCGCCCTGCACGAACGGGATGCGCGCTTTCGCTGCGTCGCCAGTGAGGGCTCCACGCCGCCTTACATCGAGATCCCAGGGGAGCTGACGCGACGAATGCAGCAAGGCTTCGTGATTGCGCGCTACGAGTGGGAAGATGGCAGCGGCGTACCGATACCTGAATTCTGGCAGCAGATGGATGCCGAACTCATCGTCCCCATCCGTAGCGGCAGCGAATGGATTGGTCTGATCGTTCTGGGTCCGCGCACGTCAGGACGAGCCTACACCATCAATGATGTTGCCTTGTTGCAGACCATTGCCAACCAAGTGGTGCTGGCGATGACGACGGCAGCGGCATTTGGCAAGCTTGAGCAGATGAACGAAGGGTTGGAGCAGCAGGTGCGCGAGCGCACCCTGGCTCTTGAGAACGCCAACGGCGAACTCAACCGCTCCTTGCAGGAACTCCACAGCGCGTACGAGCTTTTGGAGCGTAACCAGGCAAGCTTGGTGCGTGCCGATCGGCTCGCGACTCTAGGGCGCTTGGTGGCGGGTATGGCGCACGAGATCAACACCCCCTTGGCAGCCGTGCAGAATTCTCTGCAAGTCGTCCTCGACTTGGCGGAGGAGTACGCTGCCTCCATCGACGATCCCAATGTATTACCGCAGGACCACCACCAGATCGCCGAGGAGATCCGAGCAACCGCGGGATCGGCCGCTACTTGGACGCGCAAGGCGGCTGGCTACTTGAGTCGCACCAAGCTGCATGGTCGGGAACTGGTTCCTGGCATCAAAGAACGTTTCGCCGTGAAGGCAGTTGTGGAAGAAGCGCAGCAGCTCTTGGCGCATCGCGTGCGCGCCGCCGCCTGTGTCATCGACTACGACGAGTCTCCTGCGAATATCACCCTTGTCGGCGATCAGCAGCGGCTTGGACAGGTCCTGGTGAACCTGATCAGCAACGCCATCGATGCCTACGAGGACAACGGCATCATGGACGGCAAGATCGAGATCCGAGCCCTACGCGAGAACGGGAACATTAGTGTTCATATACGCGACTGGGCCGGTGGCATCCCTGCGGCGGCGTTGCCGCATGTGTTTGACGAGCTGTTCACCACCAAGGAGCCCGGAAAGGGAACCGGCCTGGGCTTGTGGATTGCCCGCAATTTAGTGGAAGAAAGCTTCGGCGGACGTCTGGCCGTGCATGTCGAACCGGATGTCGGGAGCTGCTTTACCGCCACCTTCTCTGCCCCCGCCGACGCAGCGCCGCCGACGCCGCCAGGAGAAGCGACAGGCGCTGCCCCCCAAAGTGCGCACAGAGATCTTCCGCCTGCGAATGGCGGTGTCTTGGAGATTCCAGCCTGATGCCGAACGTTCCCATGTGCCCCACTGTGCGCATTAAGCCCGAAAACCTCAATTCAATTGCCCACGAGCTCGCAACAGCACTTGAGACGGCCTTC
>CAZGSN010000521.1:0-2904 GCA_964528465.1 uncultured Binatia bacterium (SeqCode)
TCGCCACCCGTGGCGTTCACATACTGGTCAGTCAGCCGGCCCAGTATGTCATGTACGGTCACCTTCGTGATAGTGGCGGGCGACAGGGCAGCCATCTGACCGGTCACGGCGTCGAAATACGCATTGGTGGTCTTTGTGTAGGCGAGGTAGCCGTAGGCGTCGTAGACGTACTCGGTCTGGTAGACAAGACTCTCGCTCGTGGGTGTCAGGTACCGTTTCTCGAGTTTCAGCCGCCCGTCGTTGTAAAACTGCGTGACGGTGCGGTAGCCGTCGGGGTCGATGACCGTTCGGTCCTGGGTAGCCGAATTGTCGGTATACCCATACTGCGTAATGATGTTCTTGCCGGACGAATCAACGGTCCGGGTCGACAGCCGGCGCAGAGAATCGTAGTCATACATGGTGGAGCGGTATTGAGTACCGCCGGGGCCGAAGAATACCCGCTGTTCCTGTAACAGACCGATGCGGGCATCCGCATTGCTGTAGTGAATGAAGACGGTCTTCGGTGTCCGGTCATTGCCGGGCGTATCGATGTGTGGCCCTTCCACCTGCCAGAGCTGGTTGCTCTGCTCGCCGTGGATGCCGTCGGATGGATGCCCCGTAGCGGAATCCCCATCTTGCCCGCCGGGCTCATAGGTGAAAGTCGTGGCGTTGCCCCGACCGTCGCGCTGAACCCTGATCCGCGGCAGGTAATACAGCTTCGGGCTCCCCTCATTGTAGGTAAACTCGTAGTCCACATCCTGGACAACGAGTTCGACCGCCGGGCTGGCGCCCTTGCTCTGGATCGTCATGGTCCGGATCGCGAAATTGGGGTTGACAAGTCCCTCGTCTTCCCATTTCCCGTCATATCCGTACTCGGTCTTCATCTGGTCGGGCTGCGTAACAGACATCAACTGACCCAACTCGGCAGTGTCGCTGCTGGGCCCCAGAGGCGGATCCTCAGGGGCGGAGGCGGTGTTTACAAAGGGCGTGACCGCAAACTCGTACTCCGTCGTGAAAGCCGTGCCCGTTCCGTTCATCCCGTCGTATTCGGTGACGCCGTTGAGCCGGTGAGCAAGTGACTCCGATCCCGGAACCGAGGGGTTGTACAACGGGTTTCCGTAATCGAATAGAAACTGGCGGTACTGTGTAGCCGAGACGTACTCGCGACGGATACGGTCACGGCTGTCCGTATCCGGTCGGGGCAAATGCTCGACGACCTTCATGAGGGAGCCATTGATATTGTGGCGCTCCTCCTGCAAGTCCAGCACATAAAGCTTCTGGGTTTGTGGATCGGTGTACGTGCCGTACTGGTATTGGTAAAGGACGTTCGTGAGTGCGGCGTCTGTGGCGACCTTCTCGACTCTACCGCCCGCATCGAGCGTTCCCTTCCATGAGAAATAGCGGGCGCCTAGGTTGTCAGGGGTGAGCGGCTTCACGCCGGTAATTTTCTTCTCGCTATCCAGAGGATTGTACAAGATCTCCCACGCTCGGTTATCGCTGGTAGTCACCGTAATCTTGCCGTTAACAGTGTGATCCAGGGTGATCGAGTTCTGGTTCGCCTGGTCGGCAGGATGATCGTAGATCCGCGTGACCAGGTTGGGATTTGCGGAATCATAGGCGTAGGCGACCACAGATGGGGCGTCGATCGCCATTCCAAGGCGTCGGATCCTGGTCACGTGTCTGAACGTGCCGCTGGATTCGGGGTCGAGGTCGTAGCAGAGGCCATCAGGGCCGCAGACTCGCTGGGTCTGCTGCGTTTCGGGCTCGCTCGCCTGGTAGTTCGCATCCTGGAAGTACCCGCCGCGGAGATACCCGGGCCAAGGCGTGCCGAACTTGGTCTTCCAGAATAGCGATTCATTCCTTCGGAACTGTCGATGATTGGGGATATGGACCGACTCGGCGGCACCCGGAAACAGCATTTCCTGCACAGGCATATCGGCACCGGACAGTCGGGCGAGCTTGAGGCCGGAAAGCCCGATCAGGTCGGCCGATCGTCCCAGGCGGACGGACAACCTGGCGTTGCCCGCCGAGACATCCAGAACGGTAACGCCATAGTCAAACGCCTGGCTGAGGTCGGCCCCTCCAGCAAGAGATGTGGTCATGGGACCAACGACGATCTCCTTTGAGTAGCTTCCTGGGTGAAAGCAGTCTGAGCAGGGGAAATGATACGAGCATTGCGTTCCCGTCGGGTTGTCCAGTTCACTCGTGCATTGGGTGCAGTCCACCGTGTAAGGGCCATACACTGGCTGACCCGTGAAGATGTCCCATCCAGTCTGGCAGGATCCGGAGAAGCTGCCGTTTGAACGGTAAGTGTACCGAAACTCGACCTTGAATTTCTGAGTCGAAAGAACCGTGGTCCCCATGGCGCGGAACGAGAACCGGGCGTAGCCATCAGTTGCGGCCTGGCTGGCATTAATCTTCACTCGCTCGTTAGAAGAACTGCCGGTCAGGTCGATTTCCTGGCCCGACCCATCCGCCCCCATGTAGAGGCGAAGCACACTTCGATCCCAATTCGTGTAACCACCGCTGCCGTCATTGACGGCCCAGATCTCAACATCTTCGCCCCAGCCTGGGGTGTAGATAATGCCATTTTCATCAGGCACCGCCACATTGAGCACCTCTCCATAGGGGACATCCATGCAAGCCTGACGGAGGGATTCGATCGTCCCCCGGTACGGCGCGTTGAGGACGCCGTCTCCGGCAGCCGAGGAGATCTGGGCCCCGGCCTCGCGCGCGGAGGCAACCAGCAACGTCATCACCACACACGGCATCAGGCAGTTGCGAATCATCCGTCGCCTCCAGGCTCCGCTATCTTGGCTCTTTCGCTTGGTGTTCATTTGCACTTCCGACATCACAATCCCCGGACTCGATTACTCGCGCCGACTTCAGTCAAGCGCGTTCGAAAGGAGTTCTCTAACCGTCACG
>CAZGSN010000522.1:0-4967 GCA_964528465.1 uncultured Binatia bacterium (SeqCode)
GATTGGACCGAAGCGTGGGAGAAGGAGGGTGCCCCGAAGCCGTTGGGCATGCCGCTGCAATTCATGGTTACCTCGGAGGCTGTGGCACGAGGTCACCGCTACGCAGACAAGGCGAAGGACGTCATGTTCAATCCCATCGGCCAGGTGGTTGGCCAACTCAACACGGTGCGCACCGTGCGCGAGGTGATTCTGGAGTTGGTGGATGGCTACCTCCAAGCCAGTGAACGCCTGCAGAAGCTGAACCCTTCGGCCTAAGAACTCCACACGCCACTCGCCCTGAGATTGGCTTGCGAAAACTTCCATTGTCCGAAGCTCTACGCCTTCGGAGCAATGGATTGGGCAGGTTCTCTCATCAGGGCACTCAGGCGCAGTCACCCGGCAGGGTTGCCGAAGCGCTCTTCTCCATGCATCAAGGAATGCCAACATGCTGGAAGCCCTGTTTGCCACCTTGGTCGTCGCGGCCGCCTTCGCGATCCTTTTCTATCTGGGGCGTCTGCTGTTTGCTGCCGCTAGCTTGCCACTCGGCAACTTACTCGAGCGCCAGCGTTTCTCGCGTCACGTGGAACGAGCCCGTCGCGGCGACCACTGGTTACAGCAAGGGGATCTCGAGCATGCCTTAGTCGAGATTCGCGGCGCCTTTTATCTGTATGCGGTGCAGAATCGAAACTTGGCCAGCGCAGTTGCGAATCACCACACGGGCCTGCTGGCGCGCTTGATTTCCATTACTAGCGACTTGCAAGGTGGCAGCGTCCGCCTTCTCTCGCTGGCCAAAGCCGACCGACTATTGAGCGAACGCAGCGAGTTGCAACGCCGCTACTTCGCTGCCCGCCAAGGCTCCTCGCGAGAGCGATTACGCGAGATCCTCACCAAGATGAACGACAACAGCCGCGATCTCGATGCTGCTCTGCAGCAACTGATCCACGAAGTTCGCAATACGCGCCGCCCCGTGCTGTATCACTAGCAAGCGGGTAACTTCGGAGGGCCGCGGTGGCGCCAAGCCGCTTCTCAGGGTGTCAGCGGTGCTGGGTTGTCGCAGTCGATGACCTGCGGTGGCAGCACCGGTGCTCCGTCTGCATCGGAAAGACCGCTCAGGATGATACCAGCCCAGTCGTTGTAGTCCGACAACGTGGTCAGGGTCCCGCCACAGTTGCTGACTTGACTGCTGTCGGAGGAATTGATGTCGGAGACGATGCTGCTTTCGATGACGCTGTTGCCGTTCCAGTCGTAGGACGGTCCCGGGGGATTGCCGCAGATTCCGAGGTTTTCGTTGAGGGCGTTTTCGTTCAGCGTGATGCGTGTCCCAAGCGAGTAATTGAGGACCCCGTTCCCGGCCGGGGTGCAGTTGTTGTCGACGCCTGGGAATTGATAGCGGTAGTTCATCACCGAATTGTAGTTGGGCTTGTAGTTGCAATTGACGTTGCCGCCGTGCCTGAGGTTCAGGTTGTGGCCGAGTTCGTGGGCGATCGTATGCGCCACGTTGGTGTCGGAGCCGGCACATTGCAGCGACACGATGAGGTCGTCGCCCGGAAGTTCCGCCTGCCCTGAACTGGTCGAGTTGGTGTCGTAGTTGTGCGGCATGATCACGTAGTGGAAATAGCCGTTGCGGTTCGACGCAAAATTGGGACTCTTGCGTGTTTGAAACTCGCTGTCGTTCACGCCGCCAATCAGCACGCCATCGCCGTCAGAGACGAAATTGCCACCGGTGAGAGGCGCCGGTCCCTGGCCGTAGTCGTGGATGATGGTGATGCCCGTCGATCCGTCCGGGTTGCTTACCGGTGCATTGGCGAACATGATCGTTACCAGGGACAACGCTCCCGAGGTCGGACGGTGGGAATGGGCAGAACAGCCAAGGCTGTCGTCGAACCAGTCGTACTCGAGCAATAGGTTCTTGCGCAGCGGATTCGTTCCGAGGCCGGGGAGATCAAGCCCAGCCGTAGTGCCCAACACTTCGTCGCCATCGTCAATGGAATCGCCATCGGTGTCGGCATCATTCGGGTCGGTCCCCGTGTTCGTGGTGCTGACGTAAACTCCAGTGTTGGTCTCGTAGGTGTCGGGGAGCCGGTCGCCATCCGTGTCGGCGGCTCCTGCGGTCGGGGTTTGCGTAGGAGTTCGTGTTGGTGTCCGTGTTGCGGTTCGTGTTGGGGTTCGTGTTGGGGTCCGCGTCGGAGTGCGCGTCGGTGTTGACGTTGGTGTGTTGGTTGCGGTTTCCGTAGGGGTTGCCGTTGCTGTCGACGTGGGAGTGGCTGTCTGCGTTTCCGTCGGCGTACTCGTCTGTGTCGGCGTCTCTGTCGGCGTGTCAGTCGGTGTCTCTGTTGGCGTGCCCGTCGGTGTGTTGGTTGGCGTTGCGGTATCGGTAGCCGTGCGGGTCGGTGTTTCCGTGGGCGTGGCCGTCACCGTTGGCGTGGTAGTTCTGGTTGCCGTAGGTGTCCTGGTTGGTGTGGTGGTCCTGGTTGCTGTCACTGTCGGCGTTACAGTGAAAGTACGGGTGCTGCTCGGAGTGGCCGTGCTGGTTGGAGTCGGGGTAGGGGATAACGTAGGCGTGTATGTATCAACGAACAACCAGCCGCCTGCTGCCCGGAAAGAACCGCCAGCCGCCTGCGCCGAGTTTTCGGTAATATCCGCTCCGCTGAAGCCGGCGTTGAGACAGAAACCGGTTTCGCCATTGTGCATCTGCACGTAAACAGGTTCGGCGAGTGGCAGCCCCAGCCCGAGTAGATGGACTCCACGGCCTTTGATCTCTGCCGAAGATTGGCTGAGCAAGCCTGACTTGAGCGCGATCGAGGTAACCCCGGCATTCGTGCCGTAGCGGTCGACGAACTTGAATCCGATGCTGGCGCGCTGTTTCCAGCAGGGTCGGTCGGGACAGGTCCCACCTGGCGGAATCGTCGCGCCGCCGGCGAGGAGGTTGGCCGCGTAAACGCAGACGTCGTAGGCAGACGTCGTCGTCGGGTCGGCAAACTCTTCGAGGCCAATCGCCTGACCCTTGCGCCAGCGAAACTTCAGCCGATCCTTGCTGAACTCGCCGGTGTCGTCGAAAGACAACGATGCTGTCGACGCCATGCGGCAACCGGGAATCGGAGCCGGCGGACAGTCTCCTCGTGCAACGCTAACGCACACTGCAGACGCCAAGGCGATTGACGCACAAGACAAGACCGCTTGGCGCTTTGCGCGACCGCTTGACGGTTCGCTTCGGAGGCCGTGGCGTGGCAGCATTTACTCTCCAGACATTGTACGGCGGTTTCGCTTGCTGAAGCTAAGCCGCTACCACGCGATGCAAATAGCTGTCAAGGAAACGAGGACAGCAGGGTGTGCGAGGGTGTGCGACATATCTGTTGGCTTTCTAGTGAGCGGAAGAACCCGCGTCGTTACGTGAGTGTTACCCGTTATGACAGCGCCTAGCACGCAGCCTACAGTGGCTCCAAGCCGCCGTTCGATGTCTCAACCGCCACTCAGCGCCTGCACGATGTGCAACTCGTCGCTGGCGCGTAGAGGTAGCTGCAGATCGAAGCTTTGGTCGCCGTTGATGAAGAAGCGGATGTGCGGACGAATGTGGCCCTGCTCGTCGATCATACGGAAGCGCAAGCCGGGATACTGACGTTCCAAGTCGGCGAGCAGGTCGGCGAGGGTTGCTCCCGTTGCTTCGACCTCCCTGTGTTTGGTGTAGGAACGGAGCGGGCTTGGAATCAGTACCTTCATACGTTCCACTGTGCGGTTTCCACGGCGAAGATTTCAGGAAGGTGGCGGGCGATGCATGCCCAGCGTTTGCCTTCGTTGCGGCTTCCCCACAACTCGCCGCCGGTGGTACCGAAGTAGATGCCGACGGGATTATGCTGGTCGGTAGCCATGGCCTGGCGCATGACCGTCCACCACGCCTGTTGCTCCGGCAAACCAGCGTCCAAGCGGATCCACGTCTTGCCGCCATTGCGAGTCCCGTAGGCCGTCGGCTTGCCCTCTGGACTGGTGCGAGGCCACACCGTTGTTCCGTCCATCGGGAACACCCAAGCAGTATCGGCATCACGCGGGTGCACGACGATGGGAAAGCCCACATCCCCGACCCGTCGCGGCATCTTCTTGCCGATGCGAATCCATTCGTTGGAAGGTCGGTCGAGTCGGTAGATTCCGCAGTGATTCTGTTGATACAGACGGTCCGGGTTGCTGGGGCAAAGGCGCACGCAGTGTGGGTCGTGGAAGGAGACATTTGCCGGGTCGAGATCCTCCACCACCTCCAAGCCCTTGATGAGTGGGGTCCAGGTTTGCCCGCGGTCGTGTGACTCATGCACGCCGCCACTCGACATGCCCAAATACAAATGGGCAGCATCGCGCGGGTCGACGACGATCGAGTGCAGCTTCGGACCGTCGGGAGTGCCATCTTGTGGCCCACCCATCCATTCTCGGTAGGCGGGATTGTCATTGAGGCCCGGCAGGGGCTCCCAAGAAACGCCACCATTCTCAGAGCGAAACAGACCGTGCGGTGATGTGCCGGCGTACCACACGCCCGGTTCGCTGGTGTGCCCCGGGGTCAGCCAGAACGTATGGTCGACGACGCGACCCACCTGCCCTTCCGGCACCTTGGCAAATGCAGGCGGGCGTGCCGCCTCTTTCCAGCGGCGCCCCATGTCGACGGAGCGAAAGATGGTAGGGCCAAGGTGTCCTGTCTTGGCCGCTGCCAATAGGGTCCGCCCGTCCCGCGGGTCGAGAACGAGATGATGCACGATGTGGCCGAGGAAGTGCGGCCCGTCGACGCGCCAACTGCGTCGGGCAGCGTTGCTGTGAAACATCCAAGCTCCCTTGCGCGTCGCCACTAACACGGTGAGCTGCTTTGCTTTCCGCGTTGCCGTTCGGCTTGCCGGCCTCGTCGGCTGCGGTGAATGTGCATGCCTGCGCGTCATGTTGTGTCTCCTTTTTCGCGTATACCCCGATCTGCAGCATAACTTCCAGCGCTTCTGGATTACGATGCAGTGGGGGCC
>CAZGSN010000523.1:0-14453 GCA_964528465.1 uncultured Binatia bacterium (SeqCode)
GGTACGTATCGGCTATCTGATCGAGAGAACTTGGTTGCGGCCAAGAGGCCGCGCTACGCGGCGTCGAAGGGGCGTCTCCATTGCTTGTAAACATTGATGAATCTGAGTTGGAGACGGGCCGCCCTCGGCCCGCGTCTGGTGGAGGAACGATTTGGCGTGCAAAGCCCGAATTTAACGGAGCGGGGATCTCTGGAGGCATCGTTTCAAAGCATCCAGACCTCCGCAGAGGATTCCCTACGGGTTCATCTCATAGGTGTCCTTGAGCTGCAGCACCTCGTTCCAAATGCTGTCGCGGACGCTGTCCGCAGTTGCCGGCTTCTTCACCATGCGCATGCAGTATTCCATTTGCGCGGCGTTGGTGAGTGGGCGGCCGTAGAGCTGGATGGCATAGGCAGAGAAATCGCGGACGAGGACATCGAAGATTTGATCGACGAGGTCGCTGCCTATGGCATAGATCTTCGCGTTCTCGAGGATGAGCTGTGCGTAGACGATGGTGGTGAAGATTTCGCCGACCGACAGCAGGAAGTCGGTGTCGCGCATCTGTGTCTGGTCGGGAGTTGCCGTCATCATGCACTCTTTGAAGGTGTTGAGCTGGTCGCGGAAGATGGCAACGTTGGCGAGCGCCGCAAACGCTTCAAAGGCAGGCTCGTAATCGTGAAAGCGGATCTTGCCGAGGCCGCGGGTGGTTCCTTGATGGAAGAGGAAGTCGTCGTTGACAGGCTCGCTGCGCTGACCGACGGGAGGCAGATCGGCGTGGTTGGTGAAGAAGTTGATCATGAACTTGACGATGAGGGCGATGTTGACGTGCACCGTACCCTCGAGCTTGGGCAGGGCGCGAATGTCGCGCGCCGCCATCTCGAAGTACATGTCCTTCTCAAATCCCTTGGCGGCGATGACATCCCAGAGGTGGTTGATGACGTCCTCGCCTTGCGTCGTGACCTTCATCTTCACCACGGGATTGTAGAGCAGGTAGCGCCGGTCCTCGGTCGTTGCCGAGCGGAAGTAGTCGGCTGCGCGCAAAGCCACGAGCTTCATGGCGACCAGGCGGGCATAGGCATCGGTGAACAGGCGCTTGACGTGGGGGAAGTCGGTAACGGCCATGTCGTAGAGACGGCGATGCGCAGCGTGATGAATGGCCTCGTAAAGGGCGTGTGTGCACATGCCGATCGAGGCCCAGCCGAGGTTGTACTTGCCGATGTTGACCGTGTTCAAAGCCGCATCCCACGCGGCTTGTCCCTTGGAGAGAACGTCGGCTTCGGTGATGGCGACGTCGTGCAGGGCAAACTGTGCCACGAACGACTGCGAGTTGACGACGTTACGCTTGCACTCGTAGCCTTCCTGCTTGGGGTTGGTGACGAAGAACACGTAGTCATTGCCGTCGCCGAGCTTTCCAAACGTCGACACCATGGCGGCCTGGTTGGCGTTGCCGATGTAGTACTTCTCGCCGTTGGCCAAGTAGCGGCCCTCGTCGATAGGCTTGAGGCGTACCGAGGTGGAGTACACGTCGGCTCCATGCGCACGCTCGGAAAGGCCGAAGGCGAAGATCCCTCCGTTCTCGAGTGCTTTGGCGGCAGCGCGCTTGGCTTCCTCGTTGTCGCTCATCCAGATGGGGCCGAGTCCAAGCACCGACACTTGCCAGGTGTACCAGTACGCCAAGCCGTAGAAGCCAAGAATCTCGGCGAACTCGCAGATGCGCCAAGTGTCCCAGCGTGCGTCCGCGTCGCCATAGCCGGCCGGCGTGAGTAGGGTGGCGAAGATACGCTCGCGGCGCACAAAATCGAGGAAGTCGGCGTACCAGACCTGCTTGCAGTCGTCGTCTTTGAGTTTGCGTTTGCCCTTGGACTCGAAGAAGGCAATCGTCTTCTCCATGATCTCGCGCGAGCGGGCATCGGGGTAGGGGCGGGCATGGTGCCTGGGGTTCAATAGGATCATCGTTGCATCTCCTTTGTGCCGAGTTCGGATGACCCTCTCTCCTAGCGACGTCGGTGGCATTTGTCGCTACGTCGACGACTGGGCGGCGGTGGCATTGATCCCCACTGTCGAGGCAGGCCCAGGTTCGTCCAGCTTAGGAACAGGCCGCCCGCATCTACTGAGGCGGGGACAATCACGCCTAGCGTCCTCTGCCATTGGATAATCTAAAGGCAGCATTGCTTTTATCACATGCGGATAGGCCCCTGCGATTGGAAGGGTCTGGAGGACTTGCAGGCGGTGTGCGTCATATTTGTTGGTATTCCTCCGGGTCCACGGCCTCACGGCCGCGGCTACTGCGTCTTCTCAAGCTCCGCGTAGCCGCGCGCGTGAGCGCGTGGATGGTGGAAGCCAGCCTCCCAGAAAATTTGTCGCACACCCACTTGCAGGCGGTTGCTGGTAAGCGATTCCTGCGAGGCGTCCTTCTCTACGGTGGGCGCGAAGGGCTCACCTTCGGGCCTCGCCTGCATGCGCTCCCGATCACTGCACTATGGCAGTAAGACCGGAGCCGATAGTCCTCATCTCCGTCTGTCGGCTTGGGATGCGCGCGCGTAAGGTCCAGCAGTTGCTTCGATGCTAGCGGCCTGCCTCTGATTGAGGAGGAAGAGCAGGGCAAACATCGCGGAAGCTGCGGCAACCCCGGCGAGGATTAGGAAGGCACCGCTCCACCCGTAATGGACCGTGGCACGGGCGATGCCGTCACCGGCGAGCACGCCGCCGAGGTAGCCGACTCCGTCGATGATTCCACAAGCGGTGGCGCTGCCGCGCTTACCGCCGAAATCGAGTGCGATCGCCCCTCCAAGATAGGAATAGGGACCGATCATCATGAAAGCGACCGCAGAGATCAGCCACACCGGAATGCGAACAGAGGCTCCGAAATCGACGAACGCCAGGAGGAGAAGAATCGCTGTGGAGGCGAGCAGACCGACAAGGATGATGCCGGCACGTCCGCCCTGTCCGAGTCGGTCGCTGGCGTAACCGGAGAGCAGCACGGAGATGCCACCAAAGAAGGGAAACCACGCGCTGCGACTGGCCGCTGCTGCCTGGCTAAGGCCAAGTGCCTCGGTGAAGTAGGTGGGTGTCCAAGTGTTGAAGGTTTCGCGCACCAGGGTGAATCCCAACGACAGGACGCAGACGAACAAGAACGCCGGCGAGCGCAGCATTGGCAGCAGCAATGCCTGCAAGCCTTGCTCCGGACCTGCCGCCTCTTCGCTGTTGAACAGATTGGTCGGATTCGCCTCGGGTTCCTCAAGTCCCACATCACTGGGCGCTTCATGCAAAAGGAAGAAGGTCAGGATGCAGATGCTCGACAGCACGGCCGCGGCAATACCGAACACCGCACGCCAGCCGAATCCCATAGCCAATAGCCAGGCTAGGAACGTGCGCGCCGCCGCATCGCCGAACAAATAGCTGAGGCTGATCCATCCCATCGCTGTCCCATAGTCCCAATGGGAAAACCAGCGTGAGGTGATTTTCACCATGCCGACCCAACCGGCAGACTGCACCAGACGATTGCCGATCCACGCCAGCGTGAACAGGGGCAGCCCCTGTCCCGACGCAAACAAGAGCGTGAAGCCGATGGACCCGCTCATCCCCAACAGAAAGTTGCGGCGACCGCCGATGAAGTCGGCAAGACCTCCGCTCAAGAATTTCCCCAGTGCGTAGGCCAGTACACCGATGGAGGCTACACCGCCGAGTTGGATCTTGGCCTCATCCGCGGACCAACCACTACGGCTAAGCTCCTCGACGATTAGCGGCAGACCCACCGAGAACGTCGACCGGCACAGGTAGTATCCTGAGTAGCCCACCACCAGTAGGCCCACAGTGAACGCCTGCCAGCGGCGGAGCAGAAGACTGGTAGGTTGCGGGTTGGCGAGGGGAGGATTCACGGGTCTCTCGTGTTGGGTAGGCCAGGTCGATGATGTAACGGACGTTCTTATCCGCTGAGCGGACGAGAAGGGCAACTGCGGCGACATGAATTCATCAACCTGTCATCCACACCGTTCTGGAGTGTTCGCCCACCGTGTAGCAGGGGACGTTTGCGTGCCGCGGCTATATCGATATTGATGCGCGGCTAGCAGGGATTTCACACTCAAGGAACCTCTGCATAGGTGCTGCATGGTTCCCGGCACCTACTTCTGAGCCCGCGTTTTCGTTTGAACGTCACCCCAGCGAAAGCCGGGGTCTAGTCGCGAAAAGCCAGCATCCGGCGGCCGTTCCAGCACTGGATCCATTGGCTACTGTCGTCATTGGCGGAATCCTGTCGTCAACCCTGCTCACACTTCTGGTGTTGCCCGGCCTCTACCGGATAGCCCATGGTGCGGACGACGCGAATCGATCGTAGTACGGTCGATTCCGAGGTGCCGCTGCTACGCAGTCGCTGTACAAGTCCTAGATGCTTTTGAGTGCTTGCTGCCGAGGCCGAGGGGGCTTCTCCGTTCGAACGTCACCCAGGCGAAGGAGACGTCGATTTTCTTCGAGATGGGATGCTGTGTTCGTTCTTCATTCCGGCGAAAGCCGGAATCTAGGGCTGGAGTGCCAACCTTATTGGCTCCTCCTGGCGCTGGACCCGGATTGCTGGGACGCGTGATCCTCGACGACGCGCTGCCGGCCTTGACGTTGCTTACGGTCCTGCGCGTCCGTGCTTGGCGCAACTAATCCACAGATGACGCAGATGACGCAGATGCGGAATAAATGAAGCGTTTGTGCTCTAGCCGCGGGCTGCCGAAATTGAGCAGCAATCCCGTCGTGAGACCTGAAGCCTTAAGGTAGTTGATGATCTGCGCTTCTTCGCACCCCGTAAGAGCGCGCAGCGCCTTGATCTCAACGATCACGTCCTCGAAACAAACGAAATCAGCCCGATAGAATGGTCGGAGGGAACGACCCTTATAAAAGATCGGCAGCTCTACCTGGGGTCGATAGGGCACAGCGCGCGCGTTGAGTTCGATAGGTAATGCGTCTTGGTAGACTGCCTCCAAAAAGCCATGGCCCAAATGGCGATGTACTTCGATGGCCGCACCGATGATTGCGTCAGTGCGCGGATCCCGATCGTCTTGGATCTGCGTCATCTGTGGATCAACCTCCGCCTGTTGGTGACCGCAAAATGCGGGCCAGCTAGAGCCGCCTTCTTCCGTCTCGTGAGCGCCACGCGCTCCATCGAATCGGGAGCAGACTGAGGTCGGTATCTGGTGACTCAAAATCGCGCTCAAGCGCAGTGTGGTTCCTTATGCTCCCCAGGATAAGTACGGCAACATATTTGCGAACCGTAACGCTGCTCTCCAGGAAGAGTCCGGGAGTTAGATGCGCATCAATCCACGGCGCGGCTGCTCGCTGCGCAGGGATTCGCTTGTCAAAGCCACGCCCATTTCCGCGAGGGCCTCGCGTTGTTGCAGCGGCGGTGTGCGGATCATCTTCTTCTCGATGGGGATCAGCTTTTGAAAACTCGGGGTGGCGAGAACACGCTCTACGAAGGCTGCGGTCTTGGGCCAACGCGTGGCGTCGATCGCAAAGCGGGCAAACGCGGCGTTGCGGAAGAAGGAAGCAATCGAGATGTCGCCGATGAATAGGCTCTCTCCAAAGCAAAAGTTCTGCGATGGAACCTGCGACTCGAGATAGTCGAGAACATGCGGGATATCGCTCTGCAGGGTCTTGTCGAGAATCTGTTGGTCGGTCGGCTCACCGAAGACAAAGGGCTTGATCACGACTTGGTTGAACAAGCCCCAAATGAGCACCTCGCCCAGGCGCGAGTCGGCAAACTCCTCCAACCACCTGGCGCGCGCCCGATCGACGATGTCTTCCGGGTAGAGCCGTGGCTGGGGATAGCGGTCTTCGATGTATTGGCAGATGACCGACGAGTCGCACAAGCTAACGCGATCATCGAGGAGGACCGGAACACGGCGCAGGGGGCTGATCTCAGAGAAGCGGTCGTTGCCGTAGAACGGAACGATGGGATCAATTTCGTAGGCGATGCCCTTGAGGTCGAGACACACCAATACCTTGCGCACGTATGGCGAGATGAAACTACCTATGATGCGTGCCGGTACCATTGCCGACCTCTTGCTTTACTCCGCCTGTGCGGCCGCCAGCCGCGGGGCGACTTCCGCCAGTAGCGCTTCCATCCCCGAGCGTGGGCGAACCAGCACGGTTAGATCGACCACCTTACCTGCGGCGTTGAAACGCAGCAGGTCGATGCCTTGCGCGTCGCGGTTGCGCACCTTGGCCGAGAAGACCAAGGCCTTGGTGCCGTCGGCTGCGTCGAGCTCGTCGGTGTAATGGAAGTCCTGGAACACCTCGAGAATGATGCCGAGCAAACGGCGGATCGCCGCCTTGCCCTCGAAGGGCTGGAATGTGATCGGGCTGTGCAGCACGGAGTCCTCGGAAAACTGCTCCATGATTTGATCCAAGCTCGCAGCCTCGACCGCACTGCGAAACGTGTGCCTGCTTGTCGTCATATATCCTCTACTTAATCTTCGGAGCCATTGAAGCAGCGCAGAATAGACCTGCAGACATGCCTTTCCTGAACTTCATGGTGAAGGCAAGCCAGGGCCACGGCAAAGTCGTCACAGGGTGTGCGACAAAAGTGGGGGTGGCAGCCAGCGGTACGGAAGAAGCCGACGGAGGGTCTACCTTGAAGATGGCTCCAGGATGGAGTGAACCACAGAGGGCACAGAGTCGCAGAGAAATGACTCCAGGTTCGCCTTCCTGGTCTCTGTGGTCTCGGTGTTCTCTGTGGTGGAAAATCAGACAGCCCTTGCGGAATAAGGGTGGGCCCAATTTCTCCACAAGCATGATGCACACCCGGATCCTCCGGCTTGCGCTTGCCGCCTTCGTCCCGATCGAGTATCGGGCCGGGATGCGCGTACCTGCCTTCTGTCTTGCAGTGTTGACATCCGTAGTCGTCGGCGCGGCGGAGCCGCCGGCCTTCTTTACCCTGCCGGCTCCAGTGGAGATTGGTGCCCTCGAGGTCGAAGAGTGGGGTGAGGCCTCTTTTCGGCTTGACGACGACGTGAACCTTCGCCGCGGTCGCCACTGGTCGTTCGTACTCTCCGTGCCCGGTCTCGCCGATGGGGCGGCTGGAGCGGAGATCTGGGCGAGCTTGGAGCCCGCGCTTACCAAGGCTGGCTGGCGCGTGTTGCGTCGTTACGATGCAAGTCCACTCAGCCTGACGCTACGCCGTGAGAGAGAAGGAAAGGATGCGTGGGCCTTTCTCTGGTTGCTTGAAGCCAGTGATGTACGTGTGCAGGTCGTAGAGGTCGCTCCGCAGCCTGTGAAGCTCAAGCTTACGCCGCCTGCGAAGATACGGGAGGCGCTGAGCATTGATGGTTCGGCATTTCCCTTCCTTACGCCGCTGCCCAGGGCCGTGCTCACTGGGTCGGAGCGAGTCGATGGACCTCTCTTGCTGCCGCTCGATGCGGAGGGCGAGACCGAGGAGGTTGTTGCCAGCGGCTTTTTTCGGCGCGCCTATGCTGGTCCTGAAGGTGTCTCCACGGTGCAATCCGTCACCATCTATCGCGACGCGCTAGAGGCTTCCGGTTGGAAGGTGCTACACGTTGGCCAAGACCTCAATCGTGCGGATGGGCTAGTGGTGGCGCACTACACCAACGACGGCCGCGATGTGTGGGCGGCGGTACGCAGCGGCGGTAGCGAGTATACCTTTGACGTCGCGGATGTCGGGGGCGACAACCTTGCCGAGGCCCTGCGGCGCGAATGTCGAGCCACGTTGGTCGGCGTATTCTTCGACTTCGATAAGGCGACGCTGAAGCCGGAGTCGGCCGCGGTTCTGGCGCGTGGCCGTGCCGCGATCCTGGCGATGCCCGGCTCCTCGTTCGTGATCGAAGGGCATACCGACAACGTTGGCGAGGAAGCCTACAATCAGCGCCTCTCGGCCCAGCGCGCCGCGGCTGTGGGGACCTGGCTCACCGCCAACGGTGTCCCGGCCGACCGCTTAAGCTCACAGGGATACGGTGAGACACGGCCCCTGGCGAGTAACGACGAGGCCGATGGAAGAGCCCGCAACCGCCGCGTCGAGCTGACCTGCCGATCCGGGGAGTGATCAATCTGCAAACGGCACCGGCTAGATGTACGACGGATCGAAGCTGACGCCGTTAGCTTGTTGCCAGGCTTGCGCTGCTGCTTCTGCGCTCGGCTCGTAAGCGTCGCTCAGGTACACGATCTTGCCCGCCTGCAAGCGCGCCTGGGAGCGACCGCGCAAGAGGTAGGGAGGTAGATCGCGTAGGGTGTACGTCACTTCCCAACCGATACGGATCTCGTCTCCTTCAATCTCAGGGCTGCTGGTGATCTGAATGGCGCGGCTCTCGAAACGCCGGTCGAAGCCGTCGAGAGATTTCTTGATCCCTTTGAAAATGGCGTCCGGACCTTGCAGTCGACAGCCGAAGCTTTGCGCCTTGACCTCGTAGACGGCGTCGTCCGCAAAGTATTGGCGCAGACGCGTCCAGTCATCGTCCTTGTAGGTTTTCTCGAAGTCGTTGGCGTAGGCGAGGAATGTCTCCATTAGGTTCATGCCGCGCCGCATACCACCGTGGCACGACTCAAGGAACCTGGTGCGAGATTTTCCTAGCAGGCAGCGGTTTGCCCTAATGCGGGCCGGTTAAGTAGGTTTCCGCCCCGAAGGGGCAGCCATTCGAAAGCCCAGGGCATCGCCCCGGGAATGTCGTTGTTGCGAGATAAAAGCCCTAAAAGGGCGAGATTCATTTGCCCTCAATACGAGTTTCGCCCTTTCAGGGCTACTGCCTGGGAATTCCGTAGCCCGGGGCGATGCCCGGGTGATGCCCCGGGCTATCGGCTTGATGCCCCTTCGGGGCGAGGCCGCTTGGCTTGAACCACCGGCATTGGGGCAAAACCGGCTGGCTGCGCTCGGTGCTCTAGCGCATAGCCGCTTCTGTTGGTCACCGGGTAGCGCGCTCGTCAGAAGCGACGCATGGGCAAGAAGTTCCTGCCAGCCAGTGGCTTACGCAACAACAAGCATCTTCAGGCCGGCGATGATGAGGACCACAGCAAGCAGCCGGCGCATGGCCAAGCTGGTTAGTTGTCGACTTCCTTTCTCGGCGCCAATCCAGCCGCCAACGGCCGCAGCGGCAATCCACAGTCCGACGTGCGTGGGTAGCGTTGCCATCACCGGCAGATGCCCAAGAAAAGCGGCGAGCGAATTTACGAAGATGAACGGGGCTGCCACACCGGAGGCTTGGCGGGTGTCGGCCCAATGTAGGAAGAGGAGCAACGGGCTCAGGAAGATCCCACCGCCGACTCCGATCATGCCGGAAAGCAGTCCAATCGCCGCACCCAACACGAGTGCAGCCGCCACAGGCACGGGAACCGTCTTGTTGGCCGCAGGTTGATTGCCCACGCGCACGAGCCGCAGCGCCGCATACAAGAGCACCACGCCGACGATGCCTTTGTAGACACTACTGCTGATGGCCATGCCACCGCCAAAAAAGGCGAAGGGAACTGAAGTCACGGCGAACGGCCAGAACAGGGGCCAAGAAAAACAGCCCGCCCGGTAGAATTTCGCGCTGGCAATCGACGCCACCAAAATATTGAGCAGCAATGCCGTTGGCTTCATCTCCGCTGGAGCAACGCCGAACAGGGCCATGGCGGCGAGATAGCCCGAGGCTCCTGCGTGCCCTACAGAGGAGTACAGCAAGGCCGCGGCAAAGATAACCAGGGACAGCATCAAGCTCACGCCTTCCTCCTACGGGCTTCTCTACCGCGGTTCCGCCGGGGCCAACTCCGAATAGGAGAGGCACGATACTTGTTTCGCATCGAGTGCCTGGCGGACTCTCTTGCTGGTGAGAGCAGCGAGTTCGCCTTCGCACTCATAGGTTGCTGGCCGCCAGCGCCGCGCCTCGTCGTCGACGATCGAGGCGTGCGTATAGATTTCGGTAATCCCGGGCGGCAACCGCTGAAGCAGACCCAATAGGTGTGGTTCAGTCATGTGACCGCTGTGGTGCAGGCCAAACACTTGATCGACTACCCGTATCCCGCGTGCCGCAATTCTTGGCGCGGCGTAGGCGGCGAGGCGCGCAAATGTAATCGACTCCACCGTCTTGCGCAGGCGCTCACTGTCATCGACGGCAAGAGTAATGTCGAGGCGCTCTCGCGGTAAGCGTAACGCCGAAATCTCGAAGTCATGGGCTAGCTCCAAGAGGATGCCCAAGATGGTTGGGTGCATGTGAATGTTGAGATGCCCGTCGACGTGCGAGAGGCGCAGGCCGGTAGCACGAAAGCGTTCGAGCTGCGCCCGTACCTCACGCTGCAACTGTGCCCGCAGGCCGGGGGTGAAGAAGTACCGCAATCCCACACCTACAGGATGGTCACGAAACATCCCGTCTGCGTCGACGAGGCCTGGGATCTGCTCCCGCGAACAAGTGGCCCGTCCTTGCAGCAAGACAAGATGCAGCCCCACTGCCAACGAGGGTGTTTGCCTTGCCAGTTCCACCGCTTCCGCGAAGGCCGAGCCGTTGACCATCAGGCTGGCGTTGGTGAGCACGCCGTGACGATGCGCCTCGACAATGCCGGCATTTACGCCGGGCGATAGTCCAAAATCATCGGCGGAGAAGATGACCCGGCGCGCCGTCATGTCGTCTTCGAGGTTGGTAGCGGACGCTGCGCGACCAGCGGCTGCTGCGAAGCAATAGCGAGCCCGATCATAGCCCACACCAGCTCGCGGATGCGTCGTAGGAGGCCAAGCGCCAGGCCCTTGGTTGGGTCGAGCCCGAGCACCGTAAAGACAAACACCTTGCTGCCTTCCTGAGTCCCAGCCTTCATGGGCACAAAGAAGAGCATGCCATCGATTGCCACCGACAGTACCTCAATGGCAGTTGCCAAATGCCACGTGGCCGGCAGGCCGAGGAGAAAGAGAATCAGGTAGATCTCAACGATACCCATGCACCAGCCGCCGAAGAAGCAAAGGGCAGAAACAACGAATGAAGCACTCGCATCCACGTGCAAGCGAGCGATCTCCGCATCCAAACGCTGCACTCTCCCCATGAACTCCGGTGCGTGTGCCGACCAGCCGATGCGCTGCGCCAGACGCAGCAGTGGTGCAAACATTCCGCGGCGTTGCACGAACACCAACAGCACGGCAAGTGCGGAGAAGACGCTAAGCCCGAGCAGTATTCCGGAGCGCACACGATCCGGAAGCGGAATGTCGCCCAGCACGAGAAAGAGTCCGGCAATCACGAATGCCACCTGGGCGACGGTCTGGCTCACCTTGGCAACGGCGAGAGAAGCCACCGTCGCTACGGAACTGCCGTAGCCTCGCAGCAAGCGCGAACGGACGAGTTCGCCACCGATCGAAGCGGTGGGCGTGAGATAGTTGACGGCATCGCCGGCCAAGCGCGCTGCCAAGAGCGTGCGAAATTGAATTGCTGGCTTGGGGGAAGAAAAGGCGCACCACCAGCCGAGCGCGTTCAGGGTAATAGCGCCGATCTCCTGTCCGATGATGAGAAGAATCCCCCAACCAACCAAGCGCAGATTGGCGAATACGGCTCGTGCGTCGAGCTGATAGAGCAGGAAGCCCATGAGCAGGGCTCCGGCCACCAAGAGCAACCGTTCCGTCAGACGTAGGAGTCGAGAAGAGGTCATGCTGTGGTTTGAATGGGGACCCAGTCCGGAGGCTGTCTTTGAACGCTCAGGTGCAAGCTCCTGCGTCTACACCAGTGGCGGCGCTTCACGCGGCGTCACGCCACTTGTAGACGAGGATCAGCAGGATGCCGAACCCATAGGTGCCAAAGGCGGCACCCCACAAAAACCAGTGCAAGCAATCGGCGATGGCCATGAGCACCAGCAAGTAGGCGAAGTCACGATTCATCATCGCTTCCATGCCGCCGAGCAGCCGCTGCCGCAACTTGCCTTTCCAGGTTTGCGGTGGCCCGCCACTGCTGGCGAAGCCCGGTCGCTTTACCAAGAAGAAGTAGGTCACGGCCCCATCGAAGGCGAAGCCGCCGAGCAAAATGGCGATCAAGGTAAGGTAGGGACGGTCCGGGTTGGCGTGGTAGAGGCCGATGGCCAAGCCAAGGAAGATGGTGACGTGCACGATGTTGTCGGTGGTTACATCGAGCTTCTGCCCGAATGACGAATCGAGAAATTTCATCCGCGCCACCTCACCATCGCAGCCGTCGATGATGGTGGCACACAGGAATAAGAGCGTCCCCGCAATTCCGGTCGCGTAGCTGCCGACGCCAAGCAATATGCTTGCAATCAGCCCGATCGAAGTGCCGATCAGGGTAATGTGGTTGGGACGCAAACCGGTGTGGGCCACGATCCAACGGCTCAACCGCAACGACACGCGGCGATCCACCCAGTGGGCCAGAGGGCCGTCGCTGGCCTTGCTGTCGCGGCGCATGCGCTCGCAAAAGGCAAGCTCCGCCTCAACGGCAGAAGCTGCATCGTGAACCGGTACACACAACACGTCGCCCAGCTCTGTCGTGGTTGCCTGCGGTGCCGCGATATCGCCAAGAATCGCGGCGTGGCTCTGCTCGTTCCTTTGAGCGCGATCGATGCTTGACCAAGCGGCGACGCGACAGCGAGCCGCAAAGGCCTGATCGGCGCGGGAGAAGAGCAGGGGCTGCGTGTCGATGGTGGCTGCCGCCAGTTGCGCAATCGTCGCCGGGGTTACGAAGATGTCGCTGCGCCACACCGTAATCTCTTCCCCTTCGATTACCGGAAAGTGCTCGCTGATCTCCACTCCGCGCGTGCGCACGTCGGAACGCAAGAGCTGGCGTAGGCGATCCGTGGCTTGGCCACCGACAACCACGATGCGATCGAAGTCGCTGCGCAACACCGACAACACTACGCGCTGCACTACGGGCAAGCCGGCCGTCTTGAGGAAGCTCGCCTCCACGGGCGGCAAGATCAGAGCTGTCCTCACCGGTGGCCTCCGGTGGTAATGGGACTCTCACTGCCTAAAGCCAACGATGTTGTTGCCGGAATGGGCAGCGACTTCCCCCCTTGCGCCGCAGAGGTGTAAGCAAGCGACAGCAGCGTCAAACACAGCTCTACCTCGGCGCGATTGCCGTGTGCCTCGGCGGGCTTCTCCATTGCCGCGCGGAATTCATCGATCACGCCGCCGAACCAATCGGCATGATGCGACCCCGCCGACAGTGGCGTGGTGAGGCGCTGCTCTTGTTGTTCGCCATTGCTGACCCAGACAACCCGGTCGTCATCAATGGTCAGTTCAGCCCCATCTCCGCGCAACTGCCAGCGGGTGTGCCGACTGTCTGCCGCCCAAGTGAGGTGGATTTCACCTGTAAGGTCCGGAAAATCAATATGGCACGAAACCGTGTCTTCGACGCCGCTGTCAAAGAAGCGACGATTCGCCAGAGTTGCACGAATGGCCTGCGGGCGTTGTCCGGCTAGGTTCAGCAGGAGGTAGAAGGCGTGCCAGCCGTGGTCGACGAGGATACCGCCACCGGCCACGGTTGCGTCGACGCGCCAGTTCTCTCCGGTGGTTGCCGAGCAGCCGTTGCGGGCTGTGTCGAAGACGATCGATCGTAGGGTTCCTAGCCCTCCGGCAGCGACCTTGGCCTGTACTAGGCGAAATGCCTCCGAGTGTTTCCAATTGTGCACCGTGTGCACGACCACGCCGTGGCGATGTGCGGCGCTGCGAATCTGCGCGTACTCATCCAACGCCGTCGTCAGCGGCTTCTCGCACAGGATGTGCTTTCCGGCCGTGGCTGCCTCCGTGACTGCCGAGGCGTGATAGGCAGGCGGGCTGGCCACGTCGACGAAATCGATGTCCTCGCGGGCCAGCAGTGAGGTTAGGTCGGAATAGATACGCGCTTCCGGCAAGGCCTTCAGGGCCAGAGCACGGCGTTGGCTGTCTGGGTCGGCAACCGCGACGATGCGAAAATCGGATTGTGCCTGCCATCCGGGTAAGTGCCCGTGCAAGGCGACATTGCCGAAGCCGACGATGGCGCCACGACGAAGCATCGGGCTCTGTCTCATTGGCGGTAGGTGCCGCTGCGCGTGACCTCGGTGAAGACCTCGTCGAGAATAGCCACACCGTCGCGGGCTTCACTTTCCGTAAGGATCAAAGGCGGGTTGATGCGCATGCGCGAGAAGTATCCCATCACCAGTAGGCCGCGGCGCAGGGCTTCGAGGAAAATGCGCTCGCTGATTTCTTTGGCCAGCGGTTCCTTGGTCTTGCGATCCTTGACCAGATCCAGACCAATCAGCAATCCGGCACCGCGAACGTCGCCGATTATGTCGTGCTTCTCCTGAAGCTTGCGTAGCTCGTGCAGAAGGAAGGCGCCGACACGTTCGGCATTGGCAACTAAATCTTCGGAGAGAATCGTTTGGATGGTGGTCAGGGCGGCCGTTGCTGCCAAGGGGTTACCACCGTAACTCGAAGACGACGAGCTAGGCTTCGCAAATGGCATGGCAGAGGTGATGGCGTCGGTGGAGACCAGCCCAGTCACCGGAAAGCCACACCCAAAGCCCTTGCCGATAGTCATGATGTCAGGCGT
>CAZGSN010000524.1:0-3386 GCA_964528465.1 uncultured Binatia bacterium (SeqCode)
TCGTTTCTGGTCGGTGCACGCAAATTGGCGATGCCTTCAAATCCGCCAAAGAAGCCAACGCAGAAGCGCAAACGAGGGAAGAGAGCAAGAAGAACCGAAGAATCAACAGGAGGCAACAGAGAAAACAGAGAAAGTCTTTTCAGCTTCCTGCAATTCTTCCTCTGTTCCCGCTGTTGCCTCTTGTTCGATTCTTGATTTGGTTCCGGCCAGCGGCCGGGCTGCCGCATCCGTGAAATCCGTGGTCCAATCCGCCAATTCGGGCCTTGCCTGTTCATCCGGGCTCGTGCCCAGCACGCCGATTTGTGGGTAACGTGAAGGGCGGAGCCTGGGAACGTTAGGACTTCAAGGCTCTGCCTTGTGTGTCTGTGTTCTCCTGTTGAGTCTCCACGGCATGGAGCGGATCGGCGCGATTACGCTTTTGTCCGCGGTACCCTCTCGTTACGTTTGGCGTGAGTCCGCTCGGGAATTTGGGCGCGCCGGCAAGAAGCGGGACGTTTGTTTTACAGAGGTGTCACAACTTTGAAGTTCATTTGGCGGCGACCGGAGGCAGCACAGCACAGTCGCCGAAATTGGATCAGTTCATGGAGACGGGCCGCCCTGTACGCATCCGACGGAAACGCGAATCGGTGGGCAATGCCGCCCAGAGGAAGACAGCTCGTTCTCTGCCCTGGATAAACTTGGGAACCGTGCTCGGGGGGCGTCGTAGTTGGGGTGGGTCAGGCCTTGTGCTTCTTGGCCTGTTCTTGGGCCGCGAGCAGGCGGTCGAGCTTCATGTTGAGATTGACTAGGCTACCTTGCAGATGCTCGATCTTGACCAGCAGCTTGTTGTAGTCGGCTCGCGAGGGGAGGTTGAGCAGGTGCAGCATGGTCTCCACGTTCTTGTCGACCTGCCCTTTTGTCTTGGCCGCACGCTGCATCATCTTGCCGAGGCCATCGGTTACCCCGGGTCGTGACAGCAGCTCTTTGGCAACTTGGCCGACGACTTCCTCGCCGCGCTCAAAGATCCATTGCAGAGGGTTATCGTTGGCGTGCGTTGTCTTGTTCGGCATGCTGTGTCTTATAGTGAGGCTGTTTGCGCGAGGTCAACCGTGTCTTGGGATATCGCATTGGGCTACTTCACCGGCCTTCGTCTCCTCGCTCCAATGGATGCGGAGACCCTCCTGCGTACTGCCTTCGTCGTGCACACCTGCGATGCGATCATGTGCCGCGTGTTTGCAGCGAATAACGGCTATCCCCGACATCTTTGGACTGTGCTCGGCTTTGTCTTCGGAATCTGGGCCGTGGCCGTGTTGATCGTTCTCCCAAAGCGAAAGCCTGCAAACCGCTCATCGTAGTCTTTTTCCGGGCCTGGGATTCTGAGGTGCGGTCGTGCCATAGCGTTGGCGCAATAGCTCCATGAACTCTTTAGCTGCCGGGCTTGGCTGTTTGCCGCGCAAGGTGAGGCGGTGCAAGGCGCGGCGGATGGTGAGATCGGAGATAGGCACTTCGCGCAAGCGGCCAATTTCCAACTCGAGGGCAACGGTGAGGCGGGAAACAATCGCCACGCCCAGGCCGCGGACCACGGCGTTCTTGATGGCTTCGGTGCTTCCCAAGCTCATGCGCGGTTGCAACTCGACGTGACGCGCAGCGAGGGCTGCCTCGATGACGTCGCGTGTGCCCGAGCCAGTCTCGCGAACGATGCAAGGCAAGGAGACGAGGTCGCGTGCTTTGATGGTGGTAACTCCGGCCAAGGGACCACCACTCGAATCGGGTGCGGCAATGAGGACGATCTCATCGTGTGTGAAGACGTGGACATCGAGCGCGTCGGAATCGGCGAAGCCCTCGGTGAGCCCGACATCGAGCTTGCCTTCGAGGACATCGGTTTGAATCGCGCGCGTGTTGCCGATCTGCAGGTCCAGGGTGATGCCGGCGTGGCGCTCGCCAAAGTCGCCGAAGACCCTCGGCACCAGGTAACTTCCGATTGTGGTGCTAGCTCCCACGGCCAAACGCCCGCGCTGTAGTCCGAGAAGCTCGCCGATCTCGCGTTCGGCCAGCTCTTCCTCGGCAAAGATTCGGCGTGCATGTTCGTTCAGCATCTCGCCCGCCGGTGTTGCACGTACGCCTCGTGGCATACGATCGACAAGCCGTGTCCCTAGCGTCGTTTCGAATTCCGCAAGTTGGCGCGAAACCGCCGGTTGGCTGATGTGCAAGGCTTGCGCCGCAGCCGTAATGGACCCTTGCTCGATCACCGTTCGAAAGATCCGCAAGTGATTCAGGTTGAGAGCCATGCCTCGCCTCTTAGCATACCCAAGAAGCATGCGAGATATGCAAATTATGCCTTTTATCTATTGGGTGGGGATCGCAATAATCGCTGCATGGCAACGCCAGAGGGAACCCATCATGTTGTTAGCGCATCGTTTCTCGACAGCGGTGCGCCTGCGTACCGCCGCCGCGACGGGAGTTGGTCGGCAGACTTGCAAGAAGCCTATGCTGCGCCCGACGCGGCAGAACGTGATGCAATGCTGGCGGCGGCCGGGCGCGAGGAGAAGGTGATCTGCGATCCCTACTCGTTCCCGGTGGTGGTGCGCGACGGAATCATCGACCCGCTTACGGCTCGTGAAACCATTCGCGCCAGTGGCCCGACCGTCCCGTATCGGCGCCCCGACCGCGCCGCCTAAGGAGACAAGCCCATGTATCGCTACGACGAATACGACCAGAAGATCGTGCGCGAGCGCGCTCGGCAATTCCAAGGCCAGGTACGACGCCGCATCGGCGGCGAGACGACCGAGAACGAATTCAAGCCGCTACGCCTGCAAAACGGCCTCTACATGCAGTTGCATGCCTACATGCTGCGCATCGCCATCCCCTACGGCGTGATCAATAGCAATCAGGTCCGCAAGCTGGCGCACATCGCTCGCACCTACGATCGCGGTTACGGCCACATCACCACGCGCCAAAATATCCAGTTCAACTGGCCGCACCTGAAGGACATTCCAACGATTCTCGAAGAGCTGGCCACGGTGGAAATGCACGCCATCCAAACCAGCGGCAACTGCATCCGCAACATCACCACCGACCCGTTTGCCGGCATCGCTCCAGACGAACTTGAAGACCCGCGACCCTACTGTGAGCTCTTGCGCCAATGGTCGACCTTCCACCCCGAGTTTGCGTTCTTGCCACGCAAGTTCAAGATCGCGGTCACCGGGACCCCCGCGCACGACCGTGCCGCCATTCGCTTCCACGACATTGGGGTACGCATCGTTGAAAATGCCGCGGGGGGGCGTGGCTTTGAAATATGGGTGGGTGGTGGCATGGGTCGCTCCCCGTTCATCGGTACGGTGATTCGTCCCTTTCTCCCCTACGAGCATCTCCTCTCCTACTTGGAGTCGATCCTGCGCGTCTACAAC
>CAZGSN010000525.1:0-1541 GCA_964528465.1 uncultured Binatia bacterium (SeqCode)
TTTCAGGAACTTCCCCTCGATGGATCGGTGACCAGGGTCGAATACGAGATTGACGCGAATGCCCCAGACCTGATTCCTACTCCTGTTGCCAACGTAGGCGGCAGCGTGTCACCGCTGATGATTGAGCTAGAGGGCTCGCGCAAGATTATCGCGAGCGTTAGGCTGTCTGCGGACGTGTCGATCACAGTTATTTCATTTGATGCAGCCGACGGAGAGCATCACACGTACGACGGGGCGAGCGGGCGTGTGGCGCAGCACTCGCGCTTCAAGGGGAAAGCGTTTGGATTGCCCGTGACGTTCGATCTGGCCGATCAAGGCGGACGGGTTTTCGGAGTCGCTGAATTCCCCTCGGGTGCGCGGCTTGAGCTCTCCCCATCCTCAATTGGACGAGAGGTATGCGCGTATTGCGGCGCACGTACCGAGATGGATGGCTTTCCGATTCTTCCGGATTTCTTGGTGCCGGAAGGAGTATCGGCCAAGGAGCGCTTCTTGTGTGCTCAGTGCTCGCCGACGTTCGGCAAATGGGATGCCTACGCAGCGGAGGTGTGGCAGCACATACCCAAGGATTTGACGGGCACCGCTCATGGCGCATTCGCACTACGCAAGGTCAACTGTGTCGCTCTCAGACTATGGCTGCTGTCTCTGCTGTGGAGGATGGGAGTGTCAGAAAGGCTGAATACCGTCGAACTAGGCGACGACGAGCGTGCAATCCACGGACTACTGCGGGGGAGCAATCCGGGACATCCAACCCAGTATCCGACTGCGTGCTTTGCGCTTGATTGCGAGGGACAACGCCTCGAGCTCTTCCATCTGCCAGTATGGGACCGCAGCGGCAAGGAACCCGTGCTGTCTGTGGTGCTTCGAGGCGTGCTCTTCAACTTCCTCATCGGTACTGACACAGCTGGCCGACCTCAGTATCTCTCCGAAGAGTCGTGGGCTTTTCCAATCGTGGATTGGAGAGAGGTAGACTGTCTCGTTGAGGTGGCGTTGGCAGCAAGGCTCGCCCGGGCAAATGAAACCAAACCCTAACTAGATGCTCGACGCGCACTATCAAGTTGTCGCAAGCCCCTGCACGGTGATGTGCATGTAGAGCCTCCTGCTGACGATCAGTTGCAAACCACTGCCAATCGATTGGGGGCACGCCTCTCTCGACACGCCGGTTCTCCGGCGCTCCCCATCACCGCCGTTCGGCGTAGGCGACTTGACATCCGACCGCGCCTGTCACTTGCCCACAATCCCAAGAGGTTGTGACCAAGTCCCAGCCACCGTCGCCCGTGTCGGGCAGTTGGGCACAACTTGAGTAGGTTGTGCCCCCCCGCCGCCGCGATGATGATCGCGCGTTTGACCGCTTCCTGCCCGCGCACTTCCGAGAAGTCGATCGGCGCGGTCGCCTGCTTGAGCAGCGACTCCACATCCACGGTCGGCTCTGGCGTGGGGTCGATCTCGCCGCGCATCAGGCCCACGACCTCGGCGATCGTGCGCACCCCGAGCACCTCGACTCCCGGGACCACGGCGGCCTCGGCGGCGTTCTCGGCGGGCAC
>CAZGSN010000526.1:0-5766 GCA_964528465.1 uncultured Binatia bacterium (SeqCode)
TGATCTGGAACCGCTTCAACGGACCGTACTGGCCTCTCTACTACGGCCTGCTCTTCTGCAACGTCCTGGCACCGCAGCTCCTTTGGTTCCAGCGGGTTCGCGCCACCATCCCGGTGCTCTTCGCCATCTCGATGGCGGTGAACGTCGGTATGTGGTTGGAGCGCTACATCATCATCGTCGTCAGCCTGCATCGCGACTTCCTGCCGTCGTCGTGGGGAACCTACACCGGAACGTTCTGGGACTGGTCGACCTTCATCGGCACCATGGGCCTGTTCCTGACCCTGTTGCTGCTGTTCATCCGCTTCTTGCCGATGATCTCGATCTTCGAGATGCGCACCCTGGTGCCTGAGGCGGAAGTGAAGGAGGAGCTGTCGTGACGCGGCGTCCTCCCATCTATGGCTTGTTGGCCGAGTTCAAGGAGCCGAACGAGCTCATTGCCGCCGCCCGCCGTTCGCGCGAAGCCGGCTACCGTCATGTGGACGCTTTCGCGCCGTTCCCGATCGAGGAGCTCTCGGAGGCACTCGGCATGCATCACAACCGCCTGCCGTTGATCGTGCTCATCGGTGGCATCGTCGGGGCCTGCGTGGGTCTGTCGTTGCAGTACTGGACCGCGGTGGTCGACTATCCGATCAACGTTGGCGGCAAACCGTTCTTCAGCTTGCCGTCGTTCATCCCGGTGACGTTCGAGTGCACGATCCTCTTCGCGGCGCTGTCGGCCGTGCTGGGAATGCTGGCGCTCAACGGTTTGCCGATGCCATACCATCCTCTCTTCAATGTACCGCGCTTCGCCCTGGCGACGCGTGATCGTTTCTTCCTGTGCATCGAGGCAACCGATCCCAAGTTCGATCGCGACGACACGCGCCGCTTCCTGGAGCGTTTGGTGCCGCGCACGGTCAGCGAGGTCGAGCACTGATGCCGCACCGGAGGCCACGCGGGTTGGAGCCCGCAACTACGAGATGGGACTGTGCTGCCGAGGAGCGGAACGTAGTTGCGGGCCCCAGCCCGCTTGGCGCGCTCATCGCCCTGTTGTGCCTCGCCGCCGTCACCGCCGGGTGCCGCCAGGACATGCACGACCAGGCGAAGTACAAGCCGTACCGCAGCAGCCCCTTTTTCGACGACGGGCGCACGTCGCGCCCACTCCCCCCCGACACCGTGGCACGCGGCCAACTGCGGGAGGATGTGTTGCTGTATACCGGGAAGAGCGGTGGGTCGTTCTCGACGACGTTTCCGCACGCCGTCGACGCGGCGACCCTGCAACGCGGCCAGGAGCGGTACAACATCTACTGCACACCGTGCCACGACGCCGTCGTCTAGGGTGAGGGGATGATAGTGCAGCGCGGTTATCGCCGGCCCCCCTCGCTGCATGACGAGCGCCTGCGGCAGCAGGCAGTCGGGTATTTTTTCGACGTCATCAGCAACGGCTTCGGTGTCATGCCGAGCTATGCCCAACAGATCGCGGTCGAGGATCGCTGGGCGATCGTTGCCTATGTGCGGGCTCTGCAACTGAGCCAGAACGCGCAAGTGGCGGACGTTCCGGCCGTCGACGTTCCGAAGCTCAGCGCGGCGCCAGGTGCGCCGCCGGTGGCGACAGGTGGAGCGCATCATGAGTGAGGTGCGTACTTTCGCTTCGACGGGCCTGCTCGGACCCGAGCACGCCTTACGTCGCTTGCAGCGCCTGGCGGCTGGTGTCGCCGTGGCGGCGTTCGTCGCCTGTGCTGTCGGGGCTATCGCCCAACCCGAGCAGTTCTTTCGCTCGTATCTGTTCGCCTTCCTCTACTGGTTCGGCATCGCCATGGGTGCTCTGGCGATCCTCATGATCCACCACATCGCCGGCGGCGCGTGGGGGGCGGTGATCCGCCGGCCGCTGGAATCGGCGACGCGTACGCTGCCGCTGATGGCGGTGCTGTTCCTGCCGCTGCTGTTCGGAGTGGGCAGCTTGTACGAATGGGCGAACCCGGAGCATGTCGCTCACGATCACGTCTTGCAGCACAAGGCCGTTTACCTGAACGTCCCGTTCTTCGCGGCGCGCGCGGCATTCTATTTCGCAGTGTGGTCGCTGTTGGTGTTCTTTCTCAACCGCTGGTCGATGGAACAGGACAAGACCGGTGATCCCTACATTGCCTACAAGCTCGAGCAGATCAGCCGCGGCGGCCTGGTGCTGGTTGGGCTGACGATGAGCTTTGCCGCGATTGATTGGGTGATGTCGCTGGAGCCGCATTGGTTTTCGACGATCTACGGTGTCCTGATCCTCGGTGGGCAGGTGCTCACGGCGATGGCGTTCATGATCGCGGTCGCGGCGACGCTCGCCAAAGAGGGGCCGTTGGCGGCGATCATCGGCAAGGATCAGTTCCACGATCTCGGCAAGTTCCTGCTCGCCTTCGTCATGGTCTGGGCCTACTTCTCCTTCTCGCAGTTTCTCATCATCTGGTCGGCCAACCTGCCGGAGGAGATCCCCTGGTATCTGAAGCGTCTGCAAGGCGGCTGGGAATATGTGGGCCTCGTCATCATCCTGTTCCACTTCGTTCTCCCGTTCGTGGTCTTGCTGTCGCGTAACGTGAAGCGCCGCCCGGGTCGTCTGGCGATCGTAGCGATGGCAGTGTTGCTGGCGCGCGCCGTCGACCTGTTCTGGGTCGTGACGCCGGCCTTCTCGCCCAGCCGGCTCACCGTGCATTGGCTGGATGTCGCTGCGCTTGCCGCGGTCGGCGGCATTTGGATCTGGTTCTTCGTGGCACAGATGGGAGCGCGATCTGTGGTCGCCGTGCACGACCCATCCTTGCCGGAGGCGGTTGTGCCATGAGCCACTCAGCGTCGGGCGAGCATCACGGTTCCGGGGGGCACGAGAAACGCGACGTAACGTTCCGTCCCATTGTCCTAGCCAGCGCCGTATTCGCCGTCGTTGTCGTGCTCGTCTTCCTGCTCGCACGCTCGACCCTGATCGGGATGGGCGCCTACGAGGCCAAGCACAGCGCGCCGGCCCATCCGCTGGCGAGCACGGCAGGCCGTTTGGAGCCGCCGGAGCCGCGCTTGCAGACGCATCCGGTGCAAGATCTCGTGGCGATGAAGCAGGGCCAGGAAGCAATCCTCAACAGTTACGCCTGGGTCGATGAGACGCGCGGTGTCGTGCGCTTGCCGATCGCCAGAGCGATGGAGTTGATCGCGCAACGCGGCTTGCCGGCGCGCGACGCGGCGGAGCCGATGCCATGAAAGCATCGAAGGCATCGATCTCGGTGGCGGCAATTCTTGCCGGCGTGATGGCAGGGGGCGTGGTGGCAGCGGCAGACACCACCGTGCCGCCTGCTCTGCAAGGGGTGGGGATCGAGCAGCGCTTGAACGAGCAGGTGCCGCTGGATCTGATGTTCACGGACGAAACCGGCCAGAGTGTTCGGCTCGGCCAGTACTTTGGCAAGAAGCCGGTGATCCTGGTGCCGGCGTACTACGAGTGCCCGATGCTGTGCACGCTCGTGCTCAATGGCTTGGTCGACGCGCTGAAGCTGCTGTCGTTCGATGTCGGCAAGGAGATCGAGGTGGTGACGTTCAGCTTCGATGCCAACGAGACGCCGGCGCAGGCGGCCAAGAAAAAGGCGGTCTATATCAATGACTACGGGCGTGCCGGTGCGGCCGAGGGGTGGCATTTCCTGACCGGCTCGGCGCAATCGATCGAGCGGCTGACGCAAGCCATCGGCTACCAGTACAAGTACCTTCCCGAGGAGAAGCAGTTTGCGCACGCCGCTGGGATCACGGTGGTGACGCCGCAAGGACGCATCTCGCGCTACTTTTATGGGGTGGAGCTGTCGGCGCGCGATCTGCGCTTCGGCCTCATCGAATCGGCGGCCGAACGCATCGGCAGCCCCGTCGATCAGCTACTCCTCTACTGTTTTCACTATGATCCGACCACGGGCAAGTACGGCATGGTGGCGATGCGTGCCGTGCGCATCGGCGGCATCCTTACCGTCCTGGCTCTGGCCGGGTTCGTGATCGTAGCCCTACGTCGAGAAAAAGCAGGGCACCGGGCGGGGGCCGGGAAGAATTCCGACCTCCATCCGCCGAGCCCCGATCCCAGGTTTGCCTGACATGTTCTCCAATCTGCCTCTCTTTCCTCCGCAAGCATCGACCATGGCCGGCCGGGTCGACGCGCTGTATTTCTTCTTGATCGCCGTCAGCGGCTTTTTCGCCGTGCTGATCGCGGTGCTCGTCGTTGCCTTCGCGGTGCGCTTTCGGCGCCGTTCCGAAAGCGAGCGGCCGCAGCCGATTCACGGCTCCTTGGCGTTGGAGCTGACCTGGTCGATCATCCCGTTCTTCATCACGATGATTTTCTTCTTCTGGGGGGCGAGCATCTACGTGAGCATGGCGCGCCCACCCGACAACGCCCTGCAGATGTTCGCGGTCGGCAAACAGTGGATGTGGAAGATCCAGCACCTCGAAGGGCGGCGCGAGATCAACGAGCTGCACGTCCCTCTCGGGCGGCCGATCAAGCTCACGATGACCTCGGAAGACGTCATCCACAGCTTCTACATCCCGGCCTTCCGCGTGAAGCAGGACGTGTTGCCGGGCCGCTACACGAGCTTGTGGTTCGAGGCGACGCAGACCGGCACCTTCCATTTGTTCTGCGCCGAGTATTGCGGTACCGAACACTCGCGAATGATCGGACGTGTCGTCGTGATGGAGCCCTCGGAGTACCAGGCCTGGCTCGCCGGTGGCTCACCGGCCGACTCACCGGTAAGCGCCGGCGAGGGGTTGTTCCAGAAGCTCGGGTGCATCACCTGTCACCGCAGCGACAGTGGCGCGCGCGGACCATCGCTCGCCGGTGTCGCCGGGAAGGAGGTTCGCTTGCAGGACGGCCAGACGGTACTTGCCGACGATGTCTACCTGCGTGAATCGATTCTCCATCCCGAAGCCAAGGTGGTCGCCGGGTTTCAGCCGATCATGCCGACGTTCAAGGGGCTTGTCAGCGAAGAAGGCCTGATGCATCTGATTGCCTACATTCGCTCACAGGGGCCAGAGGCCGGGAGCCGGGGGCCATCCGGAGAAGCGAGACACCCCCAATGAACTATCTGAACGCCAACTACGGAATCCGGTCATGGCTGCTGACCGTCGATCACAAACGCATCGGCCTGCTGTACCTCGGCTCGATCACGGCGATGTTCCTCATCGGCGGAATCTTTGCCGGTCTGATTCGCCTCGAGCTGCTGACGCCGGCCGGGGATATGGTCGAGTCGGACACCTACAACAAGCTGTTCACGATGCACGGCATCGTCATGATCTTCTTCTTCCTGGTGCCGTCGATTCCGGCGGTGCTCGGTAACTTTCTCATTCCCATCATGATCGGGGCGCGCGACATGGCGTTCCCGCGTCTCAACCTGGCGAGCTGGTACGTGTACGTCGTCGGTGCGGCGTTCACCATGGCGGCGATGCTGATCGGCGGTGTCGATACGGGCTGGACCTTCTATACGCCGTTCAGCACGACACACTCCAATACCAACGTCATCCCGACGGCGGTGGGCATCTTCATCACCGGCTTCTCGTCGATCCTGACGGGGTTGAACTTCATCGTCACCATTCACCGCATGCGCGCCCCGGGCCTCACCTGGTTCCGCTTGCCTCTGTTCGTCTGGGCGCATTATGCGACGAGCTTGATCATGGTGTTGGGGACGCCGGTGCTCGCCATCACCGTGCTCCTGGTCGGGATGGAGAGGCTGTTTCACCTCGGCATCTTCGACCCCGCCCTGGGCGGCGATCCTCTCCTCTTTCAGCACCTGTTCTGGTTCT
>CAZGSN010000527.1:0-4564 GCA_964528465.1 uncultured Binatia bacterium (SeqCode)
GGCGGCTACTTCGTGATCGGCACCCTGGCCATGTATTGGTGGGTGATCTGGTTGCGCGGGCGCGAGTTCATGCTGCGCTGGGGGATGCCACGTTTCATGACGACTTCATTTTTGTTCCTCAACCTGCTGGCGGTTTTGATCAAGATGCTCTTGCGGCACGCGCTCAACATCAAGTACGTGCTGCCGACGCCGTGGATCAATATCTAGTCGGGAAGCCAGACCTGAATGGCTTGAAGTGGACGAACTACGCTGAGGTTCTTGTGTTCTACGTCGCGAAGCTCGTGCAAGCATTGGGGGTGGTCTACGTCAGCTACGCAATGTGGGTGGGATTCACGCAAGAAAACAGCATGGGCCCGGAGATGCAGTGGATGATGACGGGGGCGACAATATTTCTGGCTGGCCGCCTGATCGAGTGGAAGGCGTCCGCATAGGGGTGATCGCGTGGCACGACGTGAAGTAAATACCGACGACGAGAAGCGATCCTACAGCGCCCTGTTCTTGGTGTGTGTAGGCTTGCTGCTGTTCGGCGCCGTGTGGGCCGTTTGGGACGACAACATTTCGCGTCGTCCGTGGAAGTACCACCAAAACGAGTTCTCACGCTTGGAGCGCGACAAGATCCGCGGCGACATCGCTGCCGAGAATGCCAAGCTCGAGGCCATGCCCGAATACCAGCAACTCAGCAAAGATTTGGAAGCCGCCAAGGTTCGCGTTGCCTCCGGTGAAACGGCGCAGCGACTGGCCGAACTCGATGCGAAGATCCTCGCGGCGACGGTGAAGTTCAACGATGCCGACCTCGCCTTCCGCATTATCAAGAGCCGTCTCGAAGAGGCGTGGTACGAGTATGAAGCGGCGGAACTCGAGCATCGCCCCACCGAAAAGTACCACAAGCACATCGAGGAACTCGATCATGAGAAGGCTGCCATCGAGAAAGAGTTCACCGATACCAAGGGAGAGCTGGCGCGTATTACCAATGAGAAGGACGAGATCCTCGGCGAGGTGAAGACGCTCGAAGGTAAGATCAAGAAGCTTGCCGATCAGAAGGATTTTCTTGAAGACCGCCTTAGCGGCGTGGTTCTAACTTCCTTCGCCGGCATCGAGCTGCCGAAGGTTCCGAAAATCCATCAAGTCGTGCTTCCCGAATTCGAGCGTAACAACTTCGATCAGCCGGTAGCACGTGTCGAGCGTTGCGTGTCGTGTCACGTGGGCATCGATAAGGCGGGGTTTGAAGAAGCTCCGCAGCCGTATCGGACGCACTCGGACCGCGAGAAAATCTTGGGCAAACACCCGGTGGAGCGCTTTGGATGCACCCCCTGCCACCAGGGCCAGGGCGCTGCTGTGAATAGTCCCGAGCAAGCCCACGGTGAGGTGCATCACTGGGACAAGCCTCTGCTGCGCGGCGAGAAGGTGCAGGCCTCGTGCATCAAGTGTCACGCGACTCTCGGCGGTCTGGCTCATGGCGAAACCATTGCGCGTGGCGAGAAGCTGTTCGAGGAACTCGGTTGCCATGGATGCCACCTTGTCGATGGCTACGAAAGCCTCGCCAAGGTTGGGCCGTTTCTACGCCTTGCCTCCGCCAAGCTCGATCCCGCTTGGTTGGTGCGTTGGGTGACTAACCCCCATGAGATTCGACCCAATACGCGGATGCCGAACTTCCTACTCAAGAAGGAAGAAGCGGAAGCGGTTGCCGGTTACCTGCTGTCGGTCAGCAAAGATGCCAGCCAAGAGTGGTTGGCGCAGCGGCCGCTGCCGAGCGGCATCGATCCCAGCAACACCGCACTGACCACCAAAGGAAAAGAATTGGTGGATAGTCTCGGCTGTCGCGGCTGCCACGGCTTTGCTGAAGGCGAGTCTCCTGCCTTTTTGGGTGAGAACAAGGACCTCGCTCCCAACCTAAGCAAAGTTGCAGAGAAGACCGATGCGCGCTGGATGTATCACTGGGTGAAGAATCCTCGCGACTATTCGCCGACGGCGCGGATGCCTAGTTTGCGTCTGAGCGACGACGAAGCAAAGGCTATCGTCTCTTACCTGCAAACCCTCGGCAAGAAGCAGCCGCAGCCCGGACTCGAAGAACGTCTACTGGCAGCGGCCAACGTCGAAACCGGAAAGGCCGTCGTGCGCAAGTACGGTTGCTTCGGTTGCCACGATATCCCGGGCATGGAGAAGGAATCGCGCATCGGTGCGGAACTGGCGTCGTTTGGGTCGAAGACCCTCGAAGAGCTGTTCTTCGGCAACCGTACCGATATCCCGCAAACCTGGGATGATTGGACCTACCACAAGATCCAAGAGCCACGGACCTATGCCACCGAGCGCATCGAGCAGCTCATGCCCGTGTTTGGCCTCGCGGATGCGGATATCCGCGCTTTGCGCCTGTTCCTCAAGAGCCGTACGGCGTGGAAGTATCCTGCCAAGTACTGGGCTCTCAACGACGCGCGTGGCAAGCGTATCGTCGAAGGACGCCGCTTGGTAACCCGATACAACTGCGTCGGCTGCCACGTTATCGAGGACCAAGGTGGAGCCATTCGGGCTCGCTATGAAGAAGCCCCTTCCATGGCGCCACCAATCTTGAACGGCCAGGGCTCCAAGGTGCAGCCGGATTGGTTCTATAGCTTCCTCAAGCAGCCCGTTCCGATTCGTCCTTGGCTCAAGGTGCGCATGCCTACGTTTGGCTTGTCGGACGACGAGGCGACGGCAATCGTGCAGTACTTTGGCGCTGTCGATAACATCAAGACCCCGTTCGTGTACGTCGACGAGAACAAGATCCCTGCCGATCACCTCCTGGCAGCTCAGAGCCTAGTGACGGCCGATTACTTCAATTGCTTCTCTTGCCACCAGCAAGGCGACCGCCGCCCCGAGGGTCCACCCGAGGGATGGGCGCCCGATCTCGGCATGGCCCGTAAGCGCCTCAATCCGGAGTGGATCATCCGCTGGTTGCATAACCCACAGAAGGTTACACCAGGTACCAAGATGCCTTCGTTCTATGAAGCGGATGAGGATGGCAAGGCGGTGGGCGGCCCCGACGATATTCTCGACGGTGACAACGAACGACAGATTGTGGCCCTACGAGACTACTTGATGGTGTTGAATAACGCCCAGGAAGTTTTGGCGCGGAATCAGAAACATGCACTGGCAGCAGCGCATGCCGCCGGCAACGGCGAGCATGCCAACTAAGAGTGACGCACGTCACAGAGGAGGACAGAAGTCATGCGTAAGGTAATCGGATTGGCAAGTGTGTTTGCCCTGTGTGCGGGACCGGCAATGGCCTACGAGGGCGGTGCTGTCTCTGCCGGCGGCTCGATCTCCGGCATGGTCAAGTTGCAGGGGGCAGCTCCTGCGGCCAAGGTCGTGGAGATCACCAAGGACAAGGAAGTCTGCGGCGCTCACGGCGAAATCAAGTCGGAAGAAGTCGTAGTAGGAGCGGGTGGCGGCCTCGCCAACGCCGTGGTGTCGATCACCAACATCGCCAAGGGCAAGCCGATGGAAGCCCGCACGCCGGAACTCGATCAGGTGGGCTGCAAGTACGTGCCGCACGTCTTGACCTTTCCTGCTGGCAGCAGCGTGAAGATCAAGAACAGCGACGGCATCCTGCACAACATCCACACCTACAGCACCAAGAATCCTTCGGTGAACCTGGCGCAACCCAAGTTCAAGAAGGAGATGCAGCAGAAGTTCGACCAACCCGAGACGATCAAGGTTACCTGTGACGCGCACGGCTGGATGTTGGGTTGGTTCGTTTCCCAGGATCACCCGTACTACGCGGTGACCGATGCCAATGGTGGCTTCAAGCTCACCGATGTGCCGGCCGGCGAGTACGAACTCAAGGTCTGGCATGAGAAGCTGGGCGAGAAGACGGCCAAAGTCACTGTCGCTGCCGGTGGCGACGCCAAGACCGACTTCGAACTCGCCAGCAAGTAACTCCCTCTGCATAATTCCCGAGGAGGCGCGGCGCTTGTGTGCCGCGCCTATCGTGGCCTTACCCTCAAATCCCATGGACGACTCGTCCTTGCTCCGCACTGCAAACCCCTGGCCCTTTCGTTTGGCTACGGTTACGGCTGCGATGACGATCGTGCTCATCCTGATGGGTGGTCTAGTTACCAATACCGGCTCTGCCCTTGCTGTTCCGGACTGGCCTACGACATTCGGCCACAACATGTTTCTGTTTCCCTGGGAGCAGATGGTTGGCGGCGTCTTCTACGAGCACACCCACCGTTTGCTGGGTAGCGCCGTGGGTTTCCTCACCCTTTGCCTAGCCATCGTTCTGTGGCGTTCGGAAAGTCGGACCTGGGTGCGGCGCCTGGGCCTTGTTGCCTTGGCCGCGGTGATCACGCAAGGAATCTTGGGCGGCATGCGCGTGGTTTTGCTGGAACACGGGTTAGCCCTCGTGCATGGCTGTTTTGCGCAGGCCTTCCTGGCGTTGATCGTCAGCCTCGGCGTCGTTACCTCGCGCTTCTGGATTTCCGCCACGGATCAGCCGGCAGTTACGGCCGGCCAGCGCCTGCAGACGTTGGCGCGTGTGCTCACTCCTCTGGTGTATCTGCAGTTGGTTTTCGGCGCGATCCTCACCCAT
>CAZGSN010000528.1:0-11621 GCA_964528465.1 uncultured Binatia bacterium (SeqCode)
CCCAGCAACCGTTCGCGCTGAGGAGCCGCCTCCTGAGTAGCGAAGCGTATCGAAGGATTTTGGCGGCGTCTCGAAGCGCTAGGCCAGTCGCCGTACACGCCAACTGAGGTTTTAGGGCTCAATGCGACGCGTGATCGTGGCAAAGGAGTTTCCTCCAACTCCCCTCTTCTCCGACCTACAGCCTACGACCTGCGTGGCCCGCACCCTTCCCTTCACTCTTTGGTTGCGGCCACTCGGCCGGGCTGTGTGCGCGGGATTTTCTACGGTCGGCTAACCGGCAATGGCGGATTCAGCGTCGCGACAAGAGGAACTTGCCGTTGCCGGTGACCACCGGTCGGGACTCGTCGTCTTGCCAAGCAATCACGTGCACATTGGCGATGCGGATACCGAGCTTGAAGATCGTGGCTCGTGCCCGGGTTTGTTTGGGTCCGGCGGAACGCAAGTAGTCGACAGAAAAGTTGATGGGCTTGGGGACACCGGTCGTGCGCGCTTCGTCGATCAGGTGCAGCAAGGCGGAAAGTTCGGCAAAGGCACCCAGAAGGCCCCCGTGCAGCGCCGGTAACGCGGCATTGCCGATCAGGTCCTCACGGAAGGGCAACACAAGCTCAAGGCCATTGGTGCCGCGCTCCACCTGTGCGCCGATGAAGCGAGCGTAAGGAATGCGGTCGACGAGTTCGCTCATCGTCCACCGCCTCCCAGCTTTTCGAGATGCGCCGCTAGTGTGCTGCCTTTGCGATGGGCGCCGATCATCATGGTTGCGTGGCAAGTGGCGAAAGGGTCCGCGATATCATGTTCCCATGCCGAGCCGCGTACGAAGGCGACACTCCGGGTGACCTTGTAGCACTCCATGCGACCGTACAAGTCGTGATGCGGCTCCGCGGCGCGCAGATAGTCGATGCGCAGATCGATCGTTGCGATCGCCACCAGCTCTTCCAAGGCGCAAGCCGTGGCCATCCCGGAGCAGTGGTCGAGTAGCGTGGTGATCACGCCACCGAAAATCACGCCGCGCGTCGGGTCACCCACCAGCTCCTCTTGATACGGCAACTGTAAGGTCACCATCCCCGGCCCCATTTCCATCACCCGCATCCCCAAACGGATCGCGTGCGGCACGAAGCTGACTAGCTCACCACCCTTCGGACCGAAAAAGGACCCCAGTGCGTACTTACGCTCGCTTGTTTGCATGGCACGCCGTGTGTACCGGCATGCAGAGGCTAAGGCGAGGTCCCTGCACCGCTTCGGCACATGCGCCCGATCTGGACGAGCTGGAGGGAGTGGGAGGGAGTGTTCTCATGCTTGAATCCAAAGACGATCGGCGCCACAGTGCGCGAATGGCCCTGGCGCTACCTCGCAAGCAGCGCGCTACACGCGCCGACCTGACCAGCCTCCCGGAGAATGTTGTAGGCGAGATCATCGACGGCGTATTGCACACATCGCCGCGACCGCGGCCGCTGCACGCCAATATCGAAGGGGCGCTGGTGGCGGAATTGCTCTCCCCTTTTCAGCGCGGCCGTGGCGGTCCCGGTGGTTGGTGGATTCTCGTCGAGCCCGGGATCGAGCTGCCTGACGCCGCCGAGATCGTACCGGATCTAGGCGGGTGGCGGCGTGAGCGCCTTCCGCATTTGCCCGAATCCGAAGCGATCCGCGTGGTTCCGGACTGGGTCTGCGAGATACTGTCGCCAGCCACGCGCCGACACGACCAACTCATCAAGAAGCCCTTCTATGCGCGGGTAGGTGTGAGCCACCTTTGGCTGGTCGATGTGGACGCGCGTACTCTCACCGTGAACAAACTTACGGAAGGTCGTTGGCTGGAGATAGGCGTTTACGGCGTCGCCGACACCATCCGCGCCGAACCGTTCACCGCGGTGGAGTTGTCGATGGCCGATTGGTGGCCATGAACGTCATCAGCCCATGCACTACTTCATCAAGTTGCCCCAAACGATGGAATCTACGAGCCGTTGATCGACCTGACGGATCCGTCTTGCCATCTCTGTGGCGATAGCGAAGAGAAGCGCGACGGCGGCGGCCGGACGTTGTGCAGAGAAGCTGCGCAAATCCTCCCCTCGTAGTTCCATCGCCAGCCCGTCGGTTGCGGCACGAACCGTGCCCGTAGCCGGTCCGGGATCAAACAAGCTGACCTCGCCGAAGCAGCTTCCCTCGGAGAGGCGCCCGAGAAGGACCTCTCGATCTGGGCTAGTACGCAGGACATGAAGATGACCTTCCAATAGAAAAAACAACGAGCCGTTCGCTTGCCCGTCACGCAGCAGGTCGTCGCCTTGGCGGAAGTGGATGGCCTTGGAGCAGGCGAGCAAGGCGTCGCGATCGTCGCTCGCCAGGCCTGCCAGAATACTTTGCTTGGAGCTGCTCATGGCCCGTGGACTACCACAGACGCTGGCAGGTCGGAACGGCACCTTGCTTGGAGACGGGCGTCCCGCCCGCAACGGATGCAACCCCTGGTGCTCTTCGGCAAGATCCCTGGTCCCTAGTCCAGCGCCAACGTTGCTCTTGTCTTCGCTGGATGGCGAATCCGGAAACCCACACGCCGCACTCGCGCGTCGGCGCTTGAGAACGACGTCCCCCGCACCGGCAAACCGGCGCACCGGGCACCTCCGAATCCGGCGCTATGGCCTGCACCCACCCATTCGTTGTAGGGATCTCACCATGGCCAATATGTTCTACGTCGTCCTGTTGGTGCTTCTCTCTTTGCTCGGTTGCGGAGATGACGATCCCAAAGTCATGCAGCCCACGGTGCGCCAGTGGGAACGCTTCGAGGCCACGCTGCCGCGCTTGGTTGGCGAGGACAACCCGTTTGATCCCGCCGCCATTGCCGTCGACACGGAGTGGCAGGCGCCAAGCGGTGCCACTTCCTTGGTCCCTGCTTTCGCGTACCGCGAGTACGATCGACAACTGGTCGGTGGCTACGAGAAGCTGCGTGCGACGACAGAACTCACTTGGAAAGTACGCTTCACACCCACCGAAGCGGGCCGTTGGTTGTGGCGCTGGCGCATTACCAGCCCCGCCGGCAGCGAGGTCGGCGATTGGAGTGCGCTCGCGGTTGGCGCGGCTGCACCGGGCAACCATGGCTTTGTTCGCCGTAGCCCGCGCGATGCACGCTATCTCGAATTCGATGATGGCTCTTCCTACTGGGCGATCGGTGAAAACCTGTCTTGGTACGACGGTCGCGGCACCTTCGCCTACGATGACTGGCTGGCCAAGCTAGCGGCGCAAGGATGTAACTACGCGCGCTTGTGGATGCCGAGCTGGGCGTTTGGGTTGGAATGGATCGAGCGTGACGGCAACGGCAACCTGACCAGCACCTCCTTGGGGAACTACGGCGATCGTCTGGAGCGTGCCTGGCAACTCGACCATGTCATCGAGACCGCTGCCCGACACGGCATCTACCTCATGTTGGCAATCCAGTACCACGGTGCTTTCTCGCTGACGTCGAACACGGAGTGGGCCGACAATCCTTACAACCGAGTGAACGGCGGGCCCCTCGTTTCTCCGCGGGAGTTCTTCACCGATCCGGAAGCCATCGCCCTGGTGAAGCGGCGCCTGCGCTACATCGTGGCACGCTGGGGGTACTCTCCCAACATCATGGCTTGGGAGCTGTGGAACGAAGCCGATCTCACCGAGCAGCCAAGCGCCAGCGACATGACCGCCTGGCATCGCGACATGGCGCGCGAGCTGCGCCGTCTCGACATGCACGATCACTTGATCACCACCTCGACCTCCGCCCGCGATCAGCTCAGCGCCGTATGGTCGCTACCCGAGATCGACTTCACGCAAATTCACTACTACGCCTTCGAGGGCCTCTCCGTGGATTTCGCGATGCTGATGCCGACTCTTGGTGCGCGCTTCCGCCGTTATGAGAAGCCCGTTCTGCTCGGGGAGGTCGGCGTCGACCTGCGCGGCCCTGCGGAAACTCTGCGCCGCGATCCCAACGGCGACGGCTTCCACGACATCCTATGGTCGGGCTTGCTCTCCGAGACCTTCGGAACCGGCATGTCCTGGTGGTGGGACAACGTCGTCGACCCGCAAGACTACTACTTTCACTTCGGCCCGCTGGCAGCCTTCACCTCCGGCGTCGACTTTCCGGGAGAGGGTTTCCAGGTGCGCGCTGCGGTGGTGCCGACCACGGATGGACCGGCCGTCCGCATCGTCACACTGCAAGGCAAGGATACGATTCTCGTGTGGGTCAAGAACAACAGGCACAACTGGTTTTCTCCCGATCCGTCGCTGGTCGGTGGTGCCAGCGTGGCTTTGACGCAGCTCGCGGGAGAGCGGTGGGCCACGACCTGGTTCGATACGCGCACCGGCGAGCGAACCTCCGGTGCTCCCACGACTGCGGTTGCCGGTGCCGCGACGCTTCCCGTCCCTGCCTTTCGTCGCGACGTGGCCCTACGCCTCGATCGGCTGCCGTGACGCGATACGGGTATTCCGAACGTGTGGGTCTACGCCCGATCGCTCGCACCCATATCCGACCTGCGCACAGTGTTCGGCAGCGACTGAATCGGCGTCGGGGTTGGAATCGGTATCGGTATCGTTCGGCGGCAGATTCGACCCCGATTCCGACCCCGGTCGGGTAACGATCCGGCGCGTGACCTCTCGGAAGATTCGAGATCCGAGCCTCTTCGAGGCCCTGTAGCCCTTGCGTTGCGTGTCTGATCCGACCAAGAAGGCAGCCCGGAGCCTTCTAAAGTGAACCTTCTGTTGAACCGAGCCCAACTCATCGAGCACGTAACCCACCGCAGCCAACCGTGGGACATCATCGTCGTCGGCGGCGGTGCCACTGGTGTAGGCGTGGCGGTCGATGCTGCTTCTCGTGGCTACGATGTCTTACTGCTGGAGCAAAGCGATTTTGGAAAAGGCACGTCGAGCCGCAGCACCAAGCTGGTACACGGCGGGGTGCGGTATCTGGAGCGTGGTGACGTGCCGCTGGTGATGGAAGCCCTGCGCGAGCGCGGCATCATGCGCCAGAATGCCCCGCACTTGGTGTCGGATCTGGCCTTCGTGGTGCCCACGTATGCTTGGTGGGAAGGGCCGTTCTACGGTGTCGGCCTGCGCGTCTACAATTTGCTGGCCTTCAAGTATGGGTTCGGCAAATCCCGCAATCTCTCCAAGCACAAGACCCTCGAGTATCTCCCGACGATCAAGCAGGAAGGCTTGCGCGGCGGAGTCATGTACTACGATGGTCAATTCGACGACGCGCGTTTCTTGATCAGCCTCGTGCAGACTGCGGCCGAGCAAGGTGCGGTGTTGCTCAACTACGCGCCGGTGATCGAGCTGCACAAGAACCGCGATCGCTTCGTCGACACCGTTGTGTTTCGGGAACTCGAAAGTGGACGTGAGCTGCGCGCTTGCTCGAAGGTGGTCATCAACGCAACCGGCGCGTTTACCGACAGCGTGCGCGCCATGGCCGAGCCGGCGCGGCAGCCGATGATTGCTGCCAGCCAGGGGATTCACCTCGTATTCGATCGCTCCTTCCTTCCGAAGGACACGGCGGTCATGGTGCCGCACACCAGTGACGGGCGCGTTATGTTCGCCATTCCGTGGAACGGCCACACGCTGATCGGAACCACCGACACTCCGCTCACGGAAGTGTCCTTGGAGCCGCGGCCGCTCGAGCAGGAGATCGACTTCATCTTGCAAACCTCGGCCCTCTATCTGCACAAGGCGCCGACCCGCGGCGATGTCCTCAGCATGTTCGCGGGCATCCGTCCCTTGGTGCAAAGCAGCGACGGCAAGAACACCGCGGCTCTATCGCGGGATCACACCATTCGTGTCGACGACAGTGGCTTGCTCACCATCACCGGAGGCAAGTGGACGACCTATCGCAACATGGCGGAGGACTGTGTCAATCACGCTGCCATGCTGGCTGGCCTCGATGAGAAGCCGTGCGTGACCCCACAGCTCAACATCCACGGGTTCCTGCCCCACGCCGAGCGTCTCGAGCACATGGCGGTCTATGGTTCCGACGCGGCGGCCATCGAGCGCTTGGCGAAGCAGGACCCTACTCTCAAGGAACGCCTCCACCCAGATCTGCCGTACCGTGCCGCACAAGTAGTGTGGGCGGCCCGGCACGAGTATGCGCGCACTGTCGATGATGTCTTGTCGCGGCGGTTGCGCGCGACCTTTCTCAACGCCCGCGCCGCCATCGCCATGGCCCCGCGAGTCGCCGCCCTCATGGCAAGTGAGCTGGGCTACGACGTCAATTGGCAGAGCGCGCAGGTCGAAGACTTCACCACCATCGCCCGTGGCTATTTGCCGTAGCCGCGCCACCCAGCCTCCGGCTTCGCTCCCGTTCGGACTCCGCTCTGCGCTCCTGCGTGCGCAACTTCTCGAGCTCAGGGCCGCCGCGCTTGAGTGATCCGCACGCGGCCGCAGTCGGGTCGTTCGGTAGCGGCCTGACGACGAGGTAGTCCCCTTCGTCGGCAATGACGACTTGCGACGTCTTCCATCGTCGTCGCACGAGCGCCGGCAACGATACCTGGCCACTTGTGGTAACCTTGGCAATCATCGTGTGATTCATGCAATGACCATATGCGCCGCAGTTTCTATGCTCAATTCAAACTCCGCATGATTTCTGGGTCAGGTGATTGTCCCCTCCGACCCGCCCCGGCGAGCTGCGTTCGGGGAACCTGAGATCCGCTTCTGGCGGAGACCACCGCCACGTCCCGGATACACCAGGGCCACGCCAAAGTCGTCGACGGAGCTTTGCAGTGGGCTCCATCCGATGCGGGCCGGGGGCGGCCCGTCTCCAAGAACAAGGAAATACAAGCACTGGAGACGCCGCGCCCTCGCGGCGCGTCAGATGGAATGCCCCCGTAAGCGACTCTGGCATGGCCCTGCCGGATACACTCCCTCGGATTGACTGAAGCAAACCCCTGCGCGTAACTCCCGTGCATGGATTTTTCGTATTCGCCGCAGGAAGAGAAGTTTCGCAGTGACCTCCGCGCTTGGTTGGAACGTAACGCGCCGGGTCCGGAACCGGAGGATCTCGACGCATGGGTTGCCTATGGCCGTGCTTGGCAACGGCGGTTGTACGAAGCGGGGTGGTGCGGTGTGGCTTGGCCCAAGGAGTACGGAGGGCGCGGCGCAACCTTGATCGAGCAAATCATCTTTCAAGAAGAGATGGCGCGCGCGCGCACGCCGCAGTTGATCAACCTAGCGGGACTTACCATGGGCGGGCCGGTGTTGATCGAGCACGGCACGGAGGAACAAAAGCAACGCCACCTGCACAAGATTCTTTCGGCAGAGGAGGTTTGGTGCCAGGGTTTTTCCGAGCCCAATGCCGGCTCCGACCTGGCGGCGCTCAACACCAAGGCGGAGCTGGTAGGCGACGAGTTTGTGGTGAATGGGCAAAAGGTGTGGACCAGCTTCGCGCGCTATTCGCGCTGGTGCATGCTGCTGGTGCGAACCGACTCCGCCGCCCCCAAACACAAGGGCATCACCTTTCTCCTCGTCGACATGCACAGTCCGGGCATCAGCGTGCGTCCGCTGCGGCAGATCAGTGGCGAGGACGACTTCAACGAGCTGTTCTTCGAGGACGTGCGCGTGCCGCGCGCCAACGTCATCGGCGAGATTAACCGAGGTTGGGAGATCGCAATCACCACCCTCATGCACGAACGCCAGACCCTAACCTTCACCCGCCAGTTGCAATCCCGTAACGCGCTTACCGATTTGCTCAAGCTGGCCGGTACCTGGAGCAAGAACGGCAGCCCGGCAACGCGCGACCCAGTGGTGCGCCAGCTTCTGGCGCAGGTGTGTATCGAGAGTGAAGTGATCAAGTACAGCGCCTACCGCGGGTTGACCAAGAGCTTGCGCGGCGGCACGCCCGGTCCGGAGGGCTCGATCGAAAAGCTTTTTTGGAGCGAGATGTATCAGCGCATGTTGGAGAACGGGCTGAGCCTGTTGGGGCCGTTTGGCCAGTTGCTGCCGAACTCGCCGCATGCCCCCGACGGCGGCCAATGGCCCCATCTCATGCTCTACTCCCGCGGCCGCACCATTGCTGCCGGCAGTTCCGAGATCCAGCGCAACATCATTGCCGAGCGCGTGCTCGGCCTGCCGCGCAGCTAGCCCCAATGCCAGTCGAGCATGGCTTCCGCTCCCCGCATGGTCCTAGCCTTGCGGCCATCCTGTCCTTCCAGATCCGCCGTTCGGAACTGGCATGTGGCGCCTGTAGCGAAGGTGGTGGTCCGGGTCGTCACGCGGCCGGACGTCGAATCGGTTGTGCACTTGGACCGTTGGGACAACCTGGCCTTCGCCGGTGGCCGCGCCACGAAGCGAAAGCAGAAGGATAATTGCCATGAATGACGCTGCCACTTTTCAGATTGTCACCACACGTGCGCCGTCGGGCACGGCGCGCCGAATGTGGGCCGCCATGGTTGGGCAGGCCACCCGCACCCCTACTTGCCCTGAGCTGCCGCGACTGGACGGGCGGCTCGCCCTTGTCACCGGCGCGACCGGCGGCATCGGCGCCGAGATCGCGGCTGGGCTCGCCCGCCGCGGCGCCGAGCTGATCCTCCCGTGCCGCAATCCGCAACGCGGCCTCGCCACCCTGGAAGCTCTGCGACGCGAGTTCGGCCCATCGTGCGTCGTGCATCCCGTCGCCCTTGAGCTTTCCGATCTTGGAACGGTCGCGGCGACGGTCGAGGCGATCGCACGTGTAGCCGTTGGGCGTAGCATCGAACTTCTGGTTGAGAACGCTGGTATCTGGCCGACGGCCTACGCACGCAGTGCGCAGGGCCACGAGATTGCCTTCGCCGTCAACGTGCTGTCCCACTTCGCGTTGCGTCGTCACCTGGAAGAGGCGGGGCTACTGGCGCAAGCGCGCGTCGTCGTGTTGACCGGCGACATCTATGTGTCCGAATCGGCCTGCACCGCGGACTTCGCGTGGCGCGGAGCGTTCGGCGGCATGCGCGCGTACTCGCGCAGCAAGCTGGGCAACGTTTGGATCGCCTTCGAACTCGCTCGTCGTCGGCCCAATCTCGATGTCTTTGTCGTACACCCGGGCGTCGTCGCCACAGACCTCGGCGGCAACGGCGGCAGCATAGGCAACGCGCTCAAGCGGCGTCTGATGATCTCGCCCGAGCGAGGAGCTCAGATGCCGCTCATCTGTGCAACCCAGCCGGGGCTGCACCGTGGCGGCTACTACCACAACGCCCTCGGCCTGGTGGACCTGCCCGCGGGGGACCCCGCCCGCGACGCCGAGGCAGCGCGGCGCCTTTGGGAACACTGCGAGGAGTTGACGGCGTAGGGCGGGAGGGTCCGAAGCGCGGGCGGACGCCGGATACTTGCAGCGCTGGGCCACCCCCTCTCACTCCTCTCGTTCGAGGACGATGAACTTCCGCGGCCTTCCTCGCCGGAAGATGCGCCGGGTGCAGATGAGTCGGCGTTGAGGGAACCGGATGGCGTGCTCCTGTGGCCGGGCAGATCTCGTCGGCGCAAGTAGCTTAGGCACGAGTCTCAGCAACATGTACGAAGTGATCCGCCAGCCCCTTCCATGTCATGTTTTCCGCAATCACGTCGCGCGGGATCAGTGCGAAACGCCACGGCTTGCCGTTGTAAGTGGCATCGAGAAAGCGTGGCGCTCGCCGTACGAGTTCACACTGCGCCAAAGGATGCAGGCGCAAAATCTGCGTGCGGCCTGCCAGCGAATCCGCAAGATTGGGTACCAGCAGTACGTTGGCTGAGCCGGTGCTGCAGCAGCACCGGCCTAGCCGACTGCTCAACACCCTCGGGTTGCGCGTCTTCAATCATGGCTATCCTCTAGCATGATCTGCCCCTCCGATTCCCACCGAACTCTCTCCGGCATCTTCCGGGTCCGTTCCTTGACTGCGAATGATAAGGACCGAGCAGCGTGGCCTGAACCACGTCAAGCCGAGCGTCAAGCAGGAACTCGCAGCCGTCCGGATGCACTTCGACTGGCTTGTAGTCGGCCAGGTCGTACCGACTAATCCAGCGCACTCAGTGCGCGGACCGAAGCACATCGTGAAGCGCGGCAAGACGCCGGTGCTGACGCGCGAGGAGACGCGCGAGCTGCTCTGTCGAGTGATCAGTGGCCGGTGGTCAGTCGGCCACGGTGAACGAACTGACCATTGTGCACCGACCACTGCCCACTGATCGCTCGCCCGCCCCGGGCCGGCCACTTTCACTCAAGCCGATGCGTCAAGCCGACGCCTGGCGCATGACCCGTCCACCGTAGCGTCCGAGCGAAGGTGGATCGGCGCGGACGACCAAGCTCCACGATCGGACGACCGACCAGGTCAGCCTCGACGAGATCGAGAGGATTGCAATTTAGGAAATCTCGTCCGGCGGCGCGTTATGCGGCAAGAGATTGCAGGAACTGCTCGGGCTGTGACCATCGCGCAATCGTCGACAGATCACTTAGAAGATTGAAATCCTCGGCGCTCCAAACATCCATGGTGTCGTCGAAGAGAGAAACAAACTGCAGGGCTTCAGGTCCAACGTGAAGGCTGGTCAGATCGTACCAACCGGCCAATACGTGTTCGGCGACACCTCTTGCTGCACCCCGGCTACCGGTACTCAAGACGTACACGAGAGAACTTTTCGTCGGCAATCGCGTGTGGAAATCTGGTCGCCAAGTCCTTCCCGATCGTCCCACAAGTGTTGGCCCGCGCTCGTACGGGATCTGCTTCTCCGCCAGGCACTGCTCGACTTCCTCGGCGACGGATTCGAACGAACGAGTCCTCATGGTGAACCAGATGTCGGCAACACGAAGCGCTGCTTGCGACACCCGCATCACCACCGATGCAAGGTCATCCCCCGCCCTAACCCGCGCCATCAGCATCCCTCGATACAACTCGATCCCGTGATTTAGGCACACATCTTCGACCAGCTTTTGTTGTCGTTGCGAGCGCCGGGGCGACAAGCTCTGCATCTTCAGCCAGCGGAGCGTTTCGCCAAGGTCCGATACTGTCGCAACGTCGTTGCCTTCGCGGACGAAGAGATCGATCACGTCTCCATCTGGATAGAGAAACGGCGTGCGGATTCGCGTGTGGCCATCCATAGAGGAGCACAAGAACAGCTCTCCCAGTCGAGCGTTCAGCACATCACACGGAGACGAGATCATAGAATCTCCAACTGAATCGCTGGCGGGCTGTGCAGAGCACCTTGATGATCAATCGCCGCCTCGGCACAGAACTGCTGCCATACGGCGACCGGATCAGACACCACTGCCGTGATGTCGCTCGGCACGTACGCCTCTTTGTCGCGCATGGGCTCGTTCCAGCGGTGCTTGTGCTTGTCACCGACCATCATGCAGCTTGGGTTATGGTGATCCTTCCCCATGTCCAGAGCATAAATCCTTCCACTCCCGCGGTGAATCAACACGAAGGTGAGTGCGCGGACAAGAGCATTATAGCTCCCTTTGATGAAGATCGGGTAGCCAGGATCTGATTGAACCTCGACGCGAAATTCAACGACCGGCGAACGATCCTCGTCTTCGACCCATTGGATGTCGCCAACGATGCGCTTGGACGTGTCCGCCAGTAGGGCGCTTCGGCGGGCATCCTTCACTCTTGTCGCTTCGCTCCTACGAGCGAAGGATGGGGCGGGGGGAATCGAACGTGCATCGTAAGTTATTGATTCTAAGATATTTA
>CAZGSN010000529.1:0-3668 GCA_964528465.1 uncultured Binatia bacterium (SeqCode)
GGCCTCGTATTTTCCGTGGGTGCACGACCTAAGCCCCGAGAGCGGCAGCTTCACGCCCGGACGAGATGTGGCCGTGTTCGACATCGCCGGCAAGGCCAAGGTCGGTCAGCTCATTTGTTATGAAGATATCGTCACCGGCATGCCGCGTTCGACGACGCAGGCCGGCGCCGAACTGCTGGTGACGATTCTCAACGATGCCTGGTACGGCAACACCGCCGCACCGTACCAGCATCAAGCCTTGGCCCTATGGCGTACGGTCGAAAATCGGCGCTACCTGCTGCGTGGATCGAACTCGGGAGTGACTAGTGTGATCGACGCAGCAGGGCGTGTCGTCGAAGCCGGTCCATTATTCGAGGCCGGTGTCTTGCAGCACGACATTCCTCGCCTCGACGGGCAGACGCTGTACACACGCTACGGCGACGTATTTGCCTGGGCCGTGGTCGCCGCCGCAGCAATCTTTCTCTTCGCCTCGACGCGCGGGGAGAACGGGCCATCTCAAGGGCCACCTTCCGTTGTCTTTCGGAAACCTCTTGCGACAGGGAGCTTCTAACCGTATCGGAGAAGTTGCCGCCATGATGTACCCCAGCACCATAAGATCCATTGCCCGCGCAGGGGAGGTATCTGCGTGACTTGCCGTGAGTTGGTGACCTTTCTGATGGAGTACGTGGACGGCACCCTGGCGGCCGTAGAGCGTTCACGATTCGACCAACACCTAGCGGGTTGCCCGCACTGCGTGGCCTACGTGGAGTCGTATCGACAAACCATTCGCATTGGCAAAGCGCTCGCAGAGGCGCCGGATACACCTGTCCCCAGCGAAGTGCCGGAGGAGTTGGTACAAGCCATTCTGTCGTCGCGGCGTCAGGGGTAACGACCAAGCGCATCGCCACGCCGTTGGTCGACGTTCTCTGATGGCAAGTGAGACCACGATTCACTCGCCCCGGCATGCGGGGTCTCGCCCCTTCAGGGCTAGTTTCTAAATTTCGTTCGGGATCCAGGGCGTTGCCCTGGCCTACCGTATTGCCGCCCCTTCGGGGCGGTGACACCACACGGCCAAACTCACGGTTTCGGCTTTCACCGGGACGACGCGCGAACGAAACCGCGGCCTCAGAGAAAATCGACAGTTTCTACCGCCGGGGAGACCGATCGAGGCCCGCAGCGCGTTTGAGATCGAGGAGTTCGTGCGGGCTCAGCGGACGAAAATCTCCTGGTTGGAGCTTACCCAGCAGGAGTGGACCGAGGGCGACGCGACGCAATTTTTCCACGGTGAGGCCGACGGCCTCGCACATGCGCCGCACTTCGCGACGGCGCCCTTCGCTTAGCACCATCTCCAGCCACGTCTTGCCTTCACGAGTGCGCAATACTCGCACGCGTGCCGGAGCGGTCTTGCCATCGTCGAGTTCGACACCGCTACGCAGGCGCTGCAATGCCACCTCCGGAATCGCTCCGCCGCGTACTTTTACCTCGTACACTTTGGTGATGCCGTAGCGTGGATGGGTTAGCCGCTGGGCAAGCTCCCCGTCGTTGGTGAGCAACAACAGCCCGGAGGAATGAAAATCCAAGCGGCCCACGGGGAAGACACGCATGGGGATGTGGCCGAGGACATCACGAATCGTGGGGCGCCCTTCCGGATCGGACAGAGTGGTCACCACGCCAACGGGCTTATGCAGCAGAAGATAGACGGGTTCGTCGGCGGGCTTGAGCAAACGCCCGTCGATGGTGATGCGATCCTTATGTGGGTTCGCCTTCGTCCCCAGCTCGCGGGTCACGTGCCCGTTCACTGCTACCCGACCCTCCAGAATCATCTCCTCCGCTTTGCGCCGCGAGGTCACCCCCATCTGGCTCAAGATTTTCTGCAGGCGCGGCTGCGTTGTCGTCGGCGTCGAGGCCGGGCTCGGTTTCACCCGCCGCGGCCGTGGGGGAGACTGCGCCGGTTTCACCTTCGTTCTCGAGGGCAAGGGCTTCTTGGTATTCGGCATCGGGTCCAGGACCTAACTCCTTCAGCGACGGTAACTCGTTGAGATCCTTCAAACCGAAAATCTCGAGAAACTCCGTCGACGTGGCATAGAGTAGCGGGCGGCCAACGGCCTCTTTGCGGCCGGCAATCTTGATCAGCTTACGCGCCAACAGCGTGTTCAACGTACCATCGACATCGACACCGCGGATCAGCTCGATATCGGCTTTGGTCACCGGCTGGCGATACGCAATCACCGCCAGGGTCTCCAGAGCGGCGCGCCCGAGACGGGTCGGCTTTTCCTTGAACAGCGAGCGCACCCACTCGGCGTTTTCACGGGCCGTGCGGAACTGGAACCCTCCCGCCACTTCGTGAAGCTGAATGCCACGCTGGCCGGGCCCGAACGTTGCCTTGATTCGGGCCAACGAACTTTGCACGTCCTTGGCGCTGGGCCCATCCAAAATCTCCACGAGCTTGCGAAAGCTGATGGGGGCTCCCGCCGCGAACAGGACGCTTTCAATGATGCGATCGAGCTGCTCGTTGGTGGCGTCCGCCACCGCTGCATCGCCGGCGTCGGCAAGAGAATCGCCTTGGTCCATGCTCGCTCCGCTCGCCTCCATCTCGAGACTCTGCTCGGAACTCTGCTCCGAGTCTTGCTCAGGAATTTGCTGGCTGTCCGCTTGCATCCGCCAAGCCCTCCACCGCTTGTTTGTGATCGTATTCGTCCATGCCACCGAACGACACCGCAGAAATGTCTTCAACGGCCAGCTCGATGAGAATTGGGCCGCGCAGCTCGGCTTGGGCTACATGCACCGCATTTTGCTTCATGAGTTCGAGCAGCGCCAAGAAGGTGACGATGATCTCCAGACGCCGCGACTCGGGCTGGAAGAGTTCCTCGAATTGCAGGCAGCGTACCTGGCTGAGACGCACCAACAACTTATGGGCACAGTCGCGCAGCGACACGTGTTCGAGAATCACCTCGTGCACCGCTTCCGGAGCGGCGCGCTTGAGCACGACGCGGAACGCCTCCAGCAGCTCCCACACCGTTACCTTGAGTGGCGGCGGGTCGAGCGTGGCTTTGATTTCCGGATCGTCGAGCGGCTCGCGAACGAACACGTCGCGCTGCAACAAGGGCCGTTCCGCCAGCTCCCAGGCTGCCTCGCGAAAGCGCTGGTACTCCAGAAGTTGCTGCACCAGTTCGGCGCGTGGATCGGATTCTTCCTGCTCGTCTTCTTCGGATGGAGGCAGCAGCATACGCGACTTGATCAGCATCAGAGTCGCCGCCATGACAAGGAACTCGCCGGCCACGTCGAGGCTAAGCTCGCGCATCATTTCCAAATAGCCGAGGTACTGCTCGGTGATATCTGCCACAGGGATATCGATGATCTCGACTTCGTTCTTCTTGATGAGGTGCAAGAGCAGATCGAGCGGCCCTTCGAAGACATCCAGCTTCACGCGATAGAAGGGAAATGCGAGCTGCTCCGGCGCTCTAGCACTCGCGACAGGAGCACTCGCGACGTTGTCGACGCTGTCGTTCACGGCATTGTCGTTCGATCCGTTCATCCCTGAGCACCCAAGCCCATGGCACTACGCACCTCTTCCATGGTTTCCGCGGCAACTTTGCGAGCCTGCCGATTACCTTGTTCGATGGTGTCTGTCACTGTCCGCGGGTTGCTTTCCAGGGCGAGGCGCCGCTCGCGGATCGGCTCGACCTCGG
>CAZGSN010000530.1:0-6130 GCA_964528465.1 uncultured Binatia bacterium (SeqCode)
TGAACTGAGGTTTTCGGGCTCAATGCGCGGAATCGCGCTTCTTGAGATCGCGTACGTAGGCGGCGAGCTTGGGGTCCTTGTCGATGGCCTGCTCGATTTGTTCTTCGAAAGCGGCGGCGGCCGTGTGCAACGGCGACAAGTCGAGGGGCGTCGGCACGGCTTGCATGAAGCGTAAGAGCAGAGCCAAGCTCCCGCGCGGGTTGGTAACTGCAGCCGTGTAATGCGGAACCGCCGCCCACAAGCTTAGGAACGGCATCTGCACCTCGGCGCAGGCGCTGCTCAACACCCCGACAATTCCCGTAGGCCCTTCATATTGCGTAAGCGTCACATCCAAGCGCCGTAGCAATTCGGCGTCACTGCCGACGCCGCTGACCGGCACCGGCTTGGTGTACAAGATCTCCGCCAGAAATCCTCCCAAGAGGACGACGCGCTGCACCTGGTACTCGTGTGCCAGCCCGAGCACGGTGGCACAGAACGTCTTCCAACGCAGGTGTGGTTCCGGTCCAACTGCGAACAAATAGTCGTGCTCGCTCGAACCGATCTCGGCAGCCATGAAGTCGAGCGTGTTCCAGGTGATGACTCGCTGCACGCCGTCGATACGTTGCACGTTGGGCCTGTTCACCGTGAAATCGAAGAAGTCTTCCGGGTCGACGCTTGCCACCGGCTTGGCGTCCAGTTGTTGCGCCATGAATTTCAGGGCGTTGGTGGCAACCTGCCCGGCGTCACTCCACCCCGTGAAGGCCAACACCAAGACAGGACGACGGAGATGCAGTTGTGCGTGCGTGAGGATTCGTTCCATTCGTTGAGATTGGCACAGGTCTGCGGCAACGTGAAGCACAGCTCGCCCTGCCCCGCCGGCGGTTGGGCCGCGGCTGGCTACGGCGCCTTGGGCGCGGCTGCTGCTGCCGCCTGCTCGGCGCGTAGCGCGGCAGCGCGGACACGGCGGGCTAACTTCTTGCGGCGCTCACGGTTGAAGCGGGAACGGTCGCCGTTGACTTTGCTCATGGTGCATCTCCTTCGGGGATTGCCGTCGCAATCCTGCTGCGGCCCGCCGGCGGCCAGTGACAAAAGGCCGAGAACAAAGCATCACGGGTTTCTGTCCACGCAAGGACAGCCCTACGCTCGCTGGTGATCCATGCTCGAAGGTCGGCAACGATGGAGACGCGGTGATAGCGGGGCTCGCCGAACGACGCCAGCTCGGATTCAGCCGTGGGGGACCGCGTCCACCGCGATGCCTGGTGGGTTGGTCAAAGGAAGGGGCGAGAGGCAGTAATTTGACGAAGTCAGGCCTGTTTACGGCTGATTTCAGCCAGCTTCCGGAAAAAATAAAGGAGCATGCAAATTTACGTTGACTGCGACGCGAAGGCCCGGAGAGGTGTCGGTGAGGCATCAACATGAACGCACTAGGGCTGATTGTGAAAGCACGGGTTGCATTGGCCCAACGGATGCACGCGTTGCGGTCGCCCATCAGTGCCGTCGCCAGCGCAACCATGCTAATGCTCGATCCTTCGCGCGCCGCAGCCGTTCTCGGCACCGACACCCACGTTGCCTACTTCGATGGTGCCGAGACCGGAAATGCAGGTGTCATGATTGCCGCTTCCACAGCGGCCTGCCTTCCCTACGCAACTCGGCAGTGTAGCCTCGATGCACCGTGCGCCTGGGACAGCGATACGGTCCGTTCAGGCACGCTGGCTCTGCGCTTCGATGCTGGAAGCGACGGGCTGGGCCGACCCAGTTTGCAGGCGGCCATTGGCAGTGATGGCAGCGCCTTCCAGTGGCTGCAGGTTTGCGTGAATGTCCCCGAGTTGGTGGTGGCACCTGAGGGTGGAGTTGTTTTGGCACGTGTCGACACGAACGCGAACCCACCGATGCTCTCGATCGAAGAAGGCACGGAGGGCTCGTTTCGCATACGGGCGACGTGGAGCACGACGAGCGTCGTCAGTGGCGATCTGAACAAGGGCAACTGGCACTGCGGGGTTCTGGGCTTTCAAGCGGCGAGCGCCGAAGACGCAGACAACGGTCGGCTGGAACTATGGGTCGACCGCCAGCAGGTCGGAAACGCAACCAACTTGGGGGATGTGCTGGCCGGTGGCGTAAGCACCGTTACGTACGGAATAGTCACCTCCCCAGCGGCGATGTCACCCGGCGCTATTTTGTATCTCGATGACGTCATCTTCATCGACCGTGGGGAGAGCGGTGACGCTGGGCGGCTGCGCGACTGGCGGATCGTTCAAGCGGCGGCACACACAGAAGACACCGGCGTTGGGCTGGACAGCATCGCCGGCCGCTGCGCCTCGCGCGCCGATTGCACCAACGATCGTCCCTTCACCGATGAGCACCGCACACACGTAAAAACCAATGATCCGACCGACTGGGCAGCGGTCAGAGGCGCCAACCCCTTTCCGCAGCGAGCCAGTGACGAGCCGATCGTTGGCGCTGGGGTTGCCGCGTGCACGGCGATCATGTTGGGCACCGGCGCCGAGGCCCAACTGCTCTTGCATTCGAATGGAAGCGGCACGGATCAGTTCTGCCGGGGCGACATGTTCGAGATCATCGGCACGAACTACAAACTCCATCAGTACGTCAGCCTGAACGCACCTGACGACAACTGTACAACGCCATGGAGCGATGCCCTTCTCGACACTACCTGGGCCGGACTTGCAAGCGGCCCGTTGAACCGCCGATGGTACCGCCTGTCGACCCTATGGTTCTATCGCTTCACGTCCCTCGGTGAGCCTACGACGCCCACCGCAACTCCGTCCAAGACAGTAACGTTGACTCGCACGCCAACGCGAACCCCAACGCTGACAAGTACGGAGACTCCAACCAGGACGCCAACCCGGACCCCGACATCTACACGAACCGTAACCCCTACTCGAACTCAGACACCAACACGCACGATGACTCGGACGCGGACATCGACGCGAACGTTCACGCCAAGTCGTACGCCCAGCAACACGAGAACGATGACCCCGAGTAGGACCCCTACGAGAACGCTCACACCTGCCCAGACCCCTACCCCAATCCAAACCCAGACGAGAACGCAAAGCCAGGGACCGACGGCCGAGACAACCGGCACTCCCACCGGCGTAGGCACTCAGCCCGCGACGCAGACCCCTGAAGTGACGTCGCCCACGAAAACGCCGACGATCACGGCAACCATCACCGACACGCGCACGACAACGCCTTCCAGCACCATAACGGCAACGGAACCGCCCGGCGGCACAACGACGCCGGATGTAACCGCATCCAGCCAGCCAACGTCCACACCGACGGCCACTCCATCGGAAACACCTAGCGCGACACCGACCTCGACAGGCACCGACACGATCACGGCAACCCCGACCCTGTCGCCTAACGATTCGCCAACGGACACGCCAACCTCCGTTTCAACCGCCACGGCAAGCCCGATGGCGACGTCGACCGCTAGCGAAACACCGACACAAACCCCGACAACTACGGGCACCGTCACGTCGACGGGAAGTCCCTCCGCAACACCAACCGTCACCGAGACGGCAACGTCGATTCCGACGGCGAGCCCTTCCGACACACCGACCGCCACGGAAACCGCATCGCCAAGTCCGACGGCAAGCCCCTCTGACACGCCAACCGCTAGCGCTACCCCTTCCGAGACTTTCACGCCGACGGCAACGCCGACAGCGACTCCGACGGAAACCGCGACCGAGACACCCACCGTAACCGCTGTGGCGACCAGCACGGAGACAGGGACGGCCACCCCTACATCGTCGGCCACATCGACGGCCTCCACGACCGCAACCGCAACACCAACCTACACCCCCACTGAAACGGCAACGGCTACCCCGTCGCCAACGGCAACACCCACGACGACTCCCACAGAAACGCCCACGCAGACACCGACACGGACCGAGACGTCGAGCCCTACCCAGACCGCTACTCGCACGAGGACCGCCACATCGACACCAACACGCACGCCCACGCTAACTCGGACAATCTCCCCTACGCGCACTTCGACGCTGACAGCGACGACCACCCCGACGCGGACAGCTACCCTAACCGCAACTGCAACCTATACGGCAACGAGCACGCCGACACAGACCGCTACCGCTACTCCAACTCACACCGCCACCATCACCGGCACCGCCACGCCAACGGCTACCAGCACCAGCACCGCGACGCCGACGGATTCACCCACAGGGACGCCAACGGATACGGCAACCGCTACCGCCACCGAGACCGCAACGATCACGGCCACTCCGACGGAGACAGGCACGAGCACACCGACGAACTCGGCAACGCCGACGGAGACGCCCACGAGCACGGCCACTCCAACCGAGATTCCAACGAGCACAGCCACCCCGACGGAGACGCCAACGATCACGGCCACTCCCACAGAGACGGGCACACGCACACCGACGAACACGGCAACCATAACTCCAACGATCACGGCTACCTTCAGCCCCACCATGACTCGAACCATCTCGCCAACGTTCACTGCATCGCGCACCGTCACGCCGACACCGTCCGTATCACCGACACCGACGGTGACCCCAACGCCGACCTTCACTCCGACGCAAACGGCAACGTCGACGCCCACACCAACCGAGACGCAAAGCATTCCTCTTGGAATCACGTTTGCTCACGGCGCCGCACTGTCGACGACTCAGGCCAGTTTCATGCATGGGTCGGCCACCGGGATCGAAACCAATCAGGTCTTCATCTACCCCGTGGATGTCGTCGTGAAGAACCTGGCAACCGTCTGCAAGTTGGGAGCAAATCCAGGCCCGATGAGCGCCGGCACGTTTACCTTCGACCTCCAGGTGAACGGTTCTGCTTCAGGCCTACAAACGGTTTGCGACTCGAATGTCTGGGTCGACAACGATACGACGAACGTTTCGCTGGTTACGGCGGGACAGCTTGTAACGCTGCGTTCAACTCCGGCCTCGGACCCGTTCCCCAACGTCCAGGCATTCGCCTCGTGGCAAACCTTCGATCTCGACGGGACGACTCCCCTCGTCTTCGTCGAAGGTGGCGGCGTTAGCGCCTCGCAACCTACGAACGGGCAACACTGCGATATTATGCGCGGCACATGCAACCATCCTACCGCTACGGCAGCAGGACGCGTCACCGCCGTCGGATTCACGGTCAACCGATTCGCGGTAACGATGGGCGGCGGCCCCTTCGGTGCAAACAACGAAACCTACTGCCTGCACAACGTCACCACGGCGACGGACATCCTATGCGCCCCTCCAATCGCTAGCCCGAACCGGACCGTCATCAGTCCCGCCTGCACATCGAACTGTAATGTGACTGCCGGCGACGAGATTGCGATGCGCGTCAATGTGACTGGAACGGCACGCTCGACCTTCCGGCACTTCGCCATTCAGGTAAGCGGCGCCAGCGCCCAGGTCTTGTTCAACGGCAGCAGCGCTAGCGGTGCACGCGCGGCGGGCCCGATTGGCATGGATTTCATCGACGTCATGTCCCTCGCCATTGGCCCGGCGGCGACTTCGGTTGAGCTACGCAACCTACGGGTCGTTGCCGACGTTCCTGCAACCCGAACTTTGAGCGTCACGGCCAGCCAAAATTGCGACCAGCCGGCCTCGCTCCCCGGGCAACCGACCTGCTCCCTGGCCGATGCTATCAGTTGCGTAGATGCGATGAACAACTTCACCCTCGGACCGATCGGCTGCTTCCGCATCGAACAGGCGCCAGGTGGCAGCGTGGGGGTACGCCTGCGTGGCGGATTCGAGATTCTCCAAACCCCAGCTCCCTAGCGGAAGTATGTCGCTGACGGAATCGAGAGATTTCTATCGCGATAATCCCGGGGAAATCAGTTGGAACCACGGAGGGACCCTTCGACCGGGCGTAGCGCGGCCTCTTGGCCGCAACCAAATTCTCTCGATCAGATAGCCGATACGTACCGATCGTCCGCGCTCGATTGAGCGGGCCGCGCAGGCTGTAGGCTGTAGACCGTAGGCTGTAGGTCGGAGAAGAGGAGAGTTGAAGAAACTGCTCCGCTTCGATGACGCATCGCGTTGAGAAACTGCGCGCTACGCAACGCAATCAGGCGATAGTAGTTCAGGACAGGCGCGGATAGACTCGGACTGCTTGCGAAACGGATCAAGACCAAGAAGCACAGAGCTGTGTA
>CAZGSN010000531.1:0-2158 GCA_964528465.1 uncultured Binatia bacterium (SeqCode)
CCAGCGCCTTCACGAGGGCTTCTTCCGGATCCGTTATCTCAGGATAGGTTGCAGCAAGTGCACATTGGACACCAATGCCTGCATCCGCCACAGCAACCTGAATCACCGGCCTAGGATAGTTCAAGTATCCAGCACTCATCCTTTGGGCTGCGACCACCCCACCCTTCGGGTCACCGGAATGCTGCACTGCATTTCGCATCAACTCGACAAGCACGTAGCGGAGGGTCTTCTCCGACTCCTCGTCTCCCTCGTCAGGCAGAAGCATTGTGGTAATGTCGCGGGCAGCTCGTTCCACCTCATCGATGCGCTGGACACGCCGAATCTTATAGGTTCGACCTGATTCGCCCGGATCCATCGCCGCAATACCTGCTAGGGCATCACGCATGCCGATGCCGTGAGCAAAGCGGCCAACCGGCGACTGCTCTGTGAACTCGAGGGCAATGATGGGCTGGCCATTCTGACGAGCAAGTGCAGCCAGCCCGACTAGCGCCCAAACCTGGGCCAAAGAAACTTGGTCGAGGTCAACTACCGACGGGCAGCCCTGTTGAAACAAGGACAAAAATGAGCCTGGGTCGTCCAGTACATACCTTCTCGTCGGCACGCGTGTCTCGTAGCTTCCAAGCACAACAGGCGAAAGAGAAACGTTGGTCTTTCTGTTCTGACCGGTCTCGCGTGAACTACGGCTCCACGCGACGGATGGGGCTTTGCTCCTCTAGCCACTGGATTTGTTGGCCAACGGCGCGCTGCTCGCGCTGCAGGAAGTCTTGCACGGCGGCACGGAACCCGGGATCGCTCACGTGGTGCATGCTATGGGTGGGCTGCGGGTCGAAGCCACGCAGGTATTTGAACTCGCCTCCGGCTCCCGGCTCGAAGCGTTGCAAGCCCTCGCGCAAGCAGTAATCGATGCTGGCGTAGTAGCAGACGTTGAAATGAAGATGCCGCAGATCTTCGAACGTACCCCAATAACGACCATAGAGGGTATCGCCTTTGCGTACTGTAAAGGTTCCGGCGACGATTTCGCCACGTCGCCGCGCCAAAAAAAACACCAGGCGTTCCTTCCAGCGCTGGCGCAGCAGATCGAAGAACGCCTCGTTGAGGTACTGGTGTCCCCAATAGTGCTTGTCGATGGTGGTCTTGTAGAGACGAAACATGGGCTCGAACCACGCGTCCTCGATCTCGGCACCGCTGTGAGCTTGGATATCGATGCTTTGCTCCGCAAGCTCACGTTGCTCGCGGCGGATCTGCACCCGGCGTTTGCTGCGAAACGCGGCAAGGTAGTCGTCGAAGGTTTGCCAGGCGTTCCGGCGCCACTGAAACTGATAGCCGGTGCGCTGATAGAATCCGACGTCACCCAGAGCAGCTATTTCGTCGGAGGTGCAAAAGTTCACGTGGGCGGAAGAGAAGCGGTGCTGGCGGCAGATATCGGCGAGGGTATGGGCAAGGAGCCGCAGGATGGCTGGGCGGTCCGCTTGCGGATGCGAGAGGAAGCGACGTCCGGTGGCAGGAGTAAACGGGACTGCGACAAGAAGCTTGGGGTAGTAGCGCAGGCCCGCCCGTTGCGCGGCTTCCGCCCAACCGTGGTCGAAGACGAATTCGCCCTGGCTGTTGCTCTTAACGTAAAGAGGGCAAGCACCGATCAGATGCTTGCCCTCCCAAACCGTTAGATGTTGCGGCAGCCAACCGTTTGCGCGGCTGACACAACCTGCTTCTTCGAGAGACGCCAGCCAACCCCATTCAAGAAACGGGGACTCGGCACCGACCAGGTCGTTCCACGCCTGCGGATCGAGGGAGGCGAGCGCCTTGCAAATCTCGATACGCATTCCGGCGCTGCGTCAACGCCAGGCCGGCTCAGTGCCCGGCAGCCGGCGCCGGCGGTGCGCTATCGCCCTTTACGATTTCCAGAAGCTCCACTTCGAAAACCAGCGTCGCACCGGGCTTGATCTTCGGCGGTGACCCACGGTCGCCATAGGCGATGTCGGCGGGACAGGTCAGCTTCGACTTGCCCCCAACCTTCATCAGTTGCACGCCTTCGGTCCAGCACTTGATCACGCCGTTGAGCGGAAAAGTGGCCGGCTGTCCGCGCTGCACCGAGCTATCGAAAAACGAGCCGTCCATGGTCGTGCCATGGTAGTGCACCTTAACCTTGTCGGTTGCCGCA
>CAZGSN010000532.1:0-4386 GCA_964528465.1 uncultured Binatia bacterium (SeqCode)
CTCCGCCGGCTTGAGGACCACCGTGTTGCCGCAAGCCAAAGCGGCCCCGAGCTTCCACGCCGCCATCAACAGAGGAAAGTTCCAAGGAATGATCTGGCCAACGACGCCAACGGGCTCGCGCAGGGTGTAGTTCAGGAACCGCTGCCCAGGAATGGAAACTGGGATTGTCTCCCCTTCCACCTTGGTGGCCCAACCGGCGTAGTAGCGGAAATGGTCCACGACCAAAGGAATATCTGCCACACGAGCGACGGAGAGGGGTTTGCCGTTATCGAGAGTCTCGAGCTGCGCGAACTCCTCGGCGTGCTGCTCAATGAGATCCGCAAGCTTCCAAATGGCGCGCCCACGCTGCGACGAGGTCATGCGCCGCCACGGTCCCGACTCGAAAGCCCGGCGTGCCGCGCGCACCGCGCGATCGACATCCTCTTTGTCCCCTGCCGGCACATCGGCAAGAGCCTGCTCTGTCGCAGGATCGTAGGTAGTCAGCGTTTCCCCGGAAGCCGCGGCCACCCACTCGCCACCGATCAGCATCTTGCGGGTTCGGCTCTGTAGAAAGGCCTGCACCTGCGCGTCGATTGTCGGGTACACCGACTGCACATTCGTTGTCATCGTTGCTCCTCCACTCGCCATGGGCGCATAAAGTCGGACTGTCCGCTAGGCCACCCACTAAGCGATGCTCGCCGCAAGAAGTCAATCGCTCCGAGCAGGACCACCGCGCCGGGCGTACGTCGAATTTGTGGGTGAAGTTGCACCGAGGTGCCGGGTCGGGGGACCCGGCCTACAAATTCAACCTTAGGCACTGTAGGCCGCGTGCTTTTACGCGGCGCAAGCAGGGAAGAAACCCACAAATTTGACGCACACCCCACCGCGCCCCAGGAATGGTGACGCAGTGCACACCGCTATGTTGCTACGCTGTCTTAATCCCTTGTCGCTGGTTCCGGTTCGTCGCCCTTCCGATCGTCGTCGCTTTGTCCCCAATGAATTCGAGTACAACGATATCCAACTCAGCGGTGCGGCCTTGGTAGATATACTGCTTGGCGAAACCTGCTTCCGTCCCTCTCGCTTTGCCAGCGCTCTGCGGTGGGTAGGTGGGCGGACGTCCACAACGAGTATCCCGACGCGCTCTTCCTCTCATCATCAATCGGCAGTACAGTGGCCCAGTGGCTCGAGGCTCGTCTCAGACTGATTCGCTCTTCGAAGCACTCACGCCACTTGGCTTCACTGTCCGAGTGACGCGCACCTGTTGGGAGACTGTTGTGAATACCAAGCATCCGGTGATGAAGGGACACGGGAACCACGTGCGGTTGGCGTTGGAGCAGCCGGAAGAAATCCGACTGAGTCGTAGCGACCCGGACGTGTACCTGTTCTACAGGGCAGAGCGTAGCGGCCGGTGGATTTGCGTGATCGCGAAGCGCTGCGCAGAAGGGGGCTTTCTGATCACCGCCTACCCGACGGATGCTATCAAGGAGGGAAAGCACGTATGGCCGAAGTAAGAGTGTTCTATGACCAAGCAGGCAACACGCTGACAGTTTGGTTCGGAGATCCACAGCGCGAATACGTGTGCGAGGAAACCGGCGACGAGGTGGTGCTTATGAAGGACAGCGCGGGCACCGTCATCGGCTTCGAGAAACTGAACTTCTCGCCGACCAAGGATCGGCCTCTGGGCGTGGCGTTCGAGACCATAGGCATCTGACAAAGCGCATCGTCGCCGCCGCCATGGCGGGCGTGCGGCAGCATACGACTTGAGCGTGACCAGGTTCGAATGAAGACAGCGGGGGTAAACCACCTGATTAAGCCTGCATCAAGAACCTCGATGTCTGCACTAGAGCCTGTTGCCCACGCCCCGCTTGAGGCTGGACGTCCTTGGCACTCCTTGGAGGAACACCTCAAGCAAGTCGGATCACTGGCATCTGAACGCATCGGGCCCGTGGCTGATCCCAGTTGGGGAACATTGGCCGGAATGTGGCACGACTTGGGGAAGTACGCCCCCGACTGGCAGGAGTTCATACGGTCGGCGGGAGATGCGGCAACTGCCGTCGAGGCACATGTAGAAGAGGATGACGAGGAGCCACAACGGCGCCGAGGACCGGACCACAGCACCGCCGGAGCCATTCACGCGGTCGAGAGGTTGGGCACGGACATTGGCGGACCGCTGGCATTCGCGATCAGTGGTCACCATGGTGGGCTGCCGAACAAGGAGGATCTTCGCGCACGGTTGAAAAAGACAGAGCGGCGGCGGGAACGGCCGAAATAGATCGCACCGTTGCGCGTCTCCGGACGCGCGCGTGGATTGAAACTCGTCCTCATGCTGGCGTGCCGCTTCGTCGTGCGTCGAGCGCTTCTCCGGACGCGTTTCAGGGAGCATCGGCTACCCCCTTTCCCTTCACGGGGGCAAGCCTGCTAGGAGGTGCCCATGGGGAAACGAGCCAATCCTGCCATCGTCGGCGCATTCGTTGTCGGCGCCGTGATCCTTGCTGTGATCAGCGTGGCGCTATTTGGATCGGGACGACTGTTCCGGACCACCTACAAGTACGTCGTGTTCTTCAGTGGTGACGTCAACGGCCTCAAGGCGGGAGCCCCGGTCAAGCTCAAGGGAGTCGAAGTTGGCCGCGTACATCAGGTCCTGCTCAACGTCAGTCAAATGAGCATCTTCCAAGCGGCGGCCCAGGAGGGTTCGTTCGCCGGCTTGCATATCCCTGTCGTGATCGAGTTCGATGCCGACGCCTTTACGCAGCGTGGGGGCCATCTCACGCCGACTCCGGAAACGATGAAGCAGCTCGTGGGCTTCGGTCTGCGTGCGCGGTTGAGCATGGAGAGCTTCGTCACCGGAGTTCTGTACATCGAGCTAGACATGCTGCCGCAGTCGCCGGTCCAGTATGTCGCGGATGCAAGCGTTCCCTATCCGGAGCTTCCCAGCCTACCCACGCCACTCGAAGAAGTGGAGATGCGGGCCGCCAAGTTCCTTGCCAAGCTCGAAAAGGTCGACGTGAAGGCAATGATCGACTCTCTTGCCAACACCGCGAGCGGCATCGATCACCTCGTCAATTCGCCGGCCCTGACGCAAGCGATTAACGCTCTTCCCGAAACCGTGAAGCATCTCGACCAGGTGCTCGCCGATGCCAGTTCGACCCTGGCGAGTGTACGATCGCTGTCGGGCGGGGTCGACAAGCAAGTCGCCCCCACGGCGCAGAGCCTGCAAGCCGCGGCTGACAGTGCTGGTCAAACCATGCAGGCAGCACGCGACACCCTGCAATCCATCGCGGCTACGCTGGCGCCGGAATCATCGCTTATGAGCCAGCTCGGGCGTTCGCTGGAAGATCTATCGATTGCCGCCGTGTCGGTGCGCCGGCTGGCGGAAGATCTCGATCGCAATCCCGCGGCTTTGTTGCGCGGTAAAGGAACCACCGGGGAGGCGCCATGAAGAAGCTTGGGTTACTCACCAGCGCGATAGCACTGTTGAGCGGCTGTTCTTTTCTCGATCCGCAGCCCGATCGCACCCGCTACTTCGTCCTCGATGGCAGTAGCGTCGCCGACAGCCAAGCCGTGCCCGGCACAGATTCTGCGGTGATCGGGATTGGGCCGGTGCGTCTACCGGACTACCTACGCCGCGTTGAGATTGTGCGCCGCGTTGCCGCAAACAGGCTGCACATTGCAAGCGACGAGCAATGGGGAGAAGCCCTCGACGTGGGCTTCGGGCGCACCCTGGCGCAAGACCTCGGCCGGCGCCTGCGCAATCCCGCCGTGGTGCGCCTCCCTGGCGTGGCCAGCTTGCGTATCGACATCGAAGTGCCGGTAGAGGTGGTGCGTTTCGAGGCCGACGAGAAAGGCGTTGTACACCTGACAGCACGATGGATCGTGAAGCCCGCCCGCGAAGGAAGCAGGCGTGTGGCGCACGAATCACAAATCCACGAGGCAGCCGCTGGCTCCGCTACCACGGCGGTCGTGGAGGCAATGGGTCACGCCATCACCAAGCTGGCGAACGAGATCGCCGCTGTCATCGAGATGCAGCCTTCACCTCCAAGGGAAGCGCGCTAACAGCGGATATTCGGAAGGTCTCGGAGATCGTTGATGGTTCGCAAGCTCGCCTGCATTCAAGTCGTTGTCCTGACTCTCACTGGTTGCGGCGGGGGAGGCGGTAAGCCCGCACCCACGCCTACCGCTACCGTATCCCCGACATCGACGGCAGCTTCGACGCCTACCTTTACGCCAACCCGCACGTCGCTGCCCTCCCTCACCCCGACTTTGACACCCACGGCAACGCCGTCACCCATGACCACGGCTACCGCGACAGCTAGCCCGCAGCCCACCGTCACAGCATCACCGACCGTGACGCTAAGCTTGACCGCAACCCACACAGCGACCGCGGAGCCCAGCCCGACGCCAACCGGG
>CAZGSN010000533.1:0-6283 GCA_964528465.1 uncultured Binatia bacterium (SeqCode)
GCCGCAGCGAAGGCACGCCCGAGCGGACCGAGCTTGATGTAGTGGCGAATGTCGGCGACATCACCGCCCCCGAAGCGACTATCGTTCAAGCGCTGCACGGTGTCATAGACGTAAAGCCCTTCGGCAGCCTTCGACGTCGACTTGATATGCCACGACAGCATCGGCATCTGCAGGCCATCGGCTACGTGCCTGGCTAGAACTGTCTTGCCGGTGCCAGGCTCCCCTTTCAGCAACAACGGCCGTTCGAGGGCTATGGCGCAATTGACGGCGTCCACCAGAGGCCCGGAGGCAATGTAGTTGTCGGTACCTTGAAAGCGCTTGAACGACTTTTCCGTGCTCATGGCGACCAAGTACCGTCATGGCAGAGGTGGTTCAAGGCATCGCCGCCGGAACCTGACCCGCCATGATCAACCGGGCATTGGCGAGCAACTGCTCGCACGCCGGAAAGGCGCAGCCGACGTCATCGGAGTTGCGGTGGGCGAAAGCTTCAACCGTACCACCACGCGCGGCTTGTTTCGGCGCTGTCCGGACCTCGATGAACGAAAGCCTGTCGCGAACTCAACACAGGACTGGATCCCTGCGTATGCCTCGTCTGACCTGTCCGAGCACGGCAATACGGGGGGATGTGTGGAGAGTCAGATTTGCACTGTTGGCACGGCGGCTGGCTGCAGGGGAGCCATCTCGGGCTTGGGATCCAGGCGCGAGAGTAGCTCGGCGCGAATCTCCGCAATGCGTTCGTCATCGACAATCTTCTCTCCCCGCTCGTCGCTCACATAGAAGACGTCGAGCACCTGATCGACGTTGGTCGTGATCTTGGCCACGTGAATCGAGAGGCCAAGATGGAAGAGCGTGTTGGCAATCGCGAAGAGCACGCCCACTCGGTCTTGCGTGTAGACGTCCAGGACCGTGAAGCTTGCCGATACGTCGTTATCGACCTCAACCTCGGTAGGCACGCGTGGGACGTAGCGCTTTGCCAAGATTCCTTCGCGCTCCGATCCGGCAACAACTTCCTCAATGCCGGCCCTTCCTGTGAGCACGGCACCGAGCGTGACAACCAGTGTTTCCCAGCGGTCAGGGCGCTGGACACTCTCCGCCGAATCGCCATGGGAAACACGAAAGATGTCGAGCGCCGTGCCGCGAGTACTCGTGTTGATGCTGGCGGTGAGGATGTTCATGCCGTGCGCCAACAGCACGCCGCTCAACATGGCAAACAGTCCTGGGCGGTCGGCAGTGAGCACCGTTAGTTCACTGAAGGCTCGTTCCGGAAAGTGCTTCACCTCGGCAAGAAAAGGCTCGCCTTCGGAAAAGCGACCGACGAGATCCATGTGATGCACAATCGTCGCCTCGTCGGTGCCGAGGAGGTAGCGATCCGGCATCTCGTGCAGGAAGGTAGCCCGCGCCTCCACCGGAACGTGCTTGGCCGCCTTATCGATACGCTCGCGAACACGCTGCAAACGCTCGGCTTGGTCCTCTTCGACGAAGGCCCCACTCTCGAAGATGTCGAAGGTCTGCTGGTAGAGTTCAGCAAGCAGCATGTCGTGCCAGTTGTTCCAGATCTTGGGACCAACCGCGCGCATGTCGGCAAAGGTCAGCAGGTAAAGCTTCTTGAGATTGTCGAGCGTCTCCACGCGCTTGGCAAAGTCCACAAGCAAGCGTTGATCGTGAATGTCGCGGCGCTGAGCGAGGTGCGACATGGTGAGATGGTGGAGAACGAGAAACTTCAGTTGCTCGGCATCGTCGGTGTTGAGATTCAGGCGCGTGGCAATGGCATCGATCATGGCCGCGCCACGCTCGGAGTGCTTGCTGCCATGCCCCTTACCGATGTCGTGGAGGATCATCGACAGAAAAAGAATGTCGACGCGATCGATCTCGCGCATCACCTGCGTGAGCAAGGGGGCAATGCCCTGGTGCTCGCCGGCCCGCAACCGTTCCATCTCGCGCACGCCGCGTAGGGAATGCTCGTCGACGGTGTAGGTGTGGTAGAGGTCGTGCAGCACCATGCAGGTGAGATGACCGAACTCCGGCAAGAACGCCCCAAGCACTCCTACCCGGTGCATTTCGAGCATCGATTCGTAGACCTGATTCTTACCGTGCAAGACCTCAAAGAACGCCGCAACCATTTCGGGAGACGTGCGCGCCGCCTCGTCGATACGATGCAGATTGGCGCGCAGCAGGCGCTTGGTCCCATTAGAGATCTCCGTGCCGTGGCGCTGGGCGTCGGCAAACACGCGAATCAAATTGGTGGGATCCTCGACGAGCAGCTCCTCGCCACTGATCGACAGCACGCCGGAAGAGATCGACACCCCGGGGCGTATCGTCCGCGTCGTGAAACGCCCCAGAAGTCGATACGGCTGGGCCCGCTCGAGACAGCGCTCGATGATCTCCGCGGAGAAGCGGTTGATGGTGGCAGCGTGCAGATAGTAGGTCTGCATGAGCTGCTCGACCCCCTTGCGCGTGGGCGTGTCTTGGAAGCCAAGCTCCGGAGCGCAAGCCTCTTGAAATTCGAAGGTCAGGCGGTCCTGATGCTTGCCGGATAGAAAGTGCAGCGAGTTGCGCACGCGAAATAGGAAATCTCGCGCCGCTTCGAGTTCCTCACGTTCGGTGTCGGTGATGACGCCGAGCTGCACCAGCTCGCCGCTCTTGTTGGTCTTGAACTTGACCTTGGCCAACCACATGGCCGTGTGTAGGTCGCGCAGGCCACCCTCTCCATCCTTCAAGTGGGGCTCGAGGAGATATACCGAGTCGCCGTACTGGGTATGTCGCGCTGCCGATTCGGCGAGCTTGTCCTTGAAGAAGCGCGCGGCGTTGCGTTTGAGGACATCGCGATCCATAGCCGTGGCGAATTCCGCATACAGAGCTTCGTCGCCGCACAGAAAGCGGGTGTCCAGCAGCGCCGTTTTCACCTTGAGATCTTGCGCTGCTAGGCGCACGCACTCGCGTACGTTGCGCACCGCATGTCCCACTTCCAAGCGCGTGTCGTAGAGAGCGTAGAGAATGCGCTCGACGATGCTCTCCACGTAGGGGTCGATCTTGTGCTGGAACAAGAACAGCAGGTCGATGTCGGAGCAGGGGTTGAGTTCACCACGACCGTAGCCCCCCTGGGCCACAACAGCACAGAGCTGGTTGAGGCGCGAATAGCGTTCGGTGTAGGCAGCGTTCGCAGCCGCAAACAAGGCGCGAATCAAATCGTCCATAGCCGCGGTATAGGCGCCTACGATGGCATGACCGGAAGAGCCGGCGCGATGGTACTCGTTGAGTTGTGCGCGCGCTTCTTGCAGATAGCTGCGCGCTTCCTGCCCCCAAGCTCCGCCTATCTCCAGACGCAGCTCCGGCAACTGCAGCGCGATCCGCTCTTGTGTGTCATGGCTCATATGTTTCCTGTCGTGGTGGCATTCTCAACAAATTGGCGAATCGCGCGCAAGAGACCGTCGGCAATTGCTTCCTGGTAGGAGCGTTGGTTGAGGCGCACGCCCTCAACAGCGTGGGTTACAAACGACACCTCCGCCAATACGCACGGCATGCCGGCACCGACGAGAACGTAAAAGGGTCCGCGCTTGACGCCGAGGTCGCGCGACGGTGTGCCGCGCTCTTCGAGCGTTGTCACCAGGGAGTGCTGCACCACCTGCGCCAGACGTGCCGACTCTTGAATCTTGAAGTTCTGAATGAGGTCACTGAGGATCAGCGATGCGGTGTCGTCTTCCATCTCTTGGCCGACCGCACGCCGCAAACCATTCTCCATGGCCGCCAAACGCAAGGTCGCACGATCATTGGTGTTGTTGAGGTAGTACGTCTCGATGCCGCTGGCATCGGGATTCGGGCTGGCATTGGCATGGATGGAAACGAAAAGATCCGCCTTCTCTGCGTTGGCGCGAGCGGTCCGCTCTTCGAGAGCCAAGTAGACGTCGCTCTGCCGAGTGAGTGCAACTTGGATCCCCGGCGACGTTGCCAGACGGCCCTTCAGCAACAGGGCTATGGCGAGAGTAACATCCTTCTCCACGACTCCACCCACCCCAATGGCACCGGTATCTTTGCCGCCGTGACCGGGATCGAGGAGAATCTTGAAGCGTCGTGGCACGGGTGTCGCGGTCGGTGCAACCGGAGCCGGCACGGCGCGCTTGGCCGAGCGCTGGCTTGACGCTGTCGGCGTTGCCACTGGGCTGCGAGTCGCCGGTGCACGGCGATGGCGTGGCCGTCCGCGCACGTCGACGATCAGCCGAAACGGATCGGTCATCCAAAAGGCACCGAACTCGCTCATGCCCGGCGCATCGAGAACCAGGCGGGCAACACGCGCTGACGCTTGCGTGCCGCGCACCCGCACTACGGGTCCTTCCGCCGGTGCCAGTGTTGCCCGACGTGGGTCGACCTGCGAGTCGAGTATTTCTACATGCAAGCGCTCCGGAATGCCGTACTCGCGCCGTGCGGCAATGGGAACCAAGCGATAGGAAGCCGCTTCGGAGACTTCGATGATCAGCCGCGTCATCTCCGGCGTAGTGATCTGCCGCACCGCCCGCACCTGTGCCGCGTGCGCAGGCCCGCTGGCAAGCGCGGCGACCATGCTGAAGACGATAGAGAGGCGGAACAACGACGATCCGGGTATAGGCGCCTTCTCGAGGAACGATCCACGCCCCTCGTCGGCACGTCGCCGGGACGACACCCTCAGACATCCTGAGGTCGACGCCAGCAGGCCAGAAAAAAACGGCGCCAATGAAGGAAACTCCTGGAACCAAGAAGTTCCCCCCGGAATTTGCCGTGAGCCCAAGCTTGGTCCGGGAAAGAATGAACCACAGAGAACACCGAGGGCACAAAGAAAAACCCCCTGGATCCCTTTACTCATCTCTGTGGTCTCTGTGTCCTCTGTGGTTGAAAAGTCTATTTTCCAGGTCAACCCAAGATCGTCGAGATCTGGAACCCTGGCTCTACCCAAGGCTGGTACCACTCGGTGTGTTGTCGTCCTCGCGGCGCGCCTTCTGCACCAAACGATGCAGCTCCGTGAGGGCTTCGATCGGGGTCAAGGCGTTGACGTCGATGGCTGCCAGCTCTTCGCGCAAAGGGTCGGGCTTCGAGAACAAGGAGAGCTGCCCTTGACTGCCGTTGCCTTGCTGCGCCAGACGCGGCTGGCCGGCCTCATTGAGTTCGCCCTGCTCGAGGTTGCGCAGAATCTCCTTGGCACGCTCGATGACAGTTGCCGGTGCCCCGGCGAGACGCGCCACTTGGATTCCGTAGCTCTGACTCGCCGGCCCCGGCACGATGCGGCGCAGGAACACGACATCACCCTTCCATTCTCGTACGGCAACCGAGAAGTTCTCGATGCGCGGCTGGGTGCGCGGCAGATCGGTCAGCTCATGGTAGTGCGTGGCAAACAGGACGAGTGGGCGGAACGACGACGTGTGCAAGTACTCGGCAACGGCCCAGGCAATGGAGATGCCGTCGAAAGTGCTGGTACCACGCCCAATCTCGTCGAGGATGACCAGGCTGCGCGGGGTGAGATGAGACAGGATATCTGCGGTTTCCTTCATCTCGACCATGAACGTCGACTCGCCCCCGGCGAGGTTGTCGGAAGCGCCGACACGAGTGAACAGACGATCGACAACTCCAATCGACGCTGCCGTCGCCGGCACGAAGGAGCCCATCTGTGCCATCAACACAATCAGTGCCACTTGTCGTAGGTAGGTAGATTTCCCCGCCATGTTCGGTCCGGTAATGGTGAGGATCTGCGGGCCGTCCGGATCGAGCTTGCAGTCGTTGGGGACAAAGCCACTCCGCCCGGCCATGCGCTCTACGACGGGATGGCGTCCGTCGTGAATCGCCAATGTGCGATCGCTGGTAAGCTGTGGTCGCGCATAGCCTTGCTTCTCGGCCACGGTGGCGAGCGAGCACAGCACGTCGAGCAGCGCCAGCGCCCCCGCGGTGCGCTGAATGCGGGCTTGTTGCGCCGCGACCTCGGCGACCAACGCCAAGAACAACTCGCCCTCGAGTGCGCGCAGTCGCTCCTCTGCTCCAATGACTTTGGCCTCGTACTCTTCGAGCTGCGGCGTCACGAAGCGCTCGGCGTTGGCGGTCGTTTGCTTGCGGCGATAGTCGGACGGAACCAGGTGGAGGTTGGGCTTGGTGACTTCGATGTAGTAGCCGAAGACGTTGTTGTAACGGACCTTCAGCGAGCTGATACCGGTGCGTTGGCGCTCGTCGGCCTCGAGCTTGGAGATGAATTGCTTACCCGTACGTGCGCGAGGTCGTGTCCGACGTGGTGACGCGCGCGGGGTTCCCGCCGGTGCTGCTCGCGCCG
>CAZGSN010000534.1:0-1886 GCA_964528465.1 uncultured Binatia bacterium (SeqCode)
TGTGCGACAAATTTGTTGGGAGGCAAACTTCCACCATCCACGCGCTCACGCGCGCGGCTACACGGAGCTGGCGAAGACACCGTAGCCGCGGCCGTGAGGCCGTGGATCTCGGATGAAAGCTGACAAGTAGGACGCACGCCCGTTCCGACCCATTGGTCGCAGGGATGCTTGTGCCGAGGTTTCCTGAAGCGGCTGCGCGGCAGCAGGGGCTGTGCCCGCCAATTCGATTGGGCAGGCAATCCGGCTGATGCGCCGCGGGGGCGCGCCTGTCCCGAGCCCAGTCGAGGGGGCGTCTCCTCTGCTTACCAATATGGAGGATTCGTCTTTGGAGACGGGTCGCTCCCTTCCCGCATCCAGCGGAAACGCTAATTGGCGGGCAAAGCCGCAGCGGGCTACTTCACCACGACAGTCTTGATATTGGTCAGCTCCTTGATGCCGTAGGAGCCGAGTTCGCGGCCGTAACCGGAATCCTTGACGCCACCGAACGGCAGGCGTGGGTCCGACTTCACCATGTCATTGATGTACACGGCACCAGCTTCGAGGCGAGCGGCGATGGATTCGGCGTGCTCTAAGTGTTGTGTCCAAATGCTGGCTCCGAGGCCAAAGCAGGAGTCGTTGGCAATGCGTACGGCATCATCCGCATCCTTGGCCACGATGACGCTGGCGACCGGGCCGAACATCTCCTCGTCGTACGCAGGCATGCCGGGGCGGACATCGGTCAAGACTGTGGGCACATAGTAGAAGCCCGGACCCGGCAGACGGGTACCGCCAATGGCCACGCGCGCACCGAGGCGCACGGAGCGGCGCACTTGTCGATCGAGTTCGTCGACGAGATCGGCACGAGCCAGTGGGCCCACTTGCGTGCGTGCATCGAGGGGGTCGCCGACACGCAGCGCCTGCATTGCCTCGACGAGCAGAGCGGTGAAGGGCTTGGCCACGGCCGCCTCAACCACGAAGCGCTTGGCAGCGATACAGCTTTGGCCCGAGTTGATGGATCGCGCTTGCGCCGCCATCGCCGCGCACGGTTCGAGGTCGGCATCTCGTAACACCAAGAAGGGATCAGCTCCGCCGAGTTCAAGCACGGCCTTCTTGAGATGTTTGCCGGCAGTGGCCGCAATCTTTCTTCCGGCTGCGGTGCTGCCGGTCAGCGTCACTGCTGCCACACGCCGGTCGGCCAGCAGCGGCGCCACCGCCGACGATTCCACGAGGAGAGCTTGCAAGACACCCGGCGGTAGCTTTGCGCGGCGCCACACGTCTTCAATCAACAGGGCGCAATGCGGCACATTGGCTGCGTGCTTGAGCAGGATGACGTTGCCCGCCATCAAGGCGGCCGCGGCGAAGCGGAACACCTGCCAAAACGGAAAATTCCAAGGCATTACGGCGAGCACGACCCCGAGCGGATCGAAACGCACGTAGCTCTTCTGTGCTTCGGTGGAAACCATCTCGGCAGACAGCAACTGCGCTCCGTGAACGGCGTAGTGCTCACATACCCAGGCGCATTTCTCGATTTCGGCGCGTGCTTGCACGATGGGCTTTCCCATCTCCTCGCTGATCACCCGTGCGAAGGTGCGATCTCGCCGCAGGATGCCGGCGGCACGCCGAAGAACTGCGGCACGTTGCTCTAAGGGAAGGCGCCCCCAACTCGTAGCTGCGCTGTCGGCGGCAGCCACCGCCCGCTCCACCTGAGCGGGGCTATGGGCACGAAAACGCTGCCGCCGTCTGCCGGTGGCTGGATTGATGGATTCGATTGACATAGGCCTATCCTACCGCACGGTCGTCGTGAGGGCGACGCTATCCGGAACACGGTCCAGGGCCACGCCAAAGTCGTCGACGGAGGCGTTTCGCCTGATGCGCCGCGAGGGCGCGGCGTCTCCATTGCTGATTTG
>CAZGSN010000535.1:0-3963 GCA_964528465.1 uncultured Binatia bacterium (SeqCode)
GAAGCGCTGCGCCGCGCCGGTGGCATCCTGCACCTTGGCGGCGCTGTATCCCTCCGCTTCATTGAGCAACTGCGCCGCTTGGCCACGCGCTTTCGGGACCACATCGTTGGCATAGCCGAGCGCCTCGTTGATGAGACGCTCTTTGTCTTGCTGGGCACTGATTACATCTTTGAAAGCGTCGGAGACCTGACGTGGCGGATCGACATCCTGGAGCTTCAAGGTAACGATTTCGATACCGACCGCGTACTGATCGAGGATGCGTTGCAACAGAGCCTGCGCGTCCTGCTGCACCTGCTCCTTGCCCTCGGTGAGCGCATTGTCGATGTCATTGCGCCCGAGAACCTCGCGCATGGCCGCTTCCGACGCGTCGCGCACGGTACCTACCGGATCGCGAACATTGAACAGAAACTTGGTGGTCCCCTGGGGCTCGGTCTTCACTTTGAACTGAACGATGAACTGCAGCTTCACGATGTTCTCGTCGCCCGTCAGCATCAAGGCTTCGGTTTCCACCTCGCGGTAACTTGCCGGTGGCCCGACGGCGACGGTGCGAAAGCCAAACTCTTCCTTGCGGATCTGAGTCACGGAGGGCTTCATCACCTCCTCGAACGGCCAAGGCAGATGGTAAGACGGGCCCGGTTCGACCTCGCGCACGACGCGCCCAAAGCGCAGAACGATGCCACGCTCATCGGGAGCGACAATGAAGAGGCCGCGGGCGCCGTACAAAACAAGCAGCCCCGCAGCGATCCACAGTGGATTGAAGCCCCCAGGTTGCTTGGCCCCAAAGTACTGGCGCAACTGCTCGAATAGCATCTGCAATACGACGGATGGATCGTCGGGACGCCGACGCGGCGGGAACTCGTAGGTATCAGGCATGCCCGATCATAGCCCACGAGCGCTCCACTGCCAGGTGTGGGTGCTGATGTGCGGTGCCCGCCGGGATATCCGGCTCCTCCGATCACAGACTTGCTGCGCGGCCTCGCAACACCAAGGGCATCGCTGTCTGCTTCGCCAGGGAGTCCGAGCGTTCCTTAGCGTCTTTGCGCGGCGGCTAAGCTCGGCGCGGCATATCCTGAACTCGTCGAAGTCCTCTGCCTGCGACTCGCGGACTCAACGCGCGCAGCGGAAGCCTGTATCTCCGTTGCGTCGCCCGTTGGGGGCGTAGGCTTTGTCGGATGTACGCAGTGCAATCGGGTAGTAGCTCCACGAGCCGCCACGCATCTCGTGGCGGGATTCGTTGCCGTCGGTGACCAGTTCCCAGACGTTGCCGGCCATGTCCTTCGCTCCCACCGGGGAATCACCCGCCGCGAACGAGCCGACCGGAGCCGTCGACACAAACCCATCATTGAATTCCGCCAGCCCCCAACCACCAGGCTTGTTGTCGAGTAGAGTCTTGTCGGAGAGGTTGGCTTGTGGTGCTGGCTTTACCGGATCGTTGCCCCACGGATAGCGACGTCCGTCGGTACCTCGTGCCGCTCGCTCCCATTCCTTTGCCGAGGGCAAGCGCTTCTTGGCCCACTTGCAATAGGCAACCGCCGCCTCCCAAGAAATGCAGTTGATCGGATGGTTGCTGCGATCCGGCTTACCCCAGTTGCAGGTCCACTTGAGATTCGGCTCCTCCGCGGTCCCCGAACTGGGCATGTCGAGCCCCTGTGCCGAACAACCTCCAGCATCAACACAGGCACGGTACTGCGACACGGTCACTTCCGTCACGTCGATCTCAAAGGCGCCCAGCTCCACCAACCCACCGGGTTTCTCGTCATCCTCGCACTCTGTATCCACCGTTTCGTTGCAGCCAAGCAACGCCCTACCGGCAGCGATGCGTACCATCTTGCCGGTCTGCGCCGGAGCCGCAGAGGCCCCCTTGGATGGCAGCCACAGCGAGACCCCAAGCAAGGCAATCCCAACCAAGTTTCCCCGTCGCCGACGCATCCAGGTCGTTCTCGTCTTTGCCGCAGCCGTCTCTGAACTTTTCACTCACTGTCCTCCCAGACAATCGGATTACTACGCCGCGGCAGGGGCGCTATGGCCGCCGTGCAAAGAGAAAGAAACCTTCCCGCGTCGGACCGCAACCTCGACCTCAGTCCCATTTTTGAACTTCAGCTTCTGACGATCTTCTTCGGTTGCAACGTCGTCGAATTCCACCCCAAGCAATTCACCATTTGGGGCAAACCACCCGACTCCCCTTCCACCAACTGCTTCGACGGCGTCACCGTAAGGCCCGGCATGCCAATAGATCGAGAGAGGACCAGAACCTCCAAAAGGACGAAAAGAAACTGCCTGCTGCTTCATCGTAGTCTCCTAAACCTGCGATGTGCTCCCCTGATTCGCTTGCCCGTCGTATACATGCTGGCGAAAAACGCTCTATCCGCCACCAGTTTTACCACGGCCAAAATCTATCGACCATCTTCGAGTCGATAGAAGAGCCGATACTCATGCGGCTTCTCCTTGTCGTCGACCAACACCACCGTGGGTTTCTGAAGCACTCGCTTTATCAGCGCCAGTAGTAGATCACGCGGGAGGGTGAAGTGCCTCATCGCATGGGCAAGTTCCGCCTCGCCAATAACCATTCTATCTCCGGTGATCGCTCGCACCAATGAGGCAACGCCTCGTACTGCCATCGACGGACCACATAGCACACCGCGCCCGCAACGCGACAAGCGTCTCGTCTACAGACGGCTTCGAATGTCGCGACGCCTCGCCGACACTACCGCCGCGTGGAAGAATGAATTGGGCAAGCCGATGCGGACCAACACAACCAGGAACGGAGCTAGGGACACGGGCGTCTAGTCGCTTCTCGCTTGCGTGGCACGAATGCGACGGTCGATCTGCCAGAGCAAGCCGGGCACGGCCAGGCTTACAAGCATCGAAAACACGGCAAGCCTTGGCATACCCAGCAGCCGATGATCCGGCAGCTCCTGCAGCAACGCGGTCGAGGCAATGGCGCCGGTCGCCGACGACAGATGCTGCACGGCCGATTGCAACGACTGAAATCGCGCCCGTTCGTGCGCTGGAGGCACCTTCGTGGCCAAGGTGCTGACGGCGACGTTACGGAACGACTGCGCAGCCATGAAGCCTACGAAGATCACGATCACGGGAACGGAAGGGCTCTCTAGAACGAAGCCCACGCCTTGCACGCTCAGGAGAAACAGCGTCGCCACCAAGGCCGCCGCAGGCGAGCCAATACGGTCGACGATCATCCCGGATACCCTCATGCTGAGAAAGCTGAGCGCCCCACCAACGACGAAAAGAAAGCCAAGCTGTTCTCGCGGGTAGCCGCGGTTGAACTGAAAGTACGAGGACAAGTTAGGAATCAGGATGAAGCTGGCAACCATGATTAGCATGGCCGTGGCGAGTTGCGGCAGGACTCCCGGTCGCCTTAGCAGGGTCGCGATTCCGCCGGTTGCCGCAGTGCGCGATTGAGCCTGCAGGTGTTGGCGCAAGGGCGGCAGGGTCGAGAACACCAGCACTGCCACGACCAGACCTACCGTCGCCAAAACAAAGAATGGCAACGGCCAGCCGCCGAGGCGCGACAACTCGAGACCGGCCGGCACTCCCAGGACCGAGGCCGCAGAGAAAGCGCCCATCACCACACCCATGGCACGCCCGCGGCGTTCCGCCGGGATGGTGTCGGCAACGATCGAAATCGATAGCGAGGTGGCCGGGCCACCAAAGATCCCTGCAAGCATGCGCGCGGCCACTAGTGTTCCCAACCCGGTAGAGAAACCCGCCGCGGCAGTACCAACAAGCAGGCCGATCATGGCCAACGTCAGCGCCGATCGTCGATCGAAGCGGTCCAAAAAAAAGGCCCCAAGCAAGCCGGAGACAGCAGCCGCGCCGGTATAACTGCCCGTGATCAGCCCGAGCTGCGACATCGGGATGTGCAAGTCCTGCGCAAAGTCTGGCCCCAGCGGTGTCACTATCATGAAGTCGACGATGTTGATGAACTGTACCGCCGCCACCAAG
>CAZGSN010000536.1:0-10663 GCA_964528465.1 uncultured Binatia bacterium (SeqCode)
GCTGTGTTCCCTAATCCCTGATGTTCGGGGGCGGAAGCCAACCCTATAGGGGGCGAGGTTCGGGAATCTCGGGGTCGTCGTACGTCGTCCCCTTCCTTGTAACTCCCTCGGTGTCTTGGTGCCTTGGTGTTGATCCGAATCTTGGCTTTGGGTCTTACCCTCTGTTGACCAATGTTGTGCTCTCTCCGTAAGCTGTCGACGAAAGGGAGACTCCATGACGCTGGATCCACAAGCTCGCATCCTATTGGACACTCTTCTCGCCATGGGCGGGCCGGAGTTACACACGCTACCGGTCGCCGAGGCACGCGAGGCCATGACTCGACTCACCCAGATGCAGGGGGAAGGGGAGGCGGTCGCAGCCGTGGAAGACCGTCGCTTGCCCGGACCCGCGGGTGAGATTCCTATCCGCATCTATCGTTCGCGGCTCGACGATGGACAGCCTGCGCTCCTGTGGTTCCACGGTGGCGGCTGGGTGTTGGGTGATATCGATACGCATGACCGGCTGTGCCGTAGCTTGGCCAACCGCATTGGAGGCACGGTGATCTCGGTGGATTACCGCTTGGCTCCGGAGCACCGCTTCCCGGCGGCGGCAGAAGATTGCTACGCCGCCACGGCTTGGGTTGTCGATAACGCGGCTGCTTTGCACTGCGATAGCCGCCGCGTGGCCATTGGGGGCGACAGTGCCGGCGGCAACCTCAGCGCCGTGGTAGCGCAAATGGCGCGTGATCGTGGTCGCCCGGCGCTTGTCTTTCAACTGCTCGTCTACCCTGTGATCGATGCGTCGTTCGACACGCCCTCGTATCGCGAGAACGCGGAGGGATATCTCCTCAGTGCTACCGGTATGCGCTGGTTCTGGGATCACTACGTTCCCAACCCAGCAGATCGCGTCAACCCTTACGCCGCGCCAATACGCGCCACACGCTTGTCTGACTTACCCCCAGCCTTGGTGATCACGGCTGGCTTCGATCCCCTTCGTGACGAGGGCGAGGCATACGCCGAGGCACTCAAAGGCGCTGGTGTGCGCACGACCCTCACGCGCTACCCGGGTATGATTCACGGGTTCTTTGGAATGGAATCGCTTCTGAACGAGGCGGGTCGCGCTATGGACGAAGCCACCGCGGCCTTGCGCGACGCATTCCAGTAGGAAGACTTGCGGAGGAAGGAGCCGGCGATGCTGGATGTGATTGATGCCGACGCGCATGTGATCGAAGGGCGCGAGTTGATGGCAACGCTGATCGAGCGCTTTCCGGAGAAGATTCGCTTCAGCAGCGGCCCTGAGGAAGGCACGGCTCTGTTTATCGAAGGTCGGCCTTACCCACAGTCGAGCGGACCGGGAGCCGGCTGCCGCGCCGACGAGGGGATGTGTCTCGATCGCGGTGCCAATCCCTTCACTAGCGAAGGCGTGCTCACCGATGCAGATCGTGAGGGCATCGATCGCATGGTCTTTTTCCCGAGCGCTCAGCTTGGTCTTCCGGGGTATGAGGACCAGCAGTTCGCAGCCGAGGTGGCGCGCTTGTACAACGCGTGGCTGGCCGATTACTGCCAGCAGGGTAGGGGACGCTTCTTCGGCGTCGCCATCGTGCCGATCGAGGACGTGGAGGCGTCGATCCGCATCATGCGCGAGGCCAAGGCGCAGGGCTTGGTGGCAACAATGATTCCGGCGGTGCTCAAGGCGCGCAATCTCGACCACGCCGACCTCTCGCCATTTTTCCGTGCTGCCGAGGAACTCGACATGCCGCTCGGTATCCACGGGGCTCCGGGTATCCATTTGCCGAAGCTCGGCACCGAGCGTTTCGACAACTACCTCAAGGTGCACGTGCTGAGTTTTCCCTTCGACATGATGATGGCTTCGACCGCGCTGATTCTTGGCGGCGTGCTCGATCGCCATCCGAAGCTGCGCGTGGCGCTTCTGGAATCTGGCGTGGGTTGGTTCCCTTACCTCATCGAACGCATGCACGAACACATGGAGAAGCGCGGGCGCCTATGCCCGGAGTGTCGTCTCGATCCGCGCGACTATGTTGCCCGCGGGCAAGTGTATGTGAGCTGTGAGGCCGAGGAAGCGGCGATTCCGTTTGCGGTGCAGGAACTCGGCTCCGAGTTCCTCATGTGGGCAAGCGACTACCCGCACTGGGACAGCGACTTCCCGAACGCGTCGAAGCCGTTACGCGAGCGCTCTGATATCTCCGAGGAGACGCGAGGCCGCATCCTTGGCGGCAACGCGGCAAGGTTCTATGGCCTGTAAGATGGGAACGGATAGCGTTGCACTAACGCTGGTCCACCAGGTGATGTGAAGAGCTATGGCCAGCGTCGTCTACGGCGACTTTGAATGGGACTCTTGGAAGGCAACGATCAATGTTCGTAAGCATGGAGTTTCGTTCGAGGAGGCAACTACGGTGTTCGCTGATCCAAGTTATGTCTTGCAGCTCGACCGTACCGAAGAGGACCGGCTCATCGCGATTGGCGTGAGCGGCTTGCTAAGGATGCTCGTTGTAGTTCATATCGAGAAGGGGCCGAGGATTCTGGTCATCAGTGCTCGTAAGGCCGCTACCTTGGAGGAAGGAATGTATGAAAAGAGGCGCGGTTAAAAAGCGGCCCTCGGCGGCCTCGCTCCGGGAGATTCCTGAGATCGACTTCTCGCGAGGTATTCAGCCCCACCGGTTCGCAAGGCTCCGTGGTGACTACAAGTACACGGTGTTTTTGGAGCCCGAACTCTGGAACCACTTCGGAAGCGCAGATGAGGTGAAGGCGGCTCTGCGCGCGCTGGTTAACGCGAGTAAGCACGTACGCGCCGCAAGCTGACACCTTGCAGCGTCTAGGTGGCTGCATGGTTCGGCACCCCTGCCTGGGTGTCAGTGTCGTTCCCGCGCCTATCCGGTGGTATCGGCCTACCCCCTCAATCCCTGCCTATTCGCTGCCATCGCTTCGGAATGATGCAAACAGCCCGATCGAACCCCGGCCTAGGCATGAGACTGGTCAACTTAGATTCACGCTGCGGTAGAAGGGGAGCCTGATGCTTGGAAAGACGCGGCAACGGGCTCTGCGTCCACGGCAGCATGCGATCTTCGATCTCGGTGACGACATGTTGTTGGTGTTCAAGCCGCGTGGCCACCGCGAGGTCGAGCACACGCATCCTTATGCGCAAAGGCTTCTCGTGCTGCGCGGCCGTTTGCGGTTGCAGCGCCGACGGGCGGTGACGCTTCCTCTCGGTCGAGCCGTGGTGATCGCCGCGCAACAGCCCCACTCGACCGAGGCACTCGACGATGTATGGCTGCTCGCCGTACGCTTGCACAGGAGGGCTCGCAGTGTCGAACGTGGAGACTAACAAGGCCCTGGTGCGGCGTCTGTTCGATGAGGTTTGGAACGGCCGTAACTTGACTGCCATCGAGGAACTGTATGCCGACGACTACGTGGCAGACTATCGACCTTATGCACCACTGCGGCGGGGCCGCGATGGAATCGAGCAGATGCTGCAACGCGCCTGGGCAACCTTTCCGGATTATCGGGAGGAGCTGATCGACATGGTGGCAGAAGGCGACAAGGTTGCCGTGCGCCTGAGAATTACCGGCACCCAAATGGGTCCGTGGGGTGTGATCCCTGCGACAGGTCAGCGGGTTGACTTCGAAGAGATGATCATTCTCCGCATAGAAAATGGCCGGGTTGTGGAGCAGCGCGGAATTCCGGACAACCTTCATGCCTTGCGACAGTTGGGCATTCTTCCTTCGCCACCACCCGAATGACGGTGAGACGTTCTTTGGATTGATTGGTTAGGAGAACACGTATGAGAGCAGCGGTGCTGGAGACTCAAGCCCAACCGTTTCTGATTCGCGATGACATCACGATCGACTCTCCACCAGCGGGACACGTTCGCGTCAAGGTGACACACTGCGGAGTCTGCCATTCCGACGTCAGTCTTGCCGATGGTGTGTTCCCTTGCCCTACGCCCATCATTCTCGGACACGAAGCCGCCGGGGTCGTGGATGCTGTTGGCGATGGCGTGACGAGCTTGGTGATGGGCGATCCTGTGGTTCTTACACCCGTAGCCGCATGTGGCGTTTGCTACTGGTGTGTGCGCGGCGAGCCCGGGGTGTGTGTCAACGCCGCGAACCTCATGAGCAACACGTTTGCCGACGGCAGTACGGGACTCAGCCGGGCAGGGACAACGATATATCGCGGCGTCGGCGTAGGAGGCTTTGCCGAGCACGTTGTGACCATGGTCTCCGGTGCCATCAAGATCCCGCGGGGGGTTCCGTTAGAGGTGGCCTGCGTCCTCGGCTGCGCGGTGCAGACCGGCGTCGGCGCGGTTCTCAACACGGCCAAGGTCGAAGCCGGAGCGACGGTTCTCGTGCTTGGCCTTGGCGGCATTGGCTTGAGCATTGTGCAAGGAGCGCGTCTAGTTGGAGCGTCTCAGGTCATCGCCTCCGATCCCATCGCCCCGCGACGCGAAGCGGCGTTACGCTTCGGGGCCACGCATACCGTCGACCCGCGTGCGGAGGACGTTGTGAGCAAGTGCTTCGAGATCACGGGCGTGGGAGTCGATTACGCCTTCGACGCCGTGGGCAGCGCGCGACTCGTGGAAGAAGGCATGCGCGCTACCCGTAACGGAGGCACGAGCGTTGCCGTGGGAGCAGCGTCGATGAACGACGTCATTCAAGTTGCGCCGGCGGCGCTGTTTACTCTCACGGAGAAGCGGCTGATCGGTTGCGCTCTGGGAAGCTGCAACTCTACCCGCGACATTCCGCGTTTGATTGCGCTGTGGCAGAGCGGACGGCTCGATCTGGAAAGCTTGATCACGGCGCGCCGGCCACTGAAGGAAATCAACGAGGCCTTTGCGGATGTGCGAGCCGGCAAGGGCATTCGCACGATCCTCACCATCTAGGGGGGGAATCCTTGGGTGCCGTCCATGGCTCTCTACGATTCCATTGGGAATGGATACAGCGATCTGCGGCGTGCGGATGCGCGCATCGCTGCCAGCATTTATTCGGCCCTGGGTGACGCACGACGTGTGGTCAACGTTGGCGCCGGTGCCGGCTCGTATGAGCCGCGCGACCGTGAGGTGATTGCGGTCGAGTTGTCGCAAACCATGATTCGTCAACGCCCACCGGGAGCGGCCGCGGTCGTGCAAGCGTCGGCGACGGATCTGCCTTTTCGAGACGACTGCTTCGAGGCGGCCATGGCCTTACTCACAATCCACCACTGGCCTGATGCCGAACGCGGCTTGCGTGAAATGCAACGTATCAGCCGCCGACGCGTGCTCCTCCTCACCTACGATCCCAACCGGCGCTTCTGGCTACACGAGTATTTTCCGCAGATCGCCGAGATTGATCTGCAGATCATGCCGAGGATGGAACAACTAACACGCGTGCTTGGTCGGATTGAGGTCTGTGAGGTCGCGATTCCACACGATTGCTCCGATGGCTTTCTCGGCGCCTACTGGCGTCGCCCAGCCGCCTATCTCGACGAACGGACGCGCGCGGCCATTTCCACCTTTGCCCGCATCGACGCTTCCGCCGGACTGCAACGCCTGCGCGACGATCTAGCCTCGGGCCGTTGGCAGGAAGGCCACGGCTACCTCCTGGAGCAGGAGAGCTTAGACGTCGGATACCGCCTGGTTGTCGCTTCACTGTGAGGTGTACGTGCGGCATCCGTCTGTCGGGCTTCGTGATGGAGGCGCACCGAGCCTGGCCGTTGGCAACCGCATGTCGACGATCTTGGAATGAGCTTCCCACGCTAATCCCGTCTGTGCTACGCGAGCTGGGTTATGACGGATCGGAAGCAGGGTCTACTCGGGCGACGCACCTTTGTTGGCGGTGCGGCTGCCGGGGTTGGTCTGTGGATAGCGCGTGGCTTAGGGGTGCGCGGGCTGAGTGCACCTGTGGAGAGTCTGCCATTCGAGCTAACCCTGCGAGAGCTTGGGCGGACAATGACGCAACGCCAGCGCCAGCTCGTGGTACTTCCCAGCGATGATCCGACCCGTCAGATCGTCAACAGCCAGTCGGTACTGGATAGGCCTCACCTAGGTACTCTCTTTTCCCCGCAGCAACGGGTCTTAATCGAGCGCCTCTATCGGACCATGCTGTCTCCGGCAGGGATCGAGCGCTTTGCTGGCACGATCGCTGTTGAGGGTCGCTTCGAGGGTTGTGTATTTGCGATCTACGGAGAGCCCGAGAAAGGCCGTGCGCAGGTTGTGCTTCAGGGCGGTCACCTCATGCTGCGTGGCGGCGAAGCGATTCCTGGTGCCGCTTTCGGCGGCGGCATCAGCTATGGGCATCAAGCCGGCAATGGCTTGTGGCGCGTGCCGGGGAACTCTTTCGCCTTTCATAGCGACGCTGCCAATCGCCTCTTCGGGTTGCTGACGGAGAGTGAGCGCCAGCGGGCCATAGTTGATGAGCCCCCACACGAGTTGGTCCTGCAGGTGCAGGGTAGGGGGGCGCCGTTCGCAGGTGTGCGTGTTGGCGACCTCGGCGAGTCGGCACGTGCCCAAGCGCACGATCTACTCGAGGCGATCTTCTCGTCTTATCCGCAAAAGCAACGCTCCGAAGCCCTGTCGTGCATCGCCGAAAACGGTGGTGTCGACAGCCTGTACTTCGCAACCTATGCGACGCATGGGTTCTATGAAGACATGGTCGCGTTTGCAGACCTCGGCGAAGTGGAACGGAAACAACGCGGTACCCCCTATTGGCAGGTGTGGCGGCTCGAAGGCCCAGGCACGGTGCTCCACTTCAAAGGCCACCCGCACGTGCATGCGTACATTCAGGTGGTCCGTGATCCCGATCGCGTGCACGTGGGGAGTTTGCTTGCGAGCACGAGATCGACGATCGAGGGTGCGGCGATGCGTCGACTACTCGAGGCCGCATTACGCCGGGCCTCTGGGGAAACACTTGCGTGTTACGGCCGCGAGATTCCCGGCCGCTTCTGCCCTGGCGGGATTACCACGGGGCTGGCCTACACACTTGACCCCTATCGCACCCGAATTGTCGTGGCGACTATCTCTGGCAAAGCCATGGCTCCGGACTTGCGGGAGCATCTCGAGAGGTCGGGCACGATCTTGCATCCGCAGCAACGCTACCGCGTGGTGACGACAGATTACCTGGCGCAGCAGACGACCACATTCGGAGAGCCGGAAACTGTGGAAATCGGCACCCAGCTTTTGCGCGAAGCTTTGGTCGATCATCTGCGTGCCGATGGTGTGGCTGCTGCGGCCGCGTGAAGGAGTCGGAGAATTCTCCGCCGTACACGCACATTACGTAGCCAGACGGATCACGCGGGTCAGAATCATAGCTAGGGCGATGGCGCCGATCGTCAGCGCGGTGATCAAAGCAATCTCGAAGATCTCAAAAGCAATGTGGGCCGGGCCGACCTCGCGTCGTAAGCGGGTGCGGTTCCAGCCGAGGAAGATCGGGATAGCCAACATGACAGCCGGAAGGTTCCAGCCAAAGTCATAGCCGCCTAGAAGCAGGCGTGGCACCGCATCGACCGCGGCAACCGTTGCGCCGCCTGCGAGCATGCCGGTCAATACGAGAGCACGTGGCGAAGCACCGGTAGCGAGCCAGTTGACGGTACGCGGGGCGAGCGTGCCGACGAATGCGAGGGGTCCTGCCGCACCGCAGGCAATGGAAAACGTCGCCAATGCTATTTCATTGAGACTAGCGCCGGCTGCGAGTTGGCGGAGTGCAACAGAAGAGAGAGCGAGGGTCGCCACCAGCATTGCGGAGGCACTGAAGAAGCTTGTTCCTGTGAGGTCGCCGAGCAACCAGGCTACGACGGGTGCAATCCAGTCGCTGCGTTCGCGAGCATATGTGCCCGCAAAGGCCGTCGCCAACCCCAACCCAACCAGCAGTGCAGCCACCGCGATGTTGACCCAGCGGCGTGCTTGATCGAGCCAACGTACAAGAGAGACCAAGATCGCTGCGGTGGCTGCTCCACCGAGAACGAAGCATGTGCCCGCTGTCACTCCACCGCTGTAGCGAGAGAGGCCCCAGCCTCCTCCCGCGATCCCTGCGGCAGCGGCAAGCAGCTCCAACTCGCGAAAGGCTGGTTCCCGCTTGCTCAGAAGACGCAAGCTTCCTGATAAGGCCAGTGCGGCTCCGACCGACGCAGCGAACAGAACGCGTGGACCATTGACCCGCCATGCTGTCGCGATGTCGTCGCAGAAGTCGCGCCGGAAAGCGCTTAGCAGACACGCAGCGAGGACCGCGAAGGACGCGGCTACAAGGCCACTTACGACTCGCAGCGATCGATTCGTAGGAGGCTCTTGGCTGTCTGGCCGCATGGGTCTCCCATATCGAATGTCGGTTGTTGACGGTAGCGCGCTCGCGCTTGCCGTTTCTACGGGTGTGGTCGGTGCGTAAATCCGCATCCTGCCGTCGAATCTTGGCTCAACGCGTCTTTTGTTTCTGTTCGCGATTGCGCTCGGCCTGGAGCCGCTCGAGATCGACGGCGGAGTGGTCGACAAACGTCATTGCCGCGGCAAGCGCTCGGTGGCCGGCTTGTTCGGAGATCAAGCGATGCATGGCTTGGCAGACACGGCGGTATGCGGGATGCCCTTGCGGAGCCGTGCGCAGCTCGAGCATGTGCATGGCTTGGCGGGCGTTCATCTCCATGTAGAAGCGGACGCGATAGGCCATGCTGATGGCATACGGGGCAACGGCGATGAGGCCGGCGCCGAGCAAGCTATCGTGCAGCGCTGCCGAACGCTCCATTACCTCTTGCCAATCGCCGAGGGCGCCGGCTTCTGCCACGGCCTCGGCAACGCCAAACCCGTGGGCTGGGCTGAGGGGCTGCCATTCGATGGTCAGCAGCCGATGGCGCTGTAAGTCGCGGAAGGCGCCATAGTCGGTGAGCACATCGAAGCGATAGGAGGTGCGCTCGAAAGCGCGGCCAGGCTTGTGACGGCGATTGCCTCGGCTGCCGACATAGGCCTGCAGCACCTCCGCACGTTGCTGCTCCGAGAGCGAGCGTGCCAAGCTCTGCAGTTGCGTGTCGGGAAGATGGCTGTGGGCATAGAGAGCTGCGGCTACGACCTTGACCTCTCCTTCAGGATCGAAATCGCTGAGGGTAACCTCGGCGCAAGGCTGCGCGGCAAGCGGTCCGAGAAGGCGTGTGCTGATGGCCTCCGTTTGCTGGGCGATGTCTCGCAAGTACTGGCTCCAGCGCTCGCCACGATCCTTGCGGTCGACGCGTTTGAGAAAGGAGGGGATGACCTTGCGCAGCTCGAGGAGCATGAGCGCCGCGTAGTTACGCACCTCCGCCAAGGGATGTAGGCGCATGCGCAGGAGCAAGGCTTCATAGGCCTGACCGCTACCGAACAGACCTACGTTGGACTGCGTTGCAGCCGGCAACAGGCCACGGAGCGTGTCGAGGGCCTTGGCGCGGATGGTGCGTTTGTAAACGGCGTCGGAGTCTCCCGGCTGTTGCGGGTGCAGGGCCATGTAGTGCCGCTCCATCGGTTCGATCCAACGTGCGTAGGTGGAAAAGGCATGGTCGAGTGTCGCCGCGTAGGTGTCGCGCAGTGGATGTCCGTCGAGTTCAACCGGGATCAAGTAACGCCAACAGCCACCGCTGCGATCGTTGTAGGGAATGTAGCGCGTCGACTGTTCGAGGTAGGCCATGAGCCGTCCCCACTCCAGCACCTTGGTAAGTAGATTGGAGGCACCCTCGCACGCGAGGTGGGCACCCCCGAGCTGCGCTACCGAGTCGTCTCCGTATTCGTCAAATACGCGCTCGTAGAGCTTGTCGGCACGGCCGAGGCCGACATCCGACGCCGTGGCCGCCTCCGCCACTTGATCGTAGAACTCGTCCAAGAACAGTCGGCGCAACGATTTCGGCGAGCGCGAGTAGCGAGCAAACAAGGCTCCCTTCACTACTTCGGGAAGATTGTGCAGGGCGAAGACCGGACCGTCGAGGTTGGTGAAGTATGGAGCCAGGGCGGCGCGCTCGCTGGGCGTGAAGGTTTCGGGTGCGAGTGTCGGCATAGCCGCTCCCCCTATCTTGGAGGCGGGCGAAGGGAAAGTGGCAGCCCGATCCGGCGCTCGCCCGGATCGGGAGGTGCACGGGAACGCCTTACCCCGCACCGGCGAACCGGTGCACCGGGTACTTCCAGCTCCGGCGCTCGCGCCGGAGCTAGGACTTTGCCGTAACCCTTTTCGTCCTGTAACTTGCGGCAATGCTCATCCGGCTCTTGGTAGCAATGACGTGTCTCTGCTTTGTCGGCTGCGGCGACTCGGATCCGGCGCAGTTGCCGGCTAGGGCCGTACCCGGAACTGTGGTGGCGTTCGACTTGGAGAGCGATCTGGGCGTGCCGGATCGGTTCTATGATTTTCCGTTTCCGTCGGACTTGCGCCAAGGCAGCGACGGCACGCCGGACCTAACCGGCTTTCCGTTTCCGCCCAGCAACCGCATCATCCCGCCGATTCTAGAGGTGGCTAAGGAGCGGCGCGGTGCACCTACCACCGCCGTTTGCAACTTTCGTTTTTCTGGCGCCTTGGCGGCACGCCGTGTTGGTGACGTCATTGCGCCTAACCGTGATGCTCCTGTGTTGCTGGTGGATGTTGATGAAGATTCGCCGGAGCGTGGGCGCTTGTTCCCTGTAGTTGCCAGCACGCCGGCAGCCGACGCCTATGTTCCAGAGAATTTGCTCACGGTTGCGGCGCGGGCTGGGGTCATC
>CAZGSN010000537.1:0-10469 GCA_964528465.1 uncultured Binatia bacterium (SeqCode)
CTGCGCCGCAGCGTTACCCGCCGTATCGATGGACGTCTTGCCCACGAGGATTTCGTAGCCGCCGAGTGCGCGGCTTCGGCGTCGCAGCGATTCCTCGGGCGCCTGAATGATCTGGCCGCGGATCGCCACGTGCGCATCGTGACCTTCTACCCCTGCCGCTACGACTGTGCCAAAGCCGCGGCGTATGCAGCGCGCGTGTTTGCCGCCTTGCAACGAGTATCCTTCTCCGGCGCGGCCGCGCTGCGGGAAGCCTTGCTCGGAGTTTTTTCGATAACGACAGACGGGCAGCGATCCAAGGACGAGCAGGGATCCGGCGAGACCCAAACCCTGACTTTTCAAGAATTTTGAGCAGTATCACCGAGCCCTCGGGTGGACTCGGTGATACTGCCTCCAAATCTACGGCACGCTCTGCGTGCTTACGGCCATTCCCTCGTAGTCGCCGTCTTGGAGTGTGGCGAAGGTCTCAAAGATGTTTCCGGGAACGATCGACGCACCGGCCGTGGCATTGATCTGGATGCGCTTGCTCTTGCCGGGAGTGTGGAACTGCCACTGGACCACCGTGGAACCGTTGCTCTGCGTCTCGACGGATGTCGGTGCCACCGAAGCGGAATTGAAGACGATTTCCGCCGGGATCAGAACCGTAATGGTCGGATCGGCGAAGCCATTCGGCATGTACGAGGATGTCGCCAACCTGTACTTGAGTGTGTCCCCGGGGCGGATCAACCGACTACCAGTAATCGACATGACGAAGCCGTCGGTCTTGACGCGATTGAGAGCCGGTGAATCGAAGCGCCCGACACGACTGAGTCGCTCGAGATCGAAGACCTCTCCAAAGCCGTTGACCACGTGGAGATGGGCCGCAAACTGGGTACCCAACGTACCATCCGAACGCACACGCACCTTGACATTGAGCGGGTGATTCTTGGGCCCGACGATGTCCCCGAGATCCCAGAAGATTCTTCCCGTCTGCCCGGGCTCAGGTGCCGAGGTAGCCGCTGGGGTGGTGCTGATCAGCTCAACCTCGTCTGGCAGCATCAACTCTACTTGGACCTGTGGAGACAGGCCATCCGAGTAGGTGACCAGGGCAATCGAGTAGTTCATTTCGCTGCCCGGGTTGACGCGGCCTACCGACACCAGCCGCACACTCATCAGCCCGCCAGTTCCTAAGGTAGGCGATGGCGGTGGAATGGTAGGAGTCGGCGTAGGCGTGGGACCCGTCGGCGTCGGTGTCTGCGTGTAGCTGGACGGCAGCGGCGTGTTGGTGGGTGGACGCGTGCGTGTCGGCGTCGAGGCCGTCAGGCTCGCCACCTGTGCGTCGTCATTGGCGACGTAGCCATTGGTGCTGTTGCGTTCGCCCTGGATTGTGCCGGGAGTACCCGGTGCGGCGTTTCCAGTGCCGGATGAACCTGGGATGCTGGTCCAACGTGTCACCACCGCGTTGACGATGTTATCCGGAACCGGAGGCGGCGCGTATGCGTCGAAATCAATGACCACCTGCCCGCCCGGTACGAGTGAAGTGATCGCCAACTCGATCTTGTGCACGGTGCTGGTATTCGTCAGGCCCGTCGCGCCACTCGACGAAACCACAACATTGCTAATCCCGTCGAAACTGGTCGGAATGGAATCGAAGATCACCGTGTCGTAGGCAACGGTGCTGAGCGCATCCGCCGAGTTGGTAACCGTGATCGTGAAATGGACATTGCCACCCGCATTGCCATCGAGCAGTGTGGGATTGGCGACCTTATCCACTGTGAGTTGCGCCTCCTTCAGCAACATGCTCGGACTGCTGGAAGTCAGTTGCTGGGGTTGCAGAAAGCCATCCAAGAAGTTCAGAGCCACCGTGTTCACAAAGGTATCGCCACGGTTATTGGTGGTGCTGTTCTCGGCGATAGCCTTGAACTCTAGGGTATAGGTCTCGGCGTTGCCGTCGTTATCGAGGTTGTTCAAGTCTCCCAAAGCGACGGTAAGAATCTGTCCGCTGATGATCGCATCGACGCCGTCGGTGAGGTTCACGTAAGTACCACTCGGCGCCGAGTTGATTCCCCCCGGGTTTGCAGAGGCAGTAAGCACGTTGTCGAACACTCGCGATAGCCGCGTCGAACCCGCAATGTAGCCGAGGCCGACGGGCAATGTATCGACATACTCCACCTGGGCGACGGCCCCTTGCTGGGCTTGGAACTGCAAGCGGAAGGTCACCACCTCACCGACGAGCAGGTCGGTCCCGGTGCTGTCGGCCTCGGATGTCGTAAACAGAGTCTTCAGGAGTCCCGTTGGAAAGGCGACAGTCGGGGTTGGGGTAAAGGTTCGTGTCGGCGTGTGGGTCGGCGTGCTGGTCGGAGTGCGGGTTGGAGTATTGGTTGGCGTATTCGTCGGCGTCGATGTCGGCGTGTTGGTCGGCGTCACCGTGGGCGTCGGGGTCGGCGGTGCGTAGTAATAGGTCACACACACATCGGCCCCAACTTGCGTGTTCACCTGCGTGGCCAGATTGCCGCTGCCGGAAGCACTGAAAATTCCGTTACCCGCGACCGGGATGACCACCGTTCCAGGTCCGTTGAAGTCGGAGATTGGAAGATAGGGCGAGCGTAGCGTCGATCCGTTTGCCACCTGGCCCGGAAGACTCACACCGGAGGTGCCTGCAAAATCAAGGGTACCATCATACGCCGTGACCATCGTTGGCGGCAGGAAGGTCTGCGCGTTGACGGTTATGTTCGGAGCCGTAGGCATCGTAGCGATGATGGAGCCCGTTCCAGTGCCTTGCACGGTCGCCGGGTTGGTATCGAGGTTCTCCACGGCAAGATCTTGAATGATGGAGTTGCTCGCCGTGACCTCGACAGCCAAGAGCACACCTAACGACGGATTGAACTTGGCGACGCTGAGACTCGAGTTCCACGGGGTCGTGGTCAACGGAATCGGCGCCGCGCTGCACACGATCTGGAAGTTGTTAGGGCTTGGCGTGCGCGTGGGAGTCTGCGTTCGGGTAGGTGTCTGCGTCCGCGTACGAGTTGGGGTCTGCGTAAATGTCGGCAGCGTCCCGGTAACGGTCACCGTCGGCGTCTGTGTTGGGGTGCGGGTTGCGGTATTCGTCGGCACCCCGGTATTCGTGCGCGTTGGAGATAGGGTGATCGTCGGAGTACGGGTTGGGGTGCGCGAAATTGTCGGTGTGGCCGTCGGAACGAAGTACGTGTACGTCACACATACCTCGGCGGAGGCAGTCGTAGTGACCTGGGCAACGTGGTTGCCGCAACCAGTTACGATAGAAGAGCCGTCCGCGTAAACGTCCATCGAGACGGTGCCCAGACCAATGAAATCGGAGTAGTTGGCAGGCGGATACGGCATCGAGGTACTGGCCATGCTCAGCAGCAGTGCCGATGTCGCTCCGGAGGTCCCACCGAAATCAACGACGCCATCAAAGGCCGCAAGCGTTTGGGAGAACACGTTATTTGCCGAAGCAATCACCGTGGAGGTATTTGGCGTGGTCAAGGTCGCATTGGCTGTGCCCGTCGAGGTTCCGGTGCACGGCGCCACGTCCTTGTTCTCCATCTTCAGAATCTGAGTATCGTTCACCGTCGCCGTCAGGGTGATGTCGGCAAGCACCCCAAGAGAGGGATCAAACTGCGTGACCGTTACCGTCTGCGTCCAGTCTGTATTCTGGTTCGGCACTGTGTCGCAAAATTGCTGGGTCAACGAGTATGCCGGTATCGAGCGCAAGAGCGTGCAGGAGCTGATGACGATAACCCACCAGGCTACGGAAACCCTTGCGGTGCCTTGCCTTCGACCTGCCCCCAACGTTGCCTCTCTCATTGTCACCACAGACCTACCTCCCTGTCGTCAAACCCAGGCGTAACTTGACCCGGGCTCAGGTAATAACCAAGATGCGTGCCGTAGTAGAGGCTGTTGTCCTAAAAGGCTGATTTCAGCCATCATTCCTAGACAGGTGCTACGAATGTCACGCTGCGGTACGAAAACGACGGAGAGGGAAGTGCAAATCTGTGCGAATCCTCAATGGATTCATGTACTGGAGAGTCAGAAACACCCAACCGTCTCACCGCGTCTCAGGTGAGACAGATTGGTTGCGTCACGCCAATAGGATGCAGGCGGCGCTGCTGAAATCAGCAGCACCACGCTTCCTTACCAAGTGAAGGCAAGTTGCATGAAGCCGCTGTGGCGCATGGTGTCCTCATGCCCTCTGCGGCCATTGAGCACTTGATTCAAGTAGTCGAGTTCGAGGCGAATGTGATCGGTCAGTTGCTGACTCACCCCGGAGAACATGCGGTTTTGATCAAACCCCGACACCGGGGCAGTGCGCACGGTGTAGAGGTCGAAGAAGAACTCATCGGCTAGGACAAGCGAGAAAGAAGGCATCCAAGGCAGCGGGTATGCCAGGCGAGCCTGGTTGCGCAGCCGTAGCGAGGCCGCCGGTGCATCTTCGAGCAAACGCTCTTCCAGGCGCACGCGATCCGAAAAATGGAAGGGGCCAAGCTTGGCATCGTAAAGCGCTTGCTGGAAGATGCGATGCTCATCTCGATCCGGATTAAAGGTTGGGGTGTATCCGTAACCGGCCCATAGGGTGAAGTGCGGCAACACCTCGACGCCGAGGGCGCCACGAACAATGAGAGCGCGCATGTCGACATCGCCGGTCGCCGCGTTCTTGCCAACGCGCGGCTGCACCTCAACGAAGGCACGCAGCGGTCCAGCAATGGGCCCAGTGCCCGTAATTTGGAACCATCCTTCGTTGTCTTCCACCAGAGCGTGGGCGACGTGGCCAGACGCGAGCAAGCACAGCACCAAGAACAGCCGCCAGCCCTGGTGCGACCCGCGGGCTCCAAACATCCAGGCAACTAGATTCTTCATGGTTCTACTCCTTTCGCTGCGCCAAAGAGGGCAGCGCTGTGATGGGCATAGTCGACGACAGCCGCCGGCACCGTGCCGGCGACCATCGTGAAAAGGACAAGGGCAACTACGACGAGGCGCTCACGCAGCAACAAATCGGGAATCGCATCAAGGCGGCGATCCCTTGGCAGCGGCCCGAGAAAGACGCGTTGAAAGCATCGAAACATGGTGATGGCGTTGATTGCCGTCGCTAGCAGAAGCAGGGCTCCCATCCACGGGTGCGTCGCCAGGATCCCGTGCAGCATGACGTCCTCCGCAACGAATCCCAGAGAGCCCGGGAACCCAACTTCCGCAAACCCCAGCACCAAGAAGGCTGCCGCGAGATGCGGAGCTGGGCTGGACAATCCGTGCATTTGATCCAGATGTGCTGACCCGGTACGCGCCTCGACGGCCGTCACCAACAGGAAGAGCCCAATCGAGGGCAGGGAATATGCGATTGAGGCTAAGAGCACGCCGGCGGCACTATCCGGATTCGCCACCGCAACGGCAACCAGCATGGTGCCCGCTTGGCTGACAACGAGATAGGCCAGCATGCGCCGCATGTGCGTCTGCGCCAACGCCAGTACCGATCCGTACAGCGCGCCGAAGGTGCCCATGAGAACCAACGCTTCCTGCGCGTAGGGTGCAAAATCATCAGAAAGCAACGGCGAGAGTCGCGCCAACAAATATGCCGGCACTGGCGCCGTTGCCGTCCACGCCAACACCGGTAGTGGCGCTTCCTCGGCAAGGGCGGGCAGCCACAGATGCAGAGGGAATGCCCCCATACGACCTATCAATGCGACGAATACGCAGGCAAAGGCGATGGTGGCGTGGTGCGGAGCAAAACACGCAATCAGGAAAGCAGCGGTCAGCGGCAGCGCTGTAATGGCAAGCAGCAGCCACGCAGCGGAATCGGCTGAAGCTGGGCGATCCCGATGCGCCAGCGCAAGCCACAGCGGCGACAAGGACAGCGGTAGCAACAGGCACACAGAGAGGATGCCGTGACTGCCAACCAGGGCAAAGCCTGCCAGCGTCGCCAGTACCGAGGCTGCCACGTTGCGCGCCGTGAGCTGACGGCGCGGCGCCCCTAGCACTGCCGCGAGCGCCAGCACCACGATGGCAACGCCAGCCATAGGCCACCCGGGAGACGACAAGTCGGGAGAAGCAAGAATGGAATCGAGCCTCATACCGCTCTCTCCCAGTGCGTTGTTTTCACAGGCATCGGTGCGGTTTGTTCGGGGCGACGCAGGCGGCGCAGGATGTGGCGTTCGAATTGGTCGGCTCGTTGTCCCAGCCGAATCACGGGATGAACGACCCAGCGCTCCATCAATGTGTCGATATGCGTACGTTCGAGACCCAAGTGATAGGCCCAACGCAGCAGCCGAGGAGAAACGATGCGCGGCGCCAGCTCGGGCGCAAGAAACGGCTGACCGTGATTGGTGGCGCGCATCACATGCGCGTCACGCAAGGCAGAAGGTGCACGCAACAACTGGTAGGTACGCAGACACACGTGGCAGACGAGATGCCAGCGCGCGACATCCCACCAACCCAAGCCACACTCCGCCACCATCAAACCAAGCTGCGTCATCGTGGCATACGCCAGCAGACTCTTTTGATCACACTGTACCCGGCACAAGATGGTCGCGTGCAAGGCCGTAACCACACCAATCACAACCAACACGGCTGACATAACCGGCGCTGCTTGCAGCAACGGCGCTATCCGCAACAGCAAGTAGACTCCAGCGTGCACAGCCGGTCCGCCGTAAAACACGGCGCTAGAAGGAGTGGGGCCTTCCATGGCCCGTGGCAGCCAATTGCCAAGAGGGAATTGCGCCGACTTGCCGATGGCAGCAAGGGCAAAGGCCGATGCTATCGCGGTGGCCGCCGCGGCAGGCAGAGGTGCCGCGCCTCCCGGCCAAGCGGCAACGCCGAATACCTGCATGAAATCCGCGCTGCCGGCGACAACGTGCAGCATCATCGTCCCCACCAAGAGCCCAACGTCACACAAGCGATATGTGGTAAAGACACGTGCCGCCGCACGTGGCGGGGCCGAGCGTTCATGGAAAAAGGTCACAAGCAGCGCCGAGGCCAGACCCACACACTCCCAGCCAACCATCAACAGATCCGCACTCCCCGCCATCACCACAACGAACATTCCGGCAGCAAAGAGGGAGAGTTGAATGAAAAATCTGGTGAACCCGGGCTCGCGATGCATGTAGGGCACGGCAAACCGCGCTACGAGCAAAGAGATCGCTCCGACCAAGGGCAGAACCGTCGCCGATAGGCGATCGATCTGGTAGGCGATCTCGAATCCATGCGCGCCGCGTCCGAACCAGTTCCCCAGATTGAGGCGCAAGATCTCCTGATCCCCACTCCACCAGGTGTATTCCACACCAACGATCGCCAACAGCGAGAGGAGTAACCCCCCCGTGACCAGCCCGGCTGTCTGCCGCTCCGACGGCGGATTCTGCACCAAGAAGAAGAGCGCCAAAACACCGAAGACGAAGGCCGGGGCAATCGGGATGAGGATGCACAACACTTCGACTATCGACTCAGGCTGCATGCGGTACCTCCGCGACGTGGATCAGAGCGGGAGGAAGGAAGTCTTTCTGCCTCCCGTACCAAGACAAGGAAGAGGTCGTGCGCGGCAACGAATCCACGTCGAATTCCAACCCTTCCCATCCACCCGGGATCCAGCGCCGAATCACCCCGTTGCGGGGAGACAAGGAGACGAGCTGAATCCACTGATTGGCAATCAACTGCTGAATGCCGGGCTGACGCCCGGCAATGGCTTCGAGCATCTCGGTCTCGGCCTCGACGATCAACAGCAGCCGCATGGGTTCATGGATCTCGATCATCTGCTTGGGAAGGCCGGTGCGCAGATCGCTGGCCGGCCCGTCCATCACGCCGAGCATACCGACAAGATTGTGCGGCAACTTGGTGCCGCAGCCGTAACCGGTGCCGTCGACAAAGGAGAAGTAGTACTCGAGGCTGATCCCCGCCCCTACCGGACCGACCGCGACAAGCGTCCTTTCCAACACTGCACCACTCTCGTCTTGCGTCGGATCGTACGACACGAGGAAAGAGCGCCGATCCAAGAAGAGATTGCGACTGAGGCTACGCCGGCCCACGATACACGCCGCATTCGTGCAGTGCCCCAACTCCGGGCGAGGTTCCGATAGAGCCTCGGCTCGGGCCTCGACATGACGCAACGCCCGCTTCGGCGTCAGGCGGCTCGGGGCCGATTCGAAACGCCGGCAGCGTTCATGAGCCGACCACGCACGCGCACGATCCAATACACTCCGCAAGCGCGCCAGATCGGCATTGTGGCTAGCCGGAACTGCGTCCAGATCAAACAAAAGGACGGCGTCGGATGACGTATTGTGGATGCCGCCCACGAACACGGTTTCGTCGGGAATGTGAATCCCACGCTGTGCCAGACCACGGCGCACCGAGGAGCGATTGGCAAAATCAGCAAACAAGCGCGCGTTCGCACCGCCATGGCGTCCGCCGCAGGCGCCACAATCGTGCGCCGATTCATGCGGGTTGTTCATGCTCACCGAGCCGTGCCCGAGAATGCACACCACACGCGCAAAGCCATCGCGCAGTCCGATGTTCTCCAGGGTTGCGGCCACACGCTCGATTTGTTCGTCGAGGCGAAATCCCAACGCCGGAGCGGCATCCTCTTCCTCCGCCTGCCCACCGGTTAGCCGCGTCACTGGAGCCGGCAGCAAATAGTGTTGCAGCGCGTCGCGCAGGAGCGCCGTAAGCCGCGGCGCCAGAACATAGCTGGGTAACGCCAACGCCGAGGCAAGCCCCAAGAAGGGCGTTGCCAAGGTGCCGCGTACCAACGCCTGCGAGGCATGGCGACTGGTGTGTCGCCATACATGAAGACGGCGGCGACGCTGCTGGCGCGCGCTCGCCTTAGGATGATCCTCATCGACCGCCACTTCGCGAACAACGTGCCTGGGCGTGACCACGATTGGGCACAATGGAACCTCGTGCCCGTCGTCGAGCCCAGCGTATTGAATCGGCAACCCGAAAAAGCCCGCCGTTCCAAACGTCTCCACGCTTGGCTCGTTTTCTTCCAGGTGACGACGGAACGATTCCTCACGTTCATCAATGCAGCAGACGATCTGCTGCTGCGGCGCACTCGGCCGGCGCACCGCCCCCGGCTGGCGCAAGTTGACGGCCAGCGCGGCAAGCACCTGATTGCGGTAATGGCGCTCGTACGCCTCCTGCCAAACTCGCCGGCGGCTCATCTCGTCAAAGTCCTCGAGGCGCGCGAGCAACGCCTTCAGGGCGACAACTCCAAGCCGTCGCAAGTCCTGCGCCCCAAGGCCTAGTAGCTGCGCAAGCTGAAACATGCGCCAAGCTTGAGCCCACTTATTGCCGCTGCCCGATGCTCGCTGCTGCTCTTTCTTTTCGGCCAACAGGCGGGCCTCCAATCCGCGCAACGCCCCGGAAAAATGAAAGTGCTTGTGCCCCAGATGCGCCCAGGCGCGGCGATCGTAGACCAAGCGCACCGCCAAGAAGTCGAGCAAGCGCACGTGGCGTTCCCGGGTAATGCGTTCGTTTGGATGCGACTCGAACCAGTGAAACAATCCGGCCCAACCGCGCAAGTGCAGCAGCAGCCGGGTCAAATACTCCTGCCATCGCGAGCGTTCTAAATTAAGATCGGCAAGCACATCGAGAATGACGGCCTCTGGTCCGCGCTCGCGATAACCGTCGGCGACGACCTCATCTTGCAACCCCTCTAGCCATCCCGGCAAAGGAGCCGCGTCGGTGGCCACAAGGTCGGCCCAAGCGCGAAAGAAGCCGTGCTCGCGACCCGGCATCGGCCAAGCCGCCGAGCCGTCATCCAAAAAGGCAGCCCCGAAACGCGACAAAATGGGGTGGACCAAATCGTTCGGGTCCTCACCCGTCGCTTGCAGGAGGCCGTCGCGGTGCGTCCATAGGGCATGCCCCCGATCTGACGCGCCATCGGGAGACGCTTCCGGCGGCGCCCCGGGAAAAGCGGCCTGGCACTCTGCCCACAGGGCTGCAAGTGCAGCCGCTTCCGACTCGTAGTTGGACTTGATGGACGCGCGCTGCGCCGCACCAAGATCGGCGCGAAACTGCAACAATGCGTCGCCTTCTCGCGTGTGCCAAAAAATCAAACAGTCCTCCAGCGACTCAACCGCATGCAGGAGGGCTAGGCGTTGGAGATGACGCCCGCAAAATCCCGCCGCATCAACGGCAGGTCGAGAACGCCAGTACTCCTCTAATGCCGCGCTGACGTCGGAGTCGTCGATCCGCCCGCTGGCGTAAAACTCACGAAAGCGGGCTTCCGAAAGGTAGGGTTCGGTCTCGTAAATGCGGCTGGCCCTGACAACAGCTTGGTGGAAGGGGAGGTGCTCGAAAGCATGCAACGTATTGTGATGAACAAACACGGCAATCGGCCCCTGTGCTGGCAAGTAATGCGCTGCGTGGGCGAGGGCACGGACGAGCCAGGTGCCGTCATCACCCTCAGCCGGATGCCTTTCGTCTTCCATACGTCAGGCTCCTTTTCGGCTACGAGGATGCCTGCGCCGGGCTGCCAGCGGGTGGGCGGAGAGAGG
>CAZGSN010000538.1:0-12795 GCA_964528465.1 uncultured Binatia bacterium (SeqCode)
CGGCTCCTCAGCGCGAACGGTTGCTGGGCTCAGTCAACAAATTTTCCGTTCGGCCTGAGGAGCGGCCATCTGTCCAGGCCGCGTCTCGAAGGCCGTTCCCAGTGCCCTCGCGAGAACGTGGGTGATTGAACTGATGTTTTCCGGCTGAGTCGGCACTCCTGCGTAGCGCCGGCCTAGAAAGGGCTGCGGTGATGTGCCTGCGTTGCGCTGTGGGGTTGGAAAGAGTGAGGCGGATTCTGGATCTGCCCGAGCCTGAAGGATCGTTTTGAACGCCGCGCTGAGATCGGGGGCGTGGGTGAGGGCCTCGTCGGTGGCGTCCTCTAAAGTCAATGCGCGACAATCCGCGTCTGTTTTCAACTTGAAAATGCCACGTTATTTCTCTGCACCCTGCAAGATCCAATCGCGGATGAGCTCAATTGCATCGCTCATCGCTCGTTATTTCGAGACCGGAAACTTGGCTAGCTTCCTCTGCAGGGAACGGCGATGAAGCCCCAGGCGCCGCGCTGCCTCGGAAACATTTCCGCCGCAGTCGACGAGAACGCGATTGATGTGCTCCCACTCAACGCGCGCGAGAGATGGGACGTCGGGGTGCGAGCGAGGCTCCTCTTCCCCTGTTGGCGGGGGCCCGCCGAAGCTCCCTTCGATATCATCGACATCCGCCGGCTTGGTGAGGTAGTGGGTCGCCCCGAGATTCATGGCCTCGAGGGCCGTCGCGATGCTTCCGTACCCCGTCAAGACCACGATCTTCATCTCGGCGCTCTTCGATCGTGCCTGGCGGACGACGTCGAGGCCGGAGCGGTCCGCAAGGCGAAGATCAATCACCGCATGTGACACGGAATGATCCGTCAGAAGGCATCGGGCTTCCTCTATGCCGGGCGCGTCGAGGGTTTTATAACCACGGTCTCGAAAGGCACGCGTCAGTCGTGTCCGGAAACGGTCGTCGTCGTCGACGATGAGGACGACGCGCTGCGCTTCGGCAACGTTGTCACGCATGAGGAGGTCCACCCTGCACGCTGGGCAGATCGATCGTGGCCTTCACTCCACGCCCGAGCTGAGATTCCAGCTCGAAGCGCCCGCCCATTTGTTCGGTGACGGTGCGGGCGAGGAATAGTCCGAGGCCCATCCCGTGTCCGGCCGGTTTGGTCGTGAAGAAGGGCTCGCCGGCGCGCGCTAGGACCTCGGGGGCCATGCCCGGTCCTTCATCGCGCACCGAAACGCGAATGCGCTGCGCAGATGTCTCGAAGCACAGGCGAACCATTCGCCCCGGCGGTGTTGCTTCGAGGGCGTTGCGTATCAGCGAAAGAATGCTTTGCACGAGAGCACCCCGCGGGACGTTCACGCTTTCGCAGTCGCTGGCGACGGAAACCGATACCCGCGCCGCGTCCCTTCCGTTCAACTCCGCTAGTACGTCTCCTGGCAGATCGCGAACGGCTACGTGCGCGGGCGCCTCTCCGATCATTTCCCCCGAATGCACGGCCATGCGATCGAGGATGCGACGACAGCGATCGAGCTCGGCCCGAATGAGCCGCGTGTCGTCGTACAGCGGCCGCGCCGCCGATTGCGGCAAGGCGGCGATCGCGCGCTCGAGCTCCTTGGCCGCAACCGCAATAGTTGCCAGCGGTGTCCCGAGCTCGTGGGCGGCGCCGGCGGCCAGGGTGGTCAACGCCGCAAGCCGCTGGGCACGCGAGACCTGTTCGCGGATGGCGATGATCTCCGTGTCGCGGCGTTCGATTGCCGCTGCGAGCCGGACGACGAGGAGCGCGATCAAGCCGGCGGCGGCCGCGAATGCGGCCCACATCTCGACGAGATGCCGCGAAAAATCCGCAGACTCACTGTGATGGCTCCCCGCGCCGGAGAAACCGTCGCTGGTCAGGAAAAGGACGCCGTAGGAGGTGATCGCCACTGCGGCGAGCGACCACGTCCATGTCGCTCCGAGCACAACGGCGGCCAGCGTGATGTATACGAGATAAAGAATGCTGAAGGGGTTTGTGGGCCCGCCGGTGAAATGCAGCAAAACGGTGAGCAGCACGACGTCGCAACTGAGCAGGAAGGCACCCCAGCCGGGCGAAATCGTGCCCCTTCGGGCGACTTCGCGTGCGGCCCCCAAGTTGGTTGCGACGGTTATCGCGAACGCTCCGGCAATGGAGAGAATAGGGAGGCGCACCTCCATCAGGGAGGACGTCGCCAGCACAGCGATGAGAAACCCACCGAGGGTGCCCCAGCGCAGCCTGACCAACCAGGGTAGCCCGACCTGGGTGCGTGCGCTGTTCTCGCCCGTGATCGGAGGCGCGGGGCCGGGTGGAACCTCCAAGGCCTGCATCTTGCCAACATGCCCCCGCTCCGCGAGGGCTTCAAGCGAACCCGCCGTTCCCGAAACGAGTGCGACAATATGACGCATACAGGCAGGCCCCGTGAGGAGACCCGCGTCAACGTGTCGCATCGCCCCGGCGCACTTGCCGCCGTAAAATGCAGAAGATGAAGAAACGGAACTCAATGGTGAACTCAAGGGGGCTCAATTGCGTTGCGACCATCGGTGTTTCGATGCTGCTCTCCGCCGGCAGCGCGCATCCCTATGCGGCTGAAGGCAGCGCGTCTCCCTTCGTCGTCACGTGCGAAACGGTGACCTCCTTCGCCGAACCCGAGGACTGGCGTTGCCTTCGCGGGGAAACCGCCTGCACGATGTGCCACAACGTGAGCGGCCACCAGAGCGAGATTCGATTCCGATGCGTGGGCGGCGAAGAACTGCAGACGTTCTGGATTCCAGCCGGCGCCCAACTCTCCATTTGTCCCGGCGCCGACGTCCACGACATCTGACGCCTGCGACTATTTGTCGCATTCCGACCAACGGTAGGGCGAGCTACTACTGCCTCCTTTTCACATCACGCCGCAGAGACGGTGGAGAAGCTAGAACGGGAGGACAGCAATGATCAATCGTAGGACTTTGCGGCGGGGAATGATTGCGGCGGCCGTTTTGCTCGCCGGGTGCGGTGGGGATGGGGGCGGCGACAATCAACAAAGCTTCGCGCTCGGCTTTGCGGCTGTCGACCAGGGCACACGTGTCGGCTGTGGATCCATCGTGTCTGGCGTGGGGCCGTTGGGAACGGATAGCGTCGAGATCAGCGACCTGCGCTTCTTCGTCAGCAATGTAAGGTTCTCGACCGCGGACGGGGGGACTATCCCGGCAGAGCTCGACGCAAGCGAGTTTCAGTACATTGATGCGGCCGGCAGTGTGGCGCTGGTCGATCTGACGGGCACCGACCGCGGCGCCTGCTCCGGCGAGGGCTTGAGCTTTCCGGAGGGAACAGCACGCACCAATGCAACGATCACCGGTCGCACCAGCAAGGGCGACATCACGGGCGTGAGCTTCGACGTGGGAATTCCCCAACACCTTATGAAAGTGGTCCTGGCCAACCACACGACGGAGGATGCGCCTTCGCCGCTGGCGGAGCTGCACTGGTCGTGGGCCTTCGCGTACCGATTCTTCGTCATGAACTTCACCGTGCAGGGTAGTGACGCCACGCGCGGCGAGGGCTACGTGCACGTCGGCAGCACCGACTGCGGCGGCGACGGGACGCGTGCGCTCACCGACCGCGAGTCGTGCGGTAATCTGAACACACCGGCCGTGTCGCTGAGCGACTTCGACCCCGCGCGGGACATGATCGCCGTCGACGTTCGCCGCCTGCTCGCGCAGGTCGACATGCAGGTGACCACCGACGCAGGTGTCGTCAAAGGCGCCGAGTGTCACTCCAGCACAAGTCAACCCGACTGCCGGATCGTCTTCCGCAACCTCGGCGTCGACATGGATACCGGGAGCTCGGAAGCGGCCGGAAACCGTGTATTTTCAGTATTCTAAGGCCTTTTCTCTGCGAAGCGCAGGAGGCAACGGGCCGCGACTGCGGAGTGGGTGGATCGCGCTCGGCGTTCTGTGCTTTGCCGCCTGCGGTGGCGGTGGCGGAGGGGAATCGGAACCTTCCCAGCCGCCGGTTCGCGAGCTGCTCCAGTTACCGGCACACTTTGCCGAGCCGGCGATTCCTGCCTACAATCCGATCAGCGCAAAGAAAATCGCCCTCGGCCGGCGGCTCTTCTACGACCGTCGCCTGTCCGGCAATCAGACCCAGTCGTGCGCGAGCTGTCACCTCCAGGCGCTCGCATTCAGCGATGGTGAGACTACGCCCGTTGGATCGACGGGCGAGGTGCTGGCGCGCAACAGCCAGGGCCTCGCCAACGTCGCGTACTTCTCCACGCTCGCCTGGGGCAACAACGTGCTGCTTGATCTGGAAGCCCAGATCCATGTGCCGATCGAGTCGGACCGGCCGATCGAACTCGGCGTTCTGGATTACAACCGACAGGAGGTGCTCAACCGCTTCGAAGTCGATCCCGTTTATTCCGACATGTTTGCGGCGGCGTTCCCCGACAGCTCGGAGGGTGTGAGCCTGCAGAAGATCATTTTCGCGCTCGCCAGCTTCTGCCGCACGCTCGTCTCCGGCGACAGCGCCTACGACCGCTACTACAATGGCGACAGGGCGGCCCTGAGCGAGCAGCAAATTCGCGGGTTGAGACTCTTCAACTCCGAACAGTTCGAGTGTTTCCATTGCCACAGCGGAGTCAACTTCTCGATTTCGTACCGGGATGTGAACACGAGCGAAGGAACCATCCTATATCCTTTCTTCAACAACGGGCTGTATAACATCGGAGGCGACGGGAGCTATCCGCTCGGAAATCAGGGCCTCTTCGAACTCACGCAGGACTTTTTCGATCGCGGCCTGTTCCGCCCGCAAGGACTCCGGAACATAGCGCTGACAGCGCCGTACATGCACGACGGCAGCATCGCCACGCTCCGCGAAGTCCTCGAGCACTATGCGCGCGGCGGGCGCCTCATAGAGTCGGGCCCGCACGCCGGAGACGGGCGCCTCAATCCGATCAAGTCGGGTCTGGTTCGCGGTTTCCAGGCCACCGACGACGAGATCGACGCTGTGCTCGCCTTTCTCGAGTCGCTGACCGACTATTCGTTCATCGAAGATCCGGACCTGTCGGATCCCTTTGCCGATGGGAGCCCATGACCCCTTCTGAGTACACGTCCGGTAGCGGCGACGGCACCTCCTTGAAGGTGCTACGCCGGATTGGATCAGCTCACGGCGAGGGATCGGTCGATGTGATCGAGGATGTGGGCGATCATGCGGCTGCGTCCGAAAGGGGCTACGTGGCTGCCGCTGAACCAGTAGATGTCTGGCTCCTGCCAGTGGCGCCACAGGGAGTGCGGGTGTTCGGGGGGAACGATTTGATCGCCACGGCCGGCCACGATCAGCAAGCGCTCCTTGGCGACCCGCGCGGAAAAGGTGAGCGGCGAGTGCACTCGGTACATGCGGCGCAGCTCGTCGTAGCTGAAGGGTGGCGTGTCGACGCTGCGAAACTGGCGGCTGCGGTTGTAGAAACGCCAGGCGAGATCGCCCATGCACACGGGGGGAACGATGGGAACGACAAAGCGTAAATCGTCGCTCAACCCCGCCATCAACGCCGAGAGATACCCGCCCAGGCTGAGGCCCAGCATGCCAACGGGTGCGTTGCTCTCTTCCTGCAGCCAACGCTTCACTACTTGAATCTCGTACACGGCCTGGCGAACGCCTTCGTTCAAACGCCCGACGTGCGGTGCTGCCAAGCGCTCCCCCGAAAAGCGTGCGTCGCTCGGGGTGCGTGGGCCGTGGAAGGGCAAGGTCAGGAGCGCCACGTCGAGACCGCGGCGGAAACACTCCGAAGCAAACAAAACGAACGAGTCGATGCGCGGCCAACCCATGGTGAAGCCATGCACGGCCAGCACGGTGGCGCGCGGAGTCATGGAATCGTGGACCCAATGCTCGACAAGAATGGGCGAGGCCTGGCCGCGAAAGGCTTCGCTGTAGGGCTCGTAGTCCACCTCCAGCTCACGCGCGACCACGGCGCCACCTTCCAACCCGCGGCGGTGCTCGGAGCGAACATACGACGGCTCGGGCGTAGCGTCGGCAAAATCAAAGAAACGCTGCGGCATGCTCGTCAACTCACCGTGCAAGAAAGGCGAGGCGGCCAGACGCAGCGTGTCTACCTCATCCGGCTGCGGCAGCATGACGCGATCCACAACGAATTGCATCGATTGCAGAATGCTCTGATCGAGCGCGCTGCCGAGCGTGCTGAATAACCAATTGTCCCACGACTCCGGCGGCAGCACCACAGCCGCAAGCGGCTCCACGGCAAGTGTCGCCATCATGACAGACTCCCGGGCGGCGGGCACGCAGGCTCGGAATTCCTGATCTCACGATGCGCAAGTACCAAGAAGCGTTCGACACTCAGGACACCGCGTGGATTCTGTAATGATCTCGATACCGCTGAGGTTGATTCGGAACGGAGGATCAAACCATGAAGATCATGAAGTTCATGAAGAACAATTGCCCGACGGCAGCTCATTTTCCCGACTTCATGCCCTGCATGGTGAATTCGCTTTGGGCTCATGGCAGATTCCTTGGGATCAGGAGGTCTGAGGCTGCAGACCGTAGACCCCGGCGAAGGAGAGTGTCGATTCTCTCAGAGATGAAGTTCTGTGTTCGTTCGTCATTCCGGCGAAAGCCGGAATCCAGGAGTGGAACACCAACATCGTGGACTCCATCTGGCACTAGACCTCGGCTTTCGCTGGGGTGACGGAATTCCATCTTACTGTTGCTCCGGTCTCGAAAACCGGGGGCCAGAGTCCGTTGGAAAGCGAAAGTGCTGGCTTTCCAGCACTGGGTCCCGGCTTTCGCCAGGACGACGCGCGAACGAAACCGCACTCTCCGAGTAGCTCAACAGTCGTATTCGCCGGGATGACAAACGAGCAGAGAATCCCATCTGGGAGAGTTTCGGCAGTCCTACCCACGGATCTTCAGCCTATCGCTACGCGATTCTTCTCGCCCTTGTTGGCGCGGCGCACTTCGCCGATCCGGTAGGCCTTCTCGCGTTGCTGTTTCAACGCCGCGAGGATCTTGTCGGCATGGCGGGCGGGAGCAACGACAATGTACCCAATGCCCATGTTGAAGGTCCGCAACATTTCCTCTTGGTCCACCTTGCCAAGGCGCTGCAACATTTGGAACACCGGAAGCACAGGCCAACTGCCGAGCCGCACCTCGGCGGTGCAGGTGTCGGGGACGATACGCCCAAGCTTGCTCGGCATGCCGCCGCCAGTGATGTGTGCCATGCCGGTCACGTGTTGCAGCGGCAGCTTCAAAACCGGGCGAACGTAGATGCGCGTCGGACGTAGCAGCTCCTCGGCCAAGCGCGTCTTGAGTTCCGGCGGCCGGCTCGACAGCGACAGCTTGGCGATGTCGAAGCAAATGTGCCGCACCAGCGAGTAGCCGTTGGAGTGAATGCCGTTCGAGGGTAAGCCAATCAGGACATCCCCAGGACGGATACGGCTTCCGTCGATGATCTTACGTTCCTCAACAACACCAACGGTAAACCCGGCGATGTCGTACTCGCCGTCGGCGTACAACGACGGGAGTTCTGCGGTTTCGCCACCGATCAAGGCGCAGTTGGCTTCCTTGCAACCACGTGCCACCCCACGCACCACCGCGTCGGCCACCTTCGCCTCGAGCTTGCCGGTGGCAAAGTAATCGAGGAAAGCAATCGGCTCGGCGCCGACCGTCAGAATGTCGTTGACGTTCATGGCCACGACATCAATGCCGATGGTGTCGTGCTTGTTTGTGGCAAAGGCGATTTTGACCTTGGTGCCGGCGCTATCGGTCGAAGTCACCATCACCGGCTTGCGGTATCCGGCCGGCACCCGAAACATTCCACCAAAGCCACCGATCCCAGAAACTACTTCGCGCCGGTGCGTCCCGCGCGCCGCGGCCTTCGCCTGCGCCGCCACACGATCCCCGGCAACGATGTCCACACCCGCCTGCTTGTAGGTCACAGCCATGCGCGAGCCTTGTTGCTTGCGAGTCGGGAAAAGTCAAAGGACTCGGCGCCAACGCCCGCTAAGGAACCTCTGCGCAAGTAGCCCTGCAACTAGATCGAGGTCGGAATCGGTGTCGGAATCGGCGGCGACGAAGGCTGGGTGCAGCGCGTGAGATGAAATCAATACCGACTCCGATAGCGGCCCCGACCCCGCAGGGAAGGTGCCTTGCACCGACTTGTGCGAAGGTTCCCTATCCCGCAGATCCTAGACCTTGGGCTCGCCTTGACTTGGCGGGGTCGATGCTGCACTCAGGCTCGAAGCCACGACTCGCAAAGCCTTGGCAGAAGGGCCGAGTCGATTCGCCGCCGGGAGACCGCATGCCACCAATCCTCTATGAGAAGAAGGGGCGCATTGCCTTTCTCACCATCAATCGGCCGGAGCGACGCAACGCGTTGAGCTTCGAAGCCTTCGGCCTGCTCGCCAAAGCCTGGCTCGACTTTCGCGATGATCCGGATCTGTGGGTGGCGATCATCACCGGCGCTGGTGACAAAGCTTTCTGTGCCGGCGGCGACTTGAAAGAGTTCATTCCCATGGTCACACAGAACATCGGCGAGCTGCAGGCGTCGGGCGGGACGCAAACCATGGGACATGATTTCCCAGTGAACGCTTCGTTGATTGCCGTCTTGCGCGAAGTCGAGATCTACAAACCGATCATCGCCGCGGTGAACGGCTTCTGCATTGCCGGCGGTATGGAGATGCTGCAAGGCACCGACATTCGCATTGCCGCAGAGAATGCCACCTTTGGCATCGGTGAACCGCGGCGAGGGCTGTTCCCCGGCGGCGGCTCAACAGTGAAGTTGCCGCGCCAAATGCCCTTTCCGTGGGCCATGGAGATCTTGTTGACCGCGGAGCCCATCAGCGCGCACAAGGCCTACCACTACGGCATCGTCAACGAAGTCGTGCCGCTGGCCGATCTCATGCCCACGGCCATCCAGTATGCCGAACTGATCTGTAAGAACGGCCCCTATGCCGTGCGCAAGGTCAAGGAGGCTGCCCTCAAAGGTCTCGCCTTGCCGTTGAAAGAAGCGCTCGATCGAGAGATGGCGTACGCCGGGGAAGTCTTTTCCACCGAAGATGCAATGGAAGGCATCCGCGCCTTCGGTGAGAAGCGCGAGCCGGTGTGGAAGGGTCGGTAGGCGCTTTGCTTGGAGATCGCATGACTTCGTCTTCGCTGAGCGGCAAGCAGGCCATTGCCGGTGTCGGCGTGTCTCGCTTCGGAAAGCTTCCGGGCGTGAGCACCATGGGGTTTACGCTCGAAGCCAGCAAACGTGCCATGGAGGATGCCGGCGTACGGCGCGACGACATCGACGGCGTGTTGGTGATGATGCCGGCGATTCTGGGCGAGCAGCACGGCTGGGCGGCGCGCGTGGCGGCGTATCTGGGCATCGAGCCCACTTTCTCCGCGACCATGGATTTAGGAGGCGCGACCGCATGTGGGTCGGTGCAAACCGCCGTGGCAGCAATCGCCGCGGGTTACTGTTCTACTGTGCTGTGTTGCTTTGCCACGCAGAACTGGCCGCAGGGCGTGGCCATGCAATTGTTTGGCTCCGAGTTTCAGGTCCCCTACGGTGACGTTGGCGCCATCACCCTGATGGCGCACATCAAACGCCGGCAGCAATACGTGTGGCACATCTCGGATGAAACCTACGGCCACATTGCCGTCACCTGGCGCCAACATGCGCAAAGCAATCCGGAAGCGCAGATGCGCAAGCCAATGAGTCTCGAGCAATACTTCGCGTCACGCTGGGTGGTTGAGCCGTTGCGCTTGCTGGATTGCTGTCCCAACACCGACGGCGGCGGCGCTTGCATCGTCACCACGGTCGAACGGGCTCGCGACCTAGCGCAGCCCGTCGTGCGGGTTCTCGGTGCCGGCCAGTCGCATGCCAGCGAAATCATCCATCCCGATGGCCACGATCCCAAGCGCCTCGCCGGCAGTCGCGCCGCCGAGCTTGCCTTCGCCATGGCGGGAGTAACTCCCAGCGCGATCGATGTAGCGCAAATCTACGATGCCTTTACTCCACGTGTCGTGCACGACCTGATTGCCTACGGTCTTTGCGCCCCGGAAGAATTGGGCTCCTTTGTGACTGCCGGCAATCTAGCTCTCGGGGGAAAGCTTCCCTGCAACACGGCAGGTGGTTTGATTTCGGAAGGGCACCTCTCGGGCTTTGGGCATATTCGTGAAGGTGTACGGCAGTTGCGCGGTACTTGCGGTGCGAGGCAGGTGCCGAATGCCCAGCTCTGTTTGGTTACCGGCTATGGCGGAGCCCCGCACGAAGCCCCGCCCACGGTCAGCTATGCCGGCTTGGTGCTGGCACGCGGTGCATGAAGCCGAGAGATTGTTGACATGTTCACGATCGAAAAGCCCCTGCCACGACCCAACGAAGACAGCGCCCCGTATTGGCAAGCGGCGCAGCGAGGCGAGCTGCGCATGCAGCGCTGCGGGGACTGCAGCCACGTGCGCTTTCCGCCGGCTATCCTGTGCGCCAGATGCCTCTCCGAGAAGCAGGAATGGATACCGCTGTGTGGGCGCGGCCAGGTGTATAGTTGGATTGTCGTGCACCAATCGCAGCATCCCGCCTTCAACGCCGACACCCCGTACATTGTCGCCATCGTCGAACTCGACGAGGGGCCGCGCCTGCACACGCGGCTCGTGGACTGTGTGCCTCACGACATTCGCATCGGCATGTCGGTGGAGGTTGTCTTCGAACGGATCAACGATGAGATCACCCTTCCCATGTTCCGCCCCGCGACCGGCTCTACCAGCACAGCTCAGAAGGAGGAGTAGGATATGAGCGTCAGCCTCAACGGTATTGCCCACATTCAATTGACGGTGAACGACGCGGCGCGCTGTGTCCCGTTCTGGGAGAAGCTTTGCCACTTCTTCGACATGAGCACGCTGATCAAGGCCGACGAGATTGTCTACTGCATCGGCAGCCGCACCGGCATCTTGGTGCGCGGGGCACCCAACGACAAACGCGATCGCCCTTTCGACCAGGATCGCCCTGGCCTCCACCATCTCTGCTTCCGCGCCCGCAGCCGAGACGATGTCGATACCATCTACAAATTTATCGTCGACGAGTTGCAGGCCAAGATCATCCACCCGCCGGAGGACGGCTCTTTCGCCCCGGGCTACTACTCTGTGCTCTTCGAAGATCCCGACGGCATCCGTATCGAGGTCAACTTCGTTCCGGGAAAGGGACACTTCGGAAGCGATGGACGCCTAGGCCCGGACGGCGAAGGTCCTGCTACCAACTACGGCAGTGGTGGCTTGGGGTAGGTCATGGACACCCGTAGAGTCCATAGTCGACAGCTAGGGTGATTTTGTTTGTGGCCTCGGCACCGTTGCTGCCGATGTCGAGAGAAGCACACTCCGGTTGCGTGGCTGTACCGGCGGCCGCGGCAACAGTCTGCACCAACTCGTCGATGCCCAGCAGCCCATCTTGATTGCAATCGTTGGGGCAGGGGTTGGCAGCGACCTCGAAGGTAGTAACCGCGTCGTCGAACTGTGCCGCCACATAGACGAAGCGATCATCAGGGCTAACCGCCACATCGTGTGCCCCGGCGATGCCGTCGACGCCATCCACGCCGGAGCGCAATCGCTCGCGTAGTCCGAGTCGTCCGCTGTGTGGGGAGCGGGAAAACACCACGACGCTGTCTTCCTGGGAGAGCGTCACGAATGCTAGTGTGCCCTCGTGATTCAACGTCAGGCTGCTGGCAGCCGGGTCTGCCTCACTGCTGGCAATGCCGACGCGGCTGCTGGTCAGCAGTTGCAAGCGGCCGCTGAAGAGATCGCGGCGAAAGCTGAGGAGTGCGCGCTTCGCCAAGACGTACACGTAGCCACCATCGGGGCTCACGGTAATTGAGGTAGGGCCGGTAAGATCAACGATCCCCTCCGCGCCATCGACTATCGCTTCGACAAAGGCGAGCTGCTCCGCACCCGGGGCACGAGTGAAGACGGCGACGGCATCACCACCCTCACTGGCAACGTAGACGCTGGCGGCATCCGGGCTCACTGCCACCGCGGCGTTGCGCAACAAACCGTGAACGCCATCGATGTTGTTGGTCAGGGTCTGAATATGGGTGAGGCTGCCGTTCGCCGTATCGCGACGAAACACAACCAACGAGTCGTCATAGTAGGTGGCGACATAAACGAAACGTCCGTCCGCAGATAGCGAAACGGAGCGCGGTGCCGATAACCCAGGGACATTCTCGTTGTGGAACACTTGGTGAAAGCTGAGCTTGCCGGTAGCCGGGTCGCGCCGGAATGTCGCCAGGGCATCCGCGAAATAGCCAACGACATACACATCCGCCGCGTCGGGCGAGACCGCCACGGCCGTGGCCGACATCAACCCATCGACACCAGCAATGCGATTCACGTGCTTTTCCACATAGGCAATCGATCCTGCGAGTAGGTTCCGTTCCAGCACCACTAAGGAATCATCGACGAAAGAAGCGACGTAGAGGCTCTGCCCATCCGGGCTCACATCGATTCCGTGCGCCCCGAGGAGACCATAGGGCCCACTGCTGTCACGCAGACTACCGATCTGTTGCAATAGCTCGGCGCGTAGCGCGGCCGGTATCAGCAAGAGGCCAAAGACGATCCAACCACAGAGCCGATGCCAGGACGAAAACCGGCCGTGCGACCGCGGGCAGCCCCCCTTGGCCCAATGCCGGGCGGTTAAGGAGATTCCGCCCCGAAGGGGCAACCATTCGAAAGCCCAGGGCAACGCCCTGGAGATGCCGTTGCGAAGAGATGGAAGCCCTGAAAGGGCGAGATTCATTAGGCCACAATACGAGTCTCGCCCCTTCAGGGCTGCTACCCAGAAATTCCATTT
>CAZGSN010000539.1:0-4695 GCA_964528465.1 uncultured Binatia bacterium (SeqCode)
GTTTCGCAAACCTTGCAGCCCCGCGCTGCCGGGGCGGCATCGCAGGCACAAGACGGGTCGTTGCCATAGACCTGTGCCCGCAGCTTCTCCTCCTCGATTCGATCCACTCGCTCCACGCCTCTCCACCTCCCCGTTTGCCAGGTGCCTACACTCGCTCGTGTGGGTCGAAGAGCTTCTTGTGCTCGTCGAGGGCAAAGCGATCGGTCATCCCGGCAATATAGTCGGCGACGACTCGCGCTAGGCTCTCGCCCTCACGGCAACGTTGGCTCACATGCGGCGGCAACTGTGCCGGCTCGGCAATGTATGCATGAAACAAATCGCCCATGATGCGGTCGGCCTTGGCGGCCATGCGCATCACGCGGTAGTGGCGATAGAGGTTGGCCATGAGGAACGCCTTTAGCTCCAAGCGTTTCTCTTCCAACTCGTCGCTGAATGTCGCGATCGGTCGGCCCACGGCGCGTACCGCGTCCAAGCTGTCGAGGCCAAGGCCCGTCAGGCGCGTCTCAATGGTGCCGATCAAATCGTGCACCATGCGATTGATCAGGGTGCGCCGCACCTGATGGCGGGCAACCCGAAAGGCGACGTCGGGATACAAGCCCCGCACCTCCCCGTAGACCTCGCGCCACAGCGCTACCTCGGCGAGCTGCTCGATGGTGAGCAGGCCCGATTTCAGGCCGTCATCGATGTCGTGGCTGTTGTAAGCAATCTCGTCGGCATAATCGACGATCTGAGCTTCCAGGCACGGTGCCAAGCCCGGATCGAAGCCAGTAGCGAGCGGCTTGTCGTAGGGCGGCGAGTGCTTGACGATGCTCTCGCGCACCTCGTAGGTGAGATTGAGGCCACGAAAGCCGGGATAGCGATCCTCCAAATGATCGACGATGCGTAAGCACTGCGAGTTGTGCTCGAAGCCCCCGTGCGCTGCCATGAGTTGGTCGAGAGAGCGTTCGCCGGCGTGGCCGAAGGGTGTGTGCCCAAGGTCGTGGGCCAGCGCTACTGCCTCCGCCAAGTCTTGATTGAGCCGCAGGGCGCGCGCCACCGTGCGTGCGATTTGCGCGGTTTCCATCGAGTGGGTCAGCCGCGTGCGATAGTAGTCCCCTTCGTGATTGACGAAGACCTGCGTCTTGTACTCCAGGCGCCGAAACGCGGTGGAGTGGATGACGCGATCGCGGTCACGCTGAAACGCCAAGCGAAACCCATGTTCGGGCTCCGCATGCACGCGCCCACGACTGGCGCTGCTGCGCACCGCATAAGGCGCCAGCGCCGCGTCCTCGAGTTCCTCGAATTGCAAACGATTCACAGTGCCGCCGTTATACGGAGGTGCCCGCGCAGATGCCAGGCATCCGCTTGCGGCCCAGACCCGGCGTTAGCGCCGGATCTGGGAGTGCCCGGTGCGCCGGTATCCGGTGCGCCAGTACCTGGTGCGGCGGTGCGGGGCTGAAGATTCCACCCGACTCCACGCGCTGACGCGGCGGCTACGTCGCAGGCAAGCCAAGTAGCCGCCGGTGACGGCGTGGGCGTTGGCGGAATCCCGTGACTCCCGACTGCGATCCCGACCCCGAACGGCGAGCCGCACGCCTCATGAAGTAAGTTGCACGAAGAACTCGTCCACGCGCACGGCGAGGTCTGGCAGGTGTGGGTCGGGGGAGATGGTCTCGCCAAGTTGGAAACGACGCGTTTCCGTGGAACGAATGACGACGACCTCCCGGGTCTCGGGCAGGACTAGCCACACGGTCGCCACGCCCACGTCGAGGTACCACTGGGCTTTGGCCCTGAGTGCCCCTTCGCTTTCGTCTTCTCCCGCAACCTCGACGGCCAAGACTGGGGGAACGCGCGGCAAGCCGCGTCGTACCTGGCCAACATCGCTACGCCGCCAGACGGCTGCGTCGGCCGCGCGAATCGAGTCATTGAGAAACATCCCCGCCTCATTCGTCCCAAGGAGGAATTCCGGGTGCAGGCGAATCCAGGCGCCGAGGGTGATAACGACGTCGGTAACCGTGTACTGCTGCGTTTCCCCGCACGGTGGCATGTAGAGTAGCCTCCCCTCAACATACTCCATGCGCCCCGCGACCGAGGGCCATGTGTCGAGACGCTCGGGCGCGAACTCCTCCGGTGGAATGAACTCAATCGGAAAGCGGATTGCCCGCGGCAAGATCAGGCTCTCCGTGTATCGGCCCGAGGCAGCCATGTGGGCCTAGCTATCACCGGTCGTAGCGCCTGTCGATTGGACTGTCGGACCGAGGTCGATGCCATCTTCCTGTTGGAAAGATGTTGGGGGATGCTTGCGACTGGTTGGACCATTGGATATCTGGCTCAGTCATGGTTCGCTCCCTGGCTCGATCGCAGCCGTTTCAACCCGCGCAGCGGCGCCGTCTCCACGAAGAAGTTGCCGAGCAACTGCGCGATGCGATTTTGGATGGCAAATTCGCGGCCGGTAGCAAGTTGCCGCCGGAGCGCGAACTCGCCATTCAGTTCCGCGTCAACCGCACCTCGATTCGCGAAGCCATGAAGGTTCTCGAGGGGCTCGGCTTGGTGAGTGTACGCCAGGGTGACGGCGCGACGGTGCAGCCGTTGACCAATGTCTCCTTTGATGTCTTGCCGGCGATGATCTTCCATCGCGGCCGTGTCGATCTGTCGATCTTGCGGCAGATGGGTGAAGTCATGCTGCCGCTGCTTCTGGAGATGGCACGCTTGGCTGTGGAGAGGTTCAAGCCGCAGCAGTTGCTGGAGTTACGCAAGCTCCGGGATGTGATCGTCGACGAGAACTTAGAGGCGGAGTCGCGTTTTGCCGCCTCCCGCGATGTCTTGGTTTTACTTTCCGATATGACCGGTAACCGCATCTGGCAGATGTTGGCACGGCAGACCCGTTCCCTACTCGCCTCGGCGCCGTTGCGGGAGTCGCGCCAGCGTTTGCGACGCGATCCCGGGCGCTTCGTGCCAATCATGGATGCTTGCCTGAAGGCGCTGGATGCAGGGCGCCCGGAGCAGGCCATTCGCGAGTTGCATCGCCTCATCAATCTGGTCAGCGACAACGAGTTGCAAACTCTTACGGCCGAGCCCCGCAAGCGCGCAGCCGGCTGATTGTTACCCCACGAAAGGACTTCTCATGAGCGATTTCTCCATTCAGACCGCAACCCAAGAGCCCGGCATCGATACGGCCATGAAGATCATTTACCAATGGAACTACGAACCCGAGGTAGAAGAGCTGCGCCGCCTCTACGACAAGGCGACTGAGGCGCAGTGGATTGCGGAGCGGGAGATCGACTGGAACCGGTCGATTGATCAAGAGACGTTTGCATCGACACCGCTGGGTACGGCGATTCCGATTGAGAAGTGCTCGTACTGGCGTGGGCTCGAAGACGAGCAGCGTTGGGAGGTGACCAAGCGAACGGCAGCCTTCCGCCTGAGCAACTTCTTGCACGGCGAGCAGGGTGCCTTGATGGTGGCAGCGCAACTCGTCAACGCCGTGCCGCACACGGACGCGAAGTTCTATGCGGCGACGCAGACGATGGACGAAGCACGCCACGTCGAGGTGTTTGCCAAGTACATCAACAAGCTCGACCAGATCCGCCCGATTGCGCCGGCGCTGCGCTCGATCCTCGACACCACACTGCAAACCGACAACTGGATGCACAAGCTGGTGGGTATGCAGATCGTCGTCGAGGGGTTGGCGCTCTACAGCTTTCGCGAGATGCGCCACCTCACCGAGGAGCCGTTGCTGAAGGACCTTCTCACCTACGTGGCGCGCGACGAGTCGCGCCATCATGCCTACGGCGTGCAGTACATTGAACGTTGCGTGCCTTGCTTGAATGACCAGGAACGCACCGAGCTGGAAGACTTTGCCCTGGAAGCGGCGCGGACGCTCATCGACAACCGTGCGCAGCAGAACCTGTTCACCGAGGCCCTGAAAATCTGGGGTGAGGTGGGTGTGGATAGCGCTGCTTTGTTGCAGTCGGTGCGCGACGAACGAGAGGAGCTCACGGCCGGAATGGGCAAGGGGCGACGGCTCGGCCCGGTGCAAGGTTTCGTGATTCCAACCCTGAAGCGCTGCGGCTTGCTCAGCGAGCGCGTAGCTCGCCACTATCATGAGTTTCTCAAGGAGAATCTCAGCGGTAGCTTGGTGGGTGAGACGGTCGAGGAGTTCATGCAGTATTTACCACAGCTTCCCGAGGATACGGCGGCTTGGCTAGCAGGAGAGATCCACTGAAGGCGGGCGGCGCCTCCACTTGTAAGCTTCCCCAGATTCGGCGTTAGCGCCGGATCTGGGGCCCTTCGAGGCTCAGACATCCTGATCCCGAGGATTCTGCGATTCGCCCAAAGCGTATTTACCATGAAGGGCCTGAAGGTCATGAAGTCAGGAAAAGAGCTGCCATCGGGCAATTCCTCTTCATGAACTTCAGGATCTTCGGGTTCAATTCTCCGTCCCGAATCAACCTATCTCCCGATTTCGTTGCGCGGCGCACAGATTCTCGATGCGATGCGTCATCGTGGAGGAGCAGCTTCTCCAATCTCTTTGTTCCTCCGACCTACAGCCTACGGTCTACGGTCTACCGCCTGCGCGGCCCGTTCCGGCCCTTCAATCTTTGGTTGCGGCCAAGAGGCCGCGCCATGGCTATAGACGTGGAAATCGCTTTCGCGCTAACAATGCGGTTGCCCGGCCACGTCTGATGCAGCAGCAAACCATTCGCTTACTCGATG
>CAZGSN010000540.1:0-4415 GCA_964528465.1 uncultured Binatia bacterium (SeqCode)
TAGGCTGTAGGTCGGAGAAACCGCGGAGGTCGGAGAAGAGTCTTTGCCACAAGGACGCGTCGCATCGAGAATCTGTGCGCGGCGCGACGAAATCAGGAGATAGTAGATCAGGACAGGCGCGGATAGACGCGGACTGCTTGCGAAACGGATCAAGACCAAGAAGCACAGATCTGTGGACGGACGTAGAGCCCAAGCGTTTCTCCTCTTGCTCTTGTAGCTGCTGTCTGTCTCTGTGTTCATCGGCGTCTATCCGCGGTTCAATTGTCGTTTTCGGGCTGAAGGGGGACTCGCGAAAGATCGGCGGCCTACTCCAGTTGGAGTGGCATGTGCAAATCGACGGCGGGGGCGGAGTGGGTCAGGGCACCGACGGAGATGATATCGACGCCGCTTTCGGCGATGGCGCGGACGGTCTCCAAGCTGACACCGCCCGAGGCTTCGGTGAGAACGCGTCCGCCGATGAGCTGAACCGCGCGCTTCAGCTCGGCCATCGACATATTGTCGAGCAAGATTGCTTCTGCCCCGGCGGCAAGGGCTTCTTCTACCTCAGAGAGGGTGCGGCATTCGACTTCTACCTTCAACCCGTGCGGGGCACCGGCGCGAGCTTGGTGTACGGCGGCCGTCACTCCACCTGCCGCGGTGATGTGGTTGTTCTTGATAAGGATGCCGTCGTCGAGTCGCTGGCGATGGTTGTAGCCACCCCCGACACGAACGGCGTGCTTCTCCAGCAACCGCAGGCCTGGAAGTGTCTTGCGAGTATCGACGATACGCGCCTTGGTGCCGTGCACAGCGGCAACGAACTGGGCCGTCAGCGAGGCAATGCCGGACATGTGCTGCAGCAGATTCAAGGTCACGCGCTCAATACTGAGCAGCGCGCTTGCCGATCCGGACAGAGAAGCCAGCACGGTTCCTTTCTCGGCGTGCTCGCCATCGCGGCGCAACTCGCTAACGACAACGTCCACCGCGGCGATGCCACAGATCTTGCGAACCAAGGGCATGCCCGCGATCACTGCAACTTGCTTGGCACGGATCTCGGCACGCGCGCGAGTTTCCGCGGCAATCGTCAGGCGCGTGGTGATGTCGCCGGCACCAAGGTCCTCGGCCAATGCAATTCGCAACAGCTCCTGTACGGCGGGTAAATCGTAGGTGTCCATTCTCTCTGCCCCAGTGCGCCGCACGGCCCTCAAAAGGTGAAGCGTCGCATGCTGATGTTGAGCAACAACCCAATCGACATCAGGCACACCAGCATCGACGAACCCCCATAGCTCAGAAATGGCAGGGTGATACCGACAACGGGCATCGATCCGGTAGCCATGCCGATGTTGACGACTACCTGGCAAAAAATTCCAGCAGTGAGCCCCGCCGCCAGCAGAACCCCGAAAGAATCACGAGCCCGACTGGCGACGATGAAGCAACGAATCAACAGCGCCGCGTACAACGACAGCAGCAGCAAGGCGCCCAGGAATCCCCACTCCTCGGCAAATACCGAAAAGATGAAGTCGGTGTGCTGCTCGGGGAGAAAGTTGAGCCGGTTCTGCGTACCGCTCATGTAGCCTTTGCCCTGCAACATGCCGGAGCCAATGGCGATCTTGGATTGGATGACGTGATAGCCGGCGCCGAGCGGATCGCTGTCCGGGTCCATGAAGGTAAGGATACGGCGCTGCTGATACGGCTTCAGATGTGTCCAAATCGTCGGGGCCGCGATGGCGGCAATGGCGAGGACTCCTACCACCCAACGCATGCGAAGACCGGCAAGAAACAGAATTGCCGCCGCCGCCATGCCGATGGCGATCACCGTGCCGAGGTCGGGCTGCTTCAGGACAAAGGCGGCGGGTAAGGCAAAAAGCAACGCCGCCAACACCACGGTACGTAGTGGCAGCGGCCGCTCGCCGACCTCGCGATGAAGGAAGCGGGCCATGGCAATGATGACGCCGATCTTGGCAAACTCGGAAGGCTGGATGGCCACGGGTCCGAGCGGCAACCAGCGGCGTGCACCACCACCAGACGTCCCGATCAGCGGCACCAGGGCCAGCAAGACCACGGTGACGCCGTAGACGATGTAGCCGTAACGCTCGAGGCGGTGGTAGTCGAAGCTCAGCATCGACAGCAACAGACCCACGCCGGCGCCGGCCCACATGGCTTGGCGTAAGGCAACGCGGCTGATACCCTGTCCGACATGATGCGAGGCGCTGGTCACCGTCATCAACCCTGCGGCTATGACCAGCAACGTCAGCAGCAACAGCGACCAATCAAAATGTGCCAACAGCCGGCGATCGATTTTCAGCATACTTCATACTTTCGCGTTGCCTCTTGAGCTCGAAGAATTTGTGTAACACCTCGCGCACCAACGGCGCCGCCACGGCCCCGCCGCCGCCTTCGGCGTGCTCGACGATGGCGGCAACCGCAATCTCCGGGCTCTCCGCGGGCGCATAGGCAACAAACCACGCGTGGTCACGGTGATGGAACGCCATTTGGCTGGGCTTGAGGCGCTCGCGGCCAATCTTGACGACTTGCGAGGTTCCCGTCTTGCCCGCCACTTCGATCTGACTGAGCTTGGCCTTCTTACCGGTGCCGTTCCCGGCGTTGACGACATCGCGCAGGCCGGCACGGACAATGTTCAGCGTGGAAGCTTTGATCGGAAGGGCTGCTGCCAGCTCGGGTTCGACATGTTGCATGACCTCGCCTTCCGGGCTCTCTACCTGCTTCACGAAGTGCGGGCGGAAGCGCTTGCCCACCGCTGTTGCTGCGATCACGTTTGCCATCTGTAGAGGGGTCGCGGTTACGTAGCCTTGACCAATGGCGGCGGAGAGGGTCTCCCCGGCATACCAATTCTGTTTGAAACGTTTCCGTTTCCAGGCGGTGTCGGGAATGATGCCGCTGCGCTCGTGCTCGAGATCAATCCCGGTAGGCATGCCCATGCCGAACAAGCGTGCATACTTGGCGATCGGCTCGATGCCGAGGCGTTGCGCCACCTGATAGAAGAACGTGTCGCACGATTGCACGAGGGCCAAGTGCAGATCGACCGAGCCATGGCCGCCGTGCTTCCAGCAACGAAAATAGTGGTTGCCAAACTGCATGCCGCCGGGGCAGTGAATGCGCGTGAACGGATTGATGATGCCTTCCTCGAGGGCTGCCGCAGCCACCACAATTTTGAATGTCGAGCCGGGTGGATACTGGCCCTGGATGGCGCGGTTGTTGAGGGGCCGGTGCTTGTTGGTGAGTAGCGCGTTCCACTCGTCGCGGCGGATGCCGCGCGCAAACACGTTGGGGTCAAAGGACGGTTGGTTGACAAAGGCGAGGATCTCGCCGGTGTTGGGGTCAAGCGCGACCACACTGCCGTCGCGCTCGCCAAGGGCACGCACGGTAGCCTCTTGCAGGTCGAGATCCACGGTAAGCTTGATGGTGCTCCCGGGAACCTCTTCGACTTCGCGCAACACGCGCAGTTTGCGGCCCACCGAATCGACCTCCACTTGCTGCCCGCCGTTGGTGCCGCGTAGCGATTGTTCCCATCGCTTCTCGAGGCCGGATTTGCCGAGCATGTCCCCCATGCGGTAGCGCTGGTCCGCTTCCAGGTCTTCCGGACTTGCCTCCCCAACATACCCGAGAAGGTGGGCCAGGGTCTGCCCGAGCGGGTAACTGCGGCGCGGCGTGATCTGCATGCTGACACCGGGCAGATCGAGCTGATGCGTTTCCAAGGCCACGACATCTTCCCAGCTCAAATCGCGCTTGACGGTAATCGACTGGAATGGCGGTCGCGAGCTGGCCTGCGCCAGCAAGCTGTGCATGTCGGCCGTGCTTTGGTCGAGCAGTTGCGCCAAGCTCTCGATGGCGAGTTCCAGGTTCTTGGCGTCTTCCGGCACCACCACCGCGTCAAAGGATGGGCGGCTGTCGATCAACACTCGGCCGTGCCGGTTGACCACCGTACCGCGCGTGGCTTGCACACGGTGCAGGCGAATCCGGTTATTCTCCGAGAGGATCCGCATCTCGTCGCCATGCAAGACTTGCAAGTACCACAGGCGACACAGCAGCAGGCAAAGCCCCAACACCAGCCCGCCGGCGCTAATAATGAGACGTCGGCGTAGAACCGTGGGGACCTCGCGTTGACCGACACCAATCAAGCCAAACCCTCCCGGCGTGGGTCACAGCAGGCGACACTTCTCGAAAGCGACAAGGGGTAGGTCATTCCTCCTCCTCATCGCTGACCACCTGGGTAAGCGTCAACAGCGCAAACATCGGAATACTGCACAGCGCGGCGAGGAGGGCTTGCAAGGGCATATACTGGAACGTGGTCTTAACCCATCCGTCTACCGACAGAAACACCGCAACCAGGACAAGAACCGAAAGTGTCTTGGTCACCGACGCCAGAAAAACCAGCACAATGGTCGACAGGGCGTTGTCGACCCACAGACGGCGCGACG
>CAZGSN010000541.1:0-3851 GCA_964528465.1 uncultured Binatia bacterium (SeqCode)
CTCGCCGAACCAAGGAGAACAATATGACCCTCTGCCCCATCGCCATCGTCGCCGGCTGCCAGAAATGCCCGGCGCTCAAAATCTGCCCCCTGAAAGGCGTCCTCGGCGACTACCAGAAGCCGGAAGAGAAGCCGGCGAAGCAGCCTGCCAAGAAAAGCGGTGCAAAAAAGCGCTAAGCATGGCGCCGAAAATGCCGCATTGCCGGATGCACCGTTCGCGGTGAACTGGCCGAACCGTGTGAGCCGTTCGTGGTGAGCTTGTCGAACCATGAACGGCCAGCGCCTGGACTATCCCGCCCTTCGACGAGCTCAGGGCGAACGGTGCAGATGGGTGCTATTTGGACGCCAAGTTCAATTATCGTTGGCGGGCAGGTGTATTGCAGGGCAGTTGCTCATCCTCTAGACTCTGGGCCATGCCATGCGAATGGCACTCGCCCGGAAACGCGCTTTACAGAACATGGGGGACGCAGAAATGACCAGCCATTCTGATCCATCCTGTCTCGCCAAAACCTTCGCCGCGCACAAACCGGGCGTCATCTTCGTGATCGCCGACCACTCGGGCCGGCCCGGCACCGGCATCTCCGAGTCGGGCACCCTGCACCGCATCGAGGAAGCCTTCCTGCGTCAGGAAGTCGAAGCCGCCGGATTCAGGCTGGTCGACGAAGGCCATTTCCTGCGCAACCCGTCCGACCCGCGCGACAGGAACACGCCCGAACCGCCGCAGCCGAAGGACGAGTTCGTGCTGAAGTTCGTTAAGCCATAGTCAAAGGGCACGGAAATATAGTTGATGATGGCTCACTTAGGCCCTTCAGGGAGAGCATGAAGCTCGAAAGCGAAGACACTAGTTGGAAGCAGCACTTTCCGACATATCACTTCAAGGAAAGAGACGTTGCACTTGAAGAGTACAAATTCGCGACGAAGGTCCTAGAGGCCGAAGAGCGAGTTTTCCTCAACGCGGCAAATCTCGCTGTAGTTGTCGGCGCAGCACTCGGCGCCTTAGCGCTTGGCTCTTTGGAAAAACTTGTCGCTACATTTGCACCTATAGTCCCGGAAGTCGCAACTCTATTGGTGATTCTCGTGCTTGCAGGTGGGTTTGGGGGCCTCACGTTGCGTTACTTTGCGGATCGCCAGAAAGCGGTTGTATTCGCCACACGAAAAGTAATTGTCTTGAGACGTATGCTTGGCATGAGCTACGGTAATCTCCAACTTGTGTTGCCGAATTGGCGGATCGAAGGCGCCGATGAGCCGTTCTCAGTTCGCCTCTTCCCAGGCTGGAACACTTACGTCGCATATCCATGCTTTACCATCGCCGGAATCTCTTCTGCAGTAGCATTCTTTGTGCTTGCAGTGCTCCTAAAGCATATCCAGAACAGCAGAACAGACTTACCTTTTGTGCCCCTTTTTCTTGTTGTTGGTATTGCCGCCACATGGTTTGTCGTTCTGTCTTGGGTATACAGGAAGGCTCTACTAGATACGCACGAGCGAGCGGGTCTTGTCCTCGCTCAGCGGATTGCACAAGCATTTGGACTCAGGTTAGTCGACAACATCGAGTACGTCATTTACCGTGCAACTCTCGCAAAACATGAGTTACACCGCTTAGGTATTGATCTGTCTGTCGCCAAGAAACTCTTGGTTCATATCGAAGACAAGGAGTTCTACTCGCACTCAGGAGTTAGCCTTCGAGGACTCGGTCGCATGGCACTCTACATAATCGGTCTTCGCCGCAGGTCTGGGGGCTCAACAATCACACAGCAGTTAGTAAGAACTCTATTCATAAATGACCAAAAGAAATTGGTCCGTCGGAAACTGGTTGAAATCATGCTGGCTCGCTGGTTCAACAATGTTATCGGGAAGCCTGCGCAGCTTGAGATGTATCTTTCCTCAGTACGTTTTGAGACACGAGTGTTAGGCATCGCCGCCGCGCTGAAACACTTTTTTGGTGAGCCAAAGAAATCAGCTTCCCCTGCAGAGGCATTTTTTCTTATTGAACGGGTTTCCAATATCCGGTCCAGACTGCTTATTGAGAAGATCGACCAGACACTTCGTGGAGCGGTCGCCGCCGGGCTACTAAGCTACGCTGATGCTAGGCAAGCAGTTGGTCTTTACGCAAACGCGGTTAAGTCAGGAAAACTCCAAGACCCGGATGGCTCTGGAATTGAGCGCCTTGAGAAGGCATGGAAGCACGCCTAACAACTTATGAGAGATGAATGAGTATCGATGCTGACCCATTTGGATATTGACGTTAGAGGGTACAGGGCACCGTGAGCCACGAAGCACTGAAATTCAGTCGCGCTGCAGTTGATCGCGCCGGCCGAGTACTTGTGGACAAGGAGGCGGCCCAGGATGCCATTGACAACGCCTTTGACGTCCTAGCGAACTGGCGCTCCTCTCACGCATTCCCGCTAAATACGATCACGATGGACCTGCGCCAAAGAGTCAATCGCGTTCTCCCAACCGCGCTCGTTGTGCAGCGGCTCAAACGTACACGCTCGATCCTTGCCAAGCTATCCAAGGAATCGAGCATGCGCCTTACCCAGATGCAGGACATCGGTGGATGTAGAGCCGTTGTCGAAACAATAGATGAGGTTTACAAACTAAGAGACGCTTACAAGCGAAGTAAGTCACTGCACGAGTTTATCGCCGAAGATGACTACATTCTTTGCCCCAAGCTCTCCGGTTATCGAAGCCTCCATCTTGTCTATAGATTCAAGAGCCGCAGTCATCCCGAATACGACAAACTTCTTTTTGAGATACAACTCAGAACTAAAATGCAACACGCTTGGGCTACCGCGGTTGAAACAGTCGGTGCAGTTATCGGTCAAGCGCTAAAGTCAAGTGAAGGAGAGCGAAATTGGCTCATCTTTTTTCAGAATGCCGCTCTTGCCTTGGAGTTTTCCGAGCAGCCCGGTGCAGCGCCTCACACCGCGACGTCACGTGGCACCATCGCAAGGTCGCTCGCCGAGCTTGCGAAGAGGCTACAGGTTTCCGCGAAATTGAAAGCGTATCGCACTGCCCTCAAAGCGACCGAGAAGTTGGACGCAAAGTCGGCCGGCTACTTCCTGCTTATCCTCCTACCGGATGAGCCGGAACTTCAGATCATTGCCTTTTCAAAGCGAAACGTTGACGCGGCGTACCGCGAGTACGAGCGATATGAACGCCTCTTGCCACAGAACCCGCGCGGACGACAACTTCCGCTGTTTCCTGAGTTGGCGGACTACTCTGGGGCGCAGGCTGTACTCGTAGGCGCCGACTCCTTTAAGTCCATCCGTGAGTCGTACCCCAATTACTACCTTGATACTGACGCCTTTCTCGAAAATGTTGAACGCTTTGTCCGCCGATACCGTCGTGCCTCCTAACCTCTCAAATCCAACGGCCTGTGCGAAAAGCCGCGCAAGCCGGTAATTTCAAACGTTACACCTCTGTTAGACCACACCCCCCCTACTTAAACCGCCTCTCCTTCACCAACGCATAAATCGCCGGAATCACGATCAGCGTCAGGATCGTCGAGGAGATCATGCCGCCGACCATCGGCGCGGCGATGCGGCGCATGACTTCGGAGCCGGTGCCCGTGCCCCACATGATCGGCAGCAGGCCGGCCATGATGGCGACGACGGTCATCATCTTCGGCCGCACGCGTTCCACCGCGCCTTCCATCACCGCCGCGTAGAGTTCGGCCGGCCCCGCCCGCCGTCCCGCAGCGACTGACTTTTGCTGCGCCGCCGCCCAGGCGTGGTCGAGGTAGATGAGCATGACGACGCCGGTCTCGGCGGCGACGCCGGCCAGGGCGATGAAGCCGACGGCCACCGCCACGGAGAGGTTGTAGCCGAGCAGCCACATCAGCCAGACGCCGCC
>CAZGSN010000542.1:0-1944 GCA_964528465.1 uncultured Binatia bacterium (SeqCode)
CGGCGCACCGTGCACCTCCCGATCCGGCGCGAGCGCCGGATCGGGGGGCAACGTGGAACCTTCCCCCAAGCCTGGCTAGGATGCGGCGCCCATGATCATTGTAATGAAAGACGACATTCAGCCGGAGTCACCGGAAGTTGCTCAGGTCGTACAACTCGTGCAGCGCAAGTATGCCGAGGTGCGCGCCGAGGTGCGCAAGATCGAAGGGGCAACGCGCGTGCTCACCGAGATCTATTTGCTGGGGAAAACCAGCACCGTGCCGCAAGACGAGATCGAAGAATGCGCCGGGGTCGAGAAGACCATCCGCATCCGTGAAAAGTATCGCGCCATTGGGCGTCACGCCGGGGCAGCCGAGGCCGTCGGCTTCGAATACAACGGCGTGCGCTTTTCGGAACAAGACTTTCACGTATTCCCTGGGCTGTGCGCCGTCGATACACCTGAGAACGTCGAGCTGATGTTCAAGGCGTTGCAGCAGCTCGGCATCGTGACGACGCGCGCCGGCGCCTACAAGCCGCGCACCAGTCCCTACGATTTTCAGGGCCACGGCAAGAATTGTCTGCCCTCTTTGTTTGAACTCGCCGGCAAGCATGGGATCAAGGTGATTGCCATGGAGATCACCCACGAATCGCACGTCGACGAGATCCGCGATGCGCTCGCGGCAGCCGGTAATCCCACCGGGGTTATGCTGCAGATCGGCACGCGCAACGCACAGAACTTCGAACTCCTCAAGGCCGTCGGCCAGCAGAACGATTTCCCGGTTCTGTTCAAGCGCGGCATGGGGATCACCCTCGATGAGTCGTTGAATGCTTGCGAGTACCTGGCCACCAGCGGCAATCACCGCATCATCTTTTGTCTGCGCGGCATGAAGACCAACCTCGGCGATCCGCATCGCAACTTCGTCGACTTCAGTCATGTGCCGGTGGTGCACCGGCTGACCCGCCTGCCGGTGTGCATCGACCCTTCCCATTCTGTCGGCAAACGCGACATTGCCCCCGACGGCATCCTCGACATCTTTCACGTTTGTGCCCAAGGAATCATTGCCGGCGCCAATATGGTGTTGGTGGACTTCCACCCGCATCCGGAACAGGCCCTGTGCGACGGACCGCAGGCGCTGCAGATGCACGAACTCGAGTACTTCGTGCGTGATGCGCAATTGGTTCGCAAAACCTACGAGCAGCGCTGTGCCTTGGCGCAACAACAAAAGGCCAAGAGTTCGTCGGCGCAGACTGCGGCCAAGGGGTGATGGCAAAGGGTTCCTCGTCTTCGGCGAACAACGCCGATTCCGTGCTCCCGGAGCGCTTGGTGCTCTACGACGGTGTTTGCGGTTTCTGTAACCGTACTGTCGCCTGGCTGCTGCGTGTCGACACGCAGGGGCTGTTCCGTTTCGCACCGTTGCAAGGGCCCACTGCCGCGGCGGTACGTGCTCGCCATCCCCAGCTACCAAACGACTTGGATTCGATTCTCTACGTGCAGCGCGTTGGTATGAACGAGCAAGTCACCTGGCGCGCCGACGCGGTGCTCGCCATCTGCAACGATCTCCCAGGAGCATGGCGCTGGTTCGCGGCCCTGGGCTGGCTGCCCGCCTCACTCGCCGATGCCGGCTATCGCTTCTTCGCCAGCCATCGCTACGGCTGGTTCGGTAAGTACGAGCAATGCCCGCTCCCTGCAGCCGAGCAACGCGCCAGGTTCTTGGATTGAACCCGGAAAATCAGTTGGAACCACGGATGGGACATGGATAGACGCGGACTGTTTGCGAAACGGACCAAGACCAAAAAGCACAGAGCTGTGGATGGCGTAGAGCCCAAGCGTTTCCCCTTTTGCCCTTGTAGCTGCTGCCTGTATCCGCGTTCATTGGCGTCCATCCGCAGTTCAACCCGAAAACATCAGTTCAATTACTCAGATTCTCGCAAGGGCACTCGGGACGGCCTTCGAGACGCGGCCTGG
>CAZGSN010000543.1:0-2157 GCA_964528465.1 uncultured Binatia bacterium (SeqCode)
CAAAGGCATCGAGCAGCGCCGCAATCGACCGTACCGTGAACTGCGAAAGGTGCTCGTGATAGACCGTGTCGAACTCATTGTCGCGAATCAGGTCGCCGGCGTGAGGAACTTCGACGATGAAGGTGCCGTCGGCCGCCAAAAGCGTGACCACCCCCTCCATGAAGCCATGCAAGTCATCGATGTGGTTGAAGGTGTTGGTCGTAGTGAGAAGCTTGGCTGGACCATGCGTCTTGAGGATACGCCGCGCCGTGCCCGCCCCAAAATAAGCGCGAAGAGTCTCAACCCCTTGCTGCCGTGCCATCTTGGCGAGATTGGCGGCCGGCTCCACACCGAGAGCCCGCGGCGCCAGAGCTTCGAAGTTGCGCAGAAAGGTGCCGTTGTTGCTGCCGACGTCGACAACCAGGTCATCGGTTGTCAGCTTGAGTCGTCGCGTCAGATAGCGAGCGAGAGCAGCAAAGTGCTTCACCATCGTCGCCGAAGCTGAAGGAACATACAGGTAGTGGCTAAAGAACCCCTTGGGCACCTGGTCCTCCACCTGGATCAGGCCGCAATCGAGACACACGACAACGTTGAGGGGAAGCAGAAGCTCCGGCCCTTGCAGTTGCGACCTGGTAAGGAAGGCGTTGGCGATGGGGTGATCGCCGAGGCGCAGAAAGACATGTGTATTGCCACTGAGGCAAGCGCGACATTGCCGTCGTGATTTCGCGCGGGTGGTCGTTGCCGCGCCGCCTCGGTTCGAATCCATGACCTAGTGCTTCCCTTCGAAGAATTCTCGGTACCAAGCAATCGTCTCGCTCAAGGCGGCCTCTAGCGAGTAGCGCGGCCGCCACTTGAGAATTCTGCGGGCTCGTCGTGCCGAGAGATACTGCTTGCGGATCTCGCCTTCGGCACAGTCGTGAATCTCCGGGCGCAGGTGCGAGCAACCCATGAGTTGCTGGATGCGGCCGACGATGTCGAGCACCGTCGATGGCTTTTCGCTGGCAATGTTGAACGCCGATCCCCGCACCTTCGGCTCTTGGAGCTTCTCGGCAACGCAAAGATAGGCCGAGACCACGTCTTGCACGTAGACATAGTCGCGCAGCATCTTGCCGTTACTGCGAATCTGCGGCCGCTCGCCGAGGAGGAGCGAGCGAATCGTCCCCGGCACAATGCGGTTCCAGTGTAGATCGCCGCCTCCAAAGATATTGCCGCAACGCACGATGGCCGCCGGTAGGTTGTAGGTGTGCATGTAGGACTGAGCTAACAAGTCGGTACAAGCTTTCGACACGGCGTATGGGTGGCGCCCCAGCAACGGCATCTCCTCGACATAGGGTAGCTTCGCCTGCTCGCCATAGGCCTTATCGCTGGAAGCCACGACTATCCCCCGCACCCGGCGAGAGTGGACACGGCACGCCTCCAGCAAATGATAGGTGCCACGAATGTTGGCTTCGAACGTAGACAAGGGAGAGCGGTGCGCCGTACCAACGATCGTCTGCGCACCCAGGTGCAAGACCGTATCGATCTCGTATTCGTTCAGGGTGCGCTCGATCGAGGCATAGTCTTCGAGTTCCGCGCGCACGACAGTTACGGCGTTGACGGTACCGGAATGCACGAGGTGGGAGAGTGGAACTGCGTCGCGCAGGAGAATCGTGACGTTGGCGTGATCGGCGACCAATCGCTGCGTTAGCCACGAACCCAAGAGGCCACTCGCACCCGTTACCAAGACATTCCGTTCTCGCCAAAAGCCGGAGGTCATGCCGCCACGCGTGTCAGTCATCCCAGACTTTCCAGAAGGCATCCCCCGAATCCCACAAGTGATTGAGGTACTGCACGTCTTTGAAGGTATCCATGCACTCCCAGCGTCCCTGATGTGGGTACGAAACCAAGCGGCCACTCTTCGCAAGCCCCATGAGTGGTGCCTGCTCGAAGACATCGTTGTCGCCGATCCAGTCGAACACAGCACGATGACAAACAAAGAAGCCACCATTGATCCAGCCGTCGAGCTTTGGCTTCTCCTTGAAGCTGGTGACACGGCCGCGCGCGTCGAACTCGACGATTCCGTACTTGGAAGCCGGCTGTACCGAGGTGAGCGTAACCACGCCCTTGTGAGCTAGGTGATACTGCAGCAGCTTGCCGATATCGACATCGGCAAGCCCATCGCCGTAGGTCAGAAAGAAA
>CAZGSN010000544.1:0-4871 GCA_964528465.1 uncultured Binatia bacterium (SeqCode)
TGGCTACGGCTGGTGCCGATTGGTTGCACCTCGACGTCATGGACGGCCATTTTGTCCCCAACCTGACGATCGGCCCGGATATCGTTGCGGCGGTGTGCCAGCGCAGTAAGCTCACCACCGATACACACCTGATGATCGAGCACCCAAAGAAGTACATTCCGGCCTTTGCCAAAGCGGGCAGCGAGTACATCTCGGTCCACCAAGAGATTGTCGGTAGTGTTCGCGACTGTGTGCGGCTAATACGTGATCTCGGCAAGCGCCCGGGAGTTGTGATCAATCCCAATACCCCGGTCGAGAGTGTCTACGACGTGCTTGGAGAGGTCGACTTGCTGCTGCTGATGAGCGTCTACCCAGGGTTTGGTGGGCAGGCCTTCATCGACATCACCCCGAAGCTGCGCCAGGCGGCCGAGTTCAAACGCCGCAATGGTCTGAGCTTCCTGATTGAGATCGACGGCGGAGTCAAAGTCGCGAATGCCGGACTGGTTGCTGGGGCTGGGGCTGAGGTCATCGTTTCCGGCTCTGGGATCTTTCAGGACAACGACCCAAGCAAGTACAAGGATACGATTTCAGCTATGCGCGCCGCCGCCGAAAGCGCCAGCAAGGAGTAGGGAGAAGGCCCGCAGCCCATCGCATCGCTGCCGCACGCTGGTTGCAATTTCCCTTTCCTATGTTAGCTCCAGCCGCCGCGGCGAAGCGAGATCAAGCAGACGCATGCGAATAGCACCGGGGTGTAGCTCAGACTGGTAGAGCGCACGGTTCGGGACCGTGAGGTCGCTGGTTCAAGTCCAGTCACCCCGACCATTATCCAAATCCAGACGCAGAAAGAACGCATCGGCGACAATGACGAGAGAGCAGCGGGGCCGGCGCTACCGGATCAGGGAGGCGATCGTCATCGGAGTCGCCTTGCTTCTGGTTATTCCTGCGACGGCCGCCGAGGCACAGCAGGCCGCCTCTGTCTCCACCGAGCAGTTGTACGTTCGCCGTGGCCCGGGTGCGGAGTTCCCGCCGTTCGCCACGCTCGGTCGCGGTGATCGGGTCGAAGTGCACGAGGTGCGCGGCGAGTGGGCACGCATCGTTACCGGCAATGGGCAGACGGGGTATGTGCGTTCCGACTTCTTATCTCTGCGTGACAAGGAAAAGACGACCCCCGAGGTGGCGGTAACACCGACGCCCTCTGACGTAGGCACGCCGGCTACCCGCCCAACCAAGAGCCCCAAGCCAACACGAACCGCGACCCCAACGCGTAAACCAAAAGCGACGAAGACGCCGACGCTGCCGCAACCTACGGCCACGCCCAAGCTCACCGCCACTCGTTGGGTGGCGGCCGCAGTAACACCACCGCCCACGTCGACACCGCGTTGGGTGCAGTCGGCTACAGCCCCTCCGGCTACCGCGACCGGTACAGGTACCCCAGAACTCCCTTCGGCTACGGTGGCACAAGCGGCGCCGGCACTTGCCGTTGTTGCGACTCCGGACACGGCGTTGCTGGAGAAGCTGCGCGTCGAGGTGGCACGTCTGACCTTGGCCGTAGAAGAGTTGCGCCGGCGCATGGATTCGCAACCGTCTCTCGAAGGACCCTTGCCAGTAGGCGACGGCAGCAGCCAGAGCAGCCCTTCGGGATGGCCGATGGTGTTTGCCTTCGGAATCATTGGTGCCCTTGTTGGTTGGATTCTCGGTGCCAGCGTTGGACGTCGCCAGGAACGTTCGCAGCGTTCGCGCATCCGCTTCTAGAACCGGAGAACGACTGAGAGCCGCATGTCGGCAACGATGATGCCCCAGGTGGACCATTGGCTGGTGCCTGTTCTGCTCGGCTACTTGCTCGGCTCGCTTCCTATCGGGCCTTGGATTGGTCGCTTGGTTGGCGTCGATGTGCAGCGCCAAGGCAGCGGCAACAGCGGTGCTACCAATGTGGCGCGTACAGTCGGCAAGCTTGCCGGTATCGCGACCCTGCTGGGAGATAGCCTAAAGGGTTTCGTTGCCGTCGAGATTACGCGGTACGGATGGGGGGGCGATGGCCTGGCTTGCGTGGCGGCTCTGAGTTCGATCTTCGGGCACTCGTATTCCCTGTTTCTACGTTTCACTGGTGGCAAGGGGGTTGCCACTGCCTTCGGCGGCTTCCTTGGTTTGGTGCCCAGCGCCGCCGCCATCAGTGTGCTGGTCTTTGTGCTGGTGGCCAGGGTTACCCGTGTTGCGTCGCTCGCGTCGATGAGTGCAGCGGTCAGCCTGCCTCTAGCGTGCTTGGTTGTGAGGGCGCCATCCGCCGTTACGGGAAGCGCTGCCGCCGCCGCGCTCTTCGTGGTTGCGAAGCATCGCGACAACCTCAGGCGTTTGGCGGACGGCACGGAGCCGAAGTTCCAGTAGGTTGCGATCGGGACTTATCCGTGAAGCGCGTGCCGCAGGCCCGGGTTAGTAGCTTTGGCTTGATGTAGATCGCTGATTCCACGGATCGTATTGGAGCAACGTGCCGCAAGGATTTGGCTCGTGTAGCTGGGACGCGTGCGCAACCGCTCCCAGTAGGCCGCGATGAGCGGGCGCTTGCCCTCGCCCCAAAAGAATTCTTCCCAATCGGCTTCGACGAGGCGGTCGAGAATTACCACCCAACTCACATCGGCGAGAGTAAACTGCTCTCCCGCAATCCAAGGTTTGCCGTGTTGCTGCAGGTGTTGGGTCAACGCATCGAGATGATTTTCCATGTGCTCGCGGGCTTGCCGTAGCGTCTTCAGGATGGGTGCAAGATGAGGTAGGCGGTGGACGCCGAGGAGCTTGAGCAGGGTGAAGAACAGCGGGCGCTCCTTATTGGGATGGGTCAGCAGCCCTCGCAAGATCTCTCGATACGGAATGTAGGCGACCATGGTGGCGAAGATCGGAAAGGTTAACGGCGGAATGCAGTGGCCGGCACGCAACTCTAAACCAGCGAGGGGGTTGCCGACTAGCGATGCACGGTCGACCCAGTGCTCGACTACAGATCTGACTTGCGGGTCGGCGGGCAAGAGCTTCTTGCCGCACTCGCCCGCGTGTTCGGCCGCGTAAACAATCTGCTCGTGGCTCTCATAGATGGGATGGCCATGATGCAAGAGCACCGGCACGGTGCCCCCCGGGTTGATGCGCAAGAAAGAGGGGCGGACGGTTTCGTAGGCGCCGGTTTCGATGAGGTGCACGTGGTGTCCAGCGTAGGGCAGAGCCAACTCCGCCAGGCACACGCGTACCTTCTTGGAGCACAAGGAAAAACTGTTGTGGTACAGCTCCCACTCCTCGCCATGGGCGAAAGTTGTTTCGGGATGCAGGCCCCCTCGGGGAGATCTGTTGGCCATGGTGTTCTCGTGCTGTTCGGTCGCCCTGCGAAGTAGAGACGAAGGTCTCCTGAAATCGTATCCGTTCCCTAAGCCTTCAACGGCAAGGCTCGCTGCCGAGCGCGATCTTCGTCGACGGTAACGACGGCTCCCGTGTCAACTACGTTCTCGAGGCCGGGAAGCGTGCGTCTCAGGACCTCATTGACATGCTCCACGCGACTCGACCGAAGGCGGAGTGTAATGACCGAGGGCGTTGCGTGATTTCTCAGCGCGATCAGGTTCGTGAAATCCAGGTCCTGCGTCAGCACTGTCCGTCCATCTTGCCGCGCCTTGGCAAGAATGACTTCGTCGGCAGCGGTGGATGGGAGAACCTCATCGACACGAACAACCTCGTGGCCGGTTTGGCGGAGATACTGCACTGTGCGTGGCGAGATGTGCATGTCCGCCAAGTTTCATGCAACGACGGATGTCTTCTCGCTCGCGAGCCAGGCGCCGTACTTCGCCGCCTGGTACACGTCCTCGTGTTCGAGTTCCGGGTACTCGCGCACGATATCGGTGGCCGACAGCCCGTCACCAAGGAGCTTGAGCACGAAGTCGACGGTGATCCGCAGCCCGCGAATCGTCGGGCGTCCTGCACAAACCCCCGGTTCAACACCAATCCGATCGAGCATGGCGAGGCTTCCTCCGCCGTTGAGTGTGGCGGATGTGCACCCGCCACGCAATCGCTGGAGCGCATGTATTGGGATGACCCGCAGCGCGGGCTCTTGGCCGCAACCAAAGCCTGAAGGGCCGGAGCGGGCTTAGGCTACTATCGGCACAGCCGCTTCGCTAACAGCCCGGTCAAGAGCGCCGCCTTCGACGGGGCCGGGCGCAAGGAGTTGCTTGACCGGGTTGGACGATTCGTTGCAAGCTCAATACAGAGGATTGGTGAGACCCACGGAAGCCGTAGAACTTGTCGGAGAGGTGGATCAGCAGCACCGACTGCATGGTGTTGTGCCTGCAAGCATTCCAGCCGGCCGCGTACGTGTGATCGTCATCGTTCCGGATGAAGACGAAGCTGGTGCGGAATGGGAGGCCGGTATCGCACGTGAGTGGGCTGCCGAGTTCGCCGACATACGCGAGGACATTTACACGGTTGCGGACGGGGAGCCAGAGGATGGTATCGACCTCCAGCGGCGGTACTATTTGGCGGTTCGCCATGGCACCGGTTGACCGATCGAGAAGGCCGTCAACGCTGCTGCGTCACAAAGCAATGGCTTCCCGGAAAACCCTCGCACCCCAGCACTCCAGAACCCCATGGTACGGCGCTACTGCCACGCTATCTTGCGAGGCCACGCTATGACCACTGCACGCCGCGACTTTCGCCACACCAAGATCATTTGCACCCTGGGGCCGGCTAGCTCTTCGTCGGAGGTAATCGCCAAGCTGGCGACGGCGGGAATGAACATTGCCCGCCTCAACATGTCGCACGGAAATCACGATTGGATTCGCCGCGTCTCCGCCGCCATTCGCGGCGCCGCCCGCGAACGTGGCGTCCATGTTGGCGTCCTCATGGACACCCAGGGCCCGGCCATTCGCACC
>CAZGSN010000545.1:0-2283 GCA_964528465.1 uncultured Binatia bacterium (SeqCode)
CCTTGGCCGCCCACCTGCTGCATGGGAACACCAGACGTTGGCTTGTTCCTTGAGACGAAGACAGGAGCAATTCGGTTTCATCGCCGCCAGCACAGGTTGGATTGCCGACGAAGTAGAGTTCAATGTCGTCGACAAACGAAATCGTCGCGGCACCGCCGGGGGCACTCGCATCCGTATCCTTGAACTTTGCCTGTCGCAGGCTCTCCAAGGTCGTATCCGCACGTGCCCCAACCACGCCAAACACAATGGGCCAGGCAAATGCTGCGACAAGAATCAAACCTTTCACCACCACAACTCCCGTTGGCACAATGTTCCATCTGTCGTAGTCCGATCCCGGGGCTAAAGGCAAGACCGATTACCTGCCAGCGTAGGTAGAGTCGGGTTGCCCTCGTTGGTGTACGAATTCTCTTTGCGACGGGCGCTAAATGGGATAACCTCCCATTTATGAAAACGACGACTAGATATCCGAGTGCGGATACGGTCCAACCGCCGACGCGCGTGTGGGATAATTCCGTTCCCAAAACGTGTACTGGTCGGCTGCGGAAAAGCAGATGGTTGGTTTCCGCTTGGTTCCTGTGCGCTATGCGCGCGTTGTTGGCGGCGAGCGTGGAAGCAAGTGTCCCGGCAACGTGGCAGCCGCGCGGACTTGGCGGAGGGGGAGCCCTCTACGGAATCAGCTTTCAGCCTAACGGCAGCAAGATGTTTCTCGCCTGCGACATGAGCGAGATGCTGTACAGCCAGGACCTCGGTAGCACCTGGGACATTGTGCCGGCGAGTCAACTGCAGGCCAATCAGCGTACAGTGGTGCGGTTCACCAGCGACCCGATGAGGCTTTACGCTGGTGATAGTTCGGTGTTCGCGCGCGGCGGCTTTTCCCCCCGCAAGAGCACGGACGGGGGGCAGTCGTGGGTCCCTCTCCTCAGTGATCCAACGCAGGGTTCGGCGTTGGTGTTGTATACAGACTATGTCCAGCCGGACCGCCTGGTGCTTGCCGATGACAGCACTCTCTATTTCTCTTCCGATGGGGGCGATCAGTTCGTGCCCAAGCATACCGCCGCCAGTCAAAGCAACGGACTGTTTATCGGCGGCGTCGTGTTCGACGGTGCAGACATCTACGTCGCTAGCAACGATGGCCTGTTGGTTTCCCACGACAACGGCAGCAGCTTCCTTCCGGAGACGATGCCCGGTATCGCAGCAGGAGAACTTCCTGGCGCCTTGACAGGCGCGCGCGATGCGAGTGGCCTGGCCCTTGTCGTCGCAACGCACTCGACTCTCACCAAGAACGTCTGGCAAAGCCAGATCTATTCGAACTACGTTGGGCTTTACCGCTTCGACCCGCAGTCCTCGTCATGGCTGGCGGCTACCGGTGTTGGCGCTTCGAGCAAATTGTCCTACGTGGCAATGGCGGCCAATGACGGCAGCACGGCCTACGCAATGGGATATGACCCGCTGGCGAAGCGAATTCGGCTGTACAAGTCGATCGACCGCGGCAGTACGTGGAACGAGACGCTGCTTACCAGCGCGAATCAGAACGTTGAGACAGGCTGGGCTGGCGAGGGTGTTCCCGGACAGTACAAGCGCTGGTGGGGAGATTGGGATACGGTTCCGAACGTTTTGGCGGTATCGCCCGTGGACTCCAACATTGTTGGCTTCGATGATGGTGGATTTCTGCACACCAGCATGGATGGTGGCGCAAGCTGGCAAGCAGCCTATGTTCCCCAGGCGGACCGTCATCCTGCGGGCACCCCCGTCTCAGCCACTTCTGCGTTTCATGGGAACGGGCTCGAGAATACGGTTGCGCATTGGATTCTTTGGCTCGATGACCTGAACCTTCTAACGGCGTACTCCGACATTCAAGGAGCCAGATCCATTGATGGCGGTCACTCCTGGACTCCCTACGTGAGTAACGGCGGTTCTTCGACTCCTCCGATTCCCCAAGACGGCCTCAAGGATTTCAACAAGCTCGTTGTCGATGCCAACGGATCCACGGTGTACGCAAGCACTGCTGCGATCGGACCTCTGTATCGTCCACCCATCATCACGGACAGTTATCTTGATCTAAGCGGGGGCCGCATCGTCTTCTCGACCGATGCCGGAGTTTCGTGGCAGACGCTCCACGACTTTGGCCATCCGGTTGCGGCTCTAGCTCTGGATCCAACTACCCCGAACCGGCTCTATGCAGGCGTGGTGCACCACCTAGCCGGGGGAATTCAAGTCTCGAACGATATACAAAACGGCAGCGCCTCTACGTGGGCTCCCGCCGCTACCAGCCATCCACGCATG
>CAZGSN010000546.1:0-2243 GCA_964528465.1 uncultured Binatia bacterium (SeqCode)
CTCATAAGGATCAGCGCTTCAGCAGCACAACTTCCAGGACTTTGCCACGGAAGCGGTGTTTGAATGTCGAGACGGGCTTGGGAAGCTCGATGTTCGTGGTGAAGTCCGGTGGAAATGCCGGCGATACCGCTGCGAGTTTACGCAAGGCGGGATCAGTAACGCTGCCCTTGACGATGAAGAAATTACCCTTCAGCGCAAGGTCGTATTCGTAGTCGGGCATGACGTCACCGACTCCCAGCTCTTCCTTCTGCGCCGACTTGGGCACAAAACGGGGGAACTCTACACGCAAGTAAAACCCGTTGGGCTTTTCTTCGAGCTTGTAGACCTCGCCGTAGCGCCGCTCGCGTTCCAATTTTTCTTCGAACGTTCCCCCGTGAAAGCCGTCGATGGCAATGGTGCCGGTTTCTTCGCTGCGGCCGAGCGTGCGCAGGATTGGCGCCAGGAGAACGGCGAGCGGGGCGCCATAGACTGCCATTCGATATTTGGCCTCATCGCCCGACAAACCCTGAAAGCCCTCGCGCATCCGCCAAATGGCCTCGCCAATCGCAATGGCCATTCCGAGAGAGATCATGCCGCCGAGCTGCTTGCTGAACAGCGACGGCCCACCGGTGGCTGCCGACGCGGCAAGCACGAGGATCGGGTACAGAATCATGTTGTGCAGAACATTGACTCCCGTGGCCCCGGCAGCGGTAAAGATCCGTCCATCGCCGACGGCGTTCTCAATCGTCTTCTTCTGCGTATGCGGCAGCGCCCCGAGCAGCGGCTGGCCGACGATCGCCAAGGTCTTCAGTAAGACCGAGGTTCCCGCACGGCGGCCAGCCAACTGACCAAAGGCCTGTTCGAACGTGGCGGGAAGCTCTCCAGCAAAAGCCTTCTCTTTGCGTTGTGGTGCGGCGGCCAACTGCGCGGTCAGAGATGCCACCTTAGGTGCGGACAATGCCCTCTCCACGCGCACACCGGACGGCGCCGCGGCAGCAGCAGGCTTCGGAGTAGCGGGCGCTACTGGCGCGGCGGCTGCTACTGGCGCGGCAGCAACGCTTGGTGCGCTCGGTGCACCGGCAGGTTCAGCAGCAGCGGCGCCACCCTCTTTCTTGAAGCGCGAGGGGAAGTCGGCAGGAAAATCTTGCCCCGGGTGTAGCTCCTTGGCACGCGCCATGAGCACTGCCTCGGTTTCGGGAATCGCCGGATCCGGCACACAGCAATCGACCGGACAAACCGCGGCGCAAGCTTCGTGATCGAAGAAGCCGACGCACTCGGTGCATTTCTCCGGAACAATGAAAAAGATCTCTTGCGAAATGGCCGGATGCTTCGCCCCGTTGAGTTCCCACTCCACTCCACCCTGATAAATGGCCGTGTTCGGACACTCCGGCTCACAAGCCCCGCAATTGATGCACTCAGAGGTAATCACCGTAGCCATGAATCCACTTCTCCCATCGCGGCAATTTGCCGCGGCTCTGTAACTTGGACCTTGCGCCGTTTCAACGCACACGGACGGTTCGCGACGCACTAGGGAACCTCTGCAAAAGTCCGTGCAAGTCCATCCCTGCGGGGTCGGGGTCGCTATCGGAATCGGTATCGATCTCATTTCACACGGGATCTCCCCACCTTTGTCGCGGCCGATTCCGACCCCGATTCCGATTCCGACCCCGATCTGATTACAGGGCTACTTGTGCAGAGGTTCCCTAGTTCCCAGTTACGCCGTACGCGCTTCTGGAATCCACATGGACGCAGTTCGCGGTCGATCATCCCTTGCAAGAGTCTCGGCATGCACCTAGCAAAGGCACCATGGCGATCCTTCTCAACGCAACCGTTACGCTTCCCGGCTTTGCCCCCTACCCACGCTTTGGCCGTGTCGCCAAGCTGATGGATGAGTCGCAGGTCCTTGTGACCGCGGTACAGTGCGGCGACCCGCGTTGCGCCTCCGAGCACCAGCATGCCGACATCGTTTGGAACCGCGCCGAACTCGAAGCCGCCAACGCCTACCAACCACGCGCTGCCTGGGAACTGGGCCGAACCAGCTCACCCAACGCCCCGATCATCGAATAGGAACAACGGTAAAGGCCGAGCTGCCAAGGGGCTCCAGCAGACCAGCGCTCAGCGCGCCTGGCGCGGTGCGTCTAGCTCTGCACATGCCTGCGGCGAGGCATACCTTCCCAGAGCGCCGGGGTCACGACCTTCGGCTCTAAGAATCTCCTCTTCCTCTCGCACTCCCGCCCAGCACTCCAGCACCTCAGCACCTCAGC
>CAZGSN010000547.1:0-15269 GCA_964528465.1 uncultured Binatia bacterium (SeqCode)
AGGCGACTTGCACGGACTGCTTTTGCAGAAGTTCCTTCAGGATCTGGGTCTGCAAGCGTCCCCCTCTCCCGCATTCTCGCGGCTTTGCACGCCAAATCGCCTGGGCGGGCAATCCGGCTCATGCGCCGCGGGGGCGCGCCTGTCCCGAGCCCAGTCGAGGGGGCGTCTCCATTGCTTGTAAACATGGATGAATCTGAGTTGGAGACGGGCCGCCCTCGGCCCGCGTCTGGTGTAGGAACGATCTGGCGTGCAAAGCGCATTCTCGCGGGACAGGGTGAGGGCACCATTCGAGGTGCACCGCAACGCCGTGGCAAGCGGTGGAGCACCTGCTACGAGGACGCTCCGCGCATGGGCTACGGGGACGACATCATGGTGACGGCGGAGGCGCGCCGGCTCAAAGAGGTGGACCCGCAAGCCAAGATCGTTGTCGGTGATGGCGTTCGTGAAGTGTGGTCCGAGACTGGCGTCTTTGACCGCAATCCGCACTTGTCGCGTCTTGCCGACGTAGCCCCAGGCGACCGTATCGTCTGGCTGCGCAACTACTATGGCTGCCGCCCTTACCTCGACTACGAACGCAGTGAGCCTGGTCGACGGCAAGCCTTTCGCCCCTACCGCGCCGAACCAGGGGTGCTGTGTTTTTCGAGAGAGGAGACTGCGCATGCCGCGGCTCTCGTCGCTGCACGACGGCAAGCCATGCCGGTCGTCGCCATAGAACCAAATGTCGACTTCGGGCCGACGAAGGACTGGGGATTCGAGCGCTGGCAGGCGACCGTGGACAGCTTGCGCGATCGTGTCACCTTCGTGCAGCCGAGTTACGGGAGACCAATTCTCGACGGTGTTCACGCGATCGAGTCGACCTTCCGCAGCTTTGCTGCCGTGCTCCTTCACTGTGACCTGTATGTTGGGCCGGAAGGCGGCTTACACCATGCCGCAGCGGCGGTCGGGCTTGCAGGCGTTGTTGTCTTCGGTGGCCGCATATCGCCGCAGCTCACGGGCTACGACTTGCACGACAATCTCTACGTGGAAGCCCCCGGCTCCCCGTGCGGAATGATCGAGCCCTGCCAGCATTGCCGCGCCTGCTTCGCTGCGATCCCAGTCGAACGAGTCGTAGCCTCAGTACAGCAGCTTCTTCGCCGTGCTCTTAGTCGCGGTGATTTGGCGCGTGCTCGGACAGCAAACGGCTGAGCACTTCTACGGTTCGCTGGGTTGCCTTGGGGTGATACGGGGCAATGTCAGCGCGGGTTAGGGAGTGCCCTCGCCCGGCCATTGTTTGCCTCACCATTCGTTGTAGTTCCTCCGCTGAGCTTGCCACGACATGACGGCGGTTCTTGGCCGGGATGTCGATGGGCAGTGGCGTGGCATCGTAGTGAGGAACGAGGATCTCGCGTCCGCTCACGGCGGCCTCGAACAGCATCCGCGAAGATTGCGCAATCACACAGCGTGTATCCTTGAGAAGCGAAGCCAGCGGCTTGTCTTGGGCTGCGAGCCGGACATTACGGGGCTGCCGTATACGCCTCAGCCAGTCTGGGCGTGGAAGCTGCGGATGAGACTTGAGGATGAGAGTTGCCTCCGGCTCGCCGGCAAAGATGCGGAGCAGATCGCCGACGATCCCCTGTTCCCACGGCAGACCTTGCAAGGCGTATAGGAAGCGCCCAGGTGGTGGAGCTGGCGTTACGGCTACTTCATCGAAGACGGGACAGCCGACTACCCACAAGCGCTCGTGCCCAACACCGGCGTGTAGGAGGCGACGCGCGAAGGAATGCGTGCCAACGAGATAGCTGTGCGCGTACCGCGTGCCGATCAGCGGGTAACGCACGAACGCGCTGTAGTACCAGGGCGGCAAACAGACGACGTACGCCCCGTGCTCGCGAAACACGCGCGCCAATAGCCGGCCGCGGAGATAGTCGGTGTCTTCCGGCAGGACTACCAGGCTCGGCTTCTCGCTCACCGCCAGCTTTGCGGCGGCCATTTCCGTTGTCGCATAGGCGGCGAATAGCGCGGGCATCGCTGAGCGACGGAGGAAAGACCGCAAGCCACGAGCCGTGGTTGCATCCGCTGATGCGGCTGTATCCGCCCAGCGCCGAGCTTCACGACGGAGTTGTTGTCCTCTTTGCGAAGCTCGCCGCTGCTCGGCCGCATCCAGTCGTAGGGGCATGACCTCGACGCCGCGAGGCGCAGGCGTTGTCAGTACCCCCTGACCTTCCCGGTAGTAAACGCCAGGGACGAGGACTGGCAGCCATTTGCGGTGACGATGTAGAGCTTGGATCACCGGCAGAACGCCCGGGAGATCGGCCTCGTCGTAGCCTGCGAAGAAGACTCTCACGTGTTGTTGCCAGGGACCCAGCTTCTTGGGGGCATGCCGCGCAAGGTTAGTTCCCTGGTAAGCACCGTGATTTGCGGCGCTGCCGGGTGCGATGATGCAACTCTTTGCAGCCACACCTCCTTTGGGCGTTCCTTGCGCAGCAGGCGCTTCGCCAACTCTCCCCAGAAGACGTCATTGCGAACTTCGTCGACGATCAAGTGGGACCAGTCGTCGAGCCAGGTTGCATGCAGGCGTGGAGAACTCGCCACGGCAAGCTTGTGGAGCTGACGCGTCACGACAGCATGGATTTCATCCCATCCGGTTAGGGCGCAATAGTCGCCCAGGTTTCGATGGGGAATACCTTTTGCGGTCAATACGGAGGAAAGCTGAGGGGAGGTGCTGATGCGACGGCAATGGCGGTCTGTCATTCGTGGATCGTCCTGCCAGGCACGCCACTTCGGCACGACAGAGAGAATCAGCAGGCGTCGCATTGGCCAAGCTCGTCCCAACCGACAACCTCGACATTGTTGTCCGCAAGCGCAGTCTCAAGCTGCGCGCTGCGAAAGAAGAGGTAGTCGGCGAATCGGCGATGCCCGGTAGAACTGAATGCGCGCATGGCGGTGAGATCCTTGCCCGGGTGGATGATGAGTTCGGCAAAGCTGAGAGTGTTTTCGGCGATGAGCCGAAGGTAATGATCGCGGCGCTCTTCGAATGACTCGGCACCCTTCCACACCATGTGGACGGTTGGCGAACCTTGCTCTGCCGGCGAGCGCCAGCGTATGGGGAGAGCGTAGGCTCGCGCCAACTGGGCAGCGACTTCCGCGAGGCCTGGCCCACCGACATCCGGCTCGTAGAAGAACATGTGCCCATCGAGGTGCGTGAGGCGAAGACCGCACTGACGGGCACGTTCGATCTGAGCGCGCAGTTCGATCTCGGCTTCTTCTAAATTGATCTGCTCCCGGTGCATGCTGATGTCACGCGGAAAGATGCCTTGCTCATCGACCAGAGAAGGAACCCGCCGCACCCCGCACAGTGGTTGGATCGGCAGGCGCCGATACTCGCTGCCGAGAGTCAGGTGGACGCCAACTCTGTCGATCCCGGCAGCGGCCAGGCGTTGGATCGCATCCTCGAAGTATGGCGCCGCGGGCATCAGCGATGTGGAGCGCACTGTGCCGCGAGATAGAATCTCGACGATCGCCTCGTTGATCGTCGGATGGTAGCCGAGATCATCACAATTGATCCGCAGACGGCGTCCTGTCACGGCGGGACCTAGAGAACGAGAATTCTCTCGCGCCACGCGGTGCGCCAAATCACTAGCCGCAGAGCCAGGAGGTAAACGTAGAACTGAGGCAGGAAGAGGAAGTCTTCTAGGGAATGCAACGGATAGCGGAGCAAGATCAGTAGGGGCAGGCACAGTTCGGCAAGGAAGCGCGGGTGCAGGATGCGCCCGCGCCGAAAGTGGAATTCACCGTGATCTTTGAAAAGGCAAACATCGGCGGCGTAGCGACGGGCGTTACGCAGCAGATCGATAAACGTCCAGAACTCTTCCTGGTGGGTGACACGCATGGCGGGGTTGTAGGCAATCTTGCCGCAGGACAGCAGGCGCAAGCCCAAATCCGTGTCCTCGCGCCCGTAGGGATAGCGCTTACCATTGAACCCCCCAGCGGTGAGGAAGCTGGAGCGTCGCACGGCAAAGTTGCCGTTGGCGTAATCGGTACCGGGTACCGTGAGGGTGCCCCTGCGCGCGAGGTTGTAGAACGGATTGAGGGGAATGCGGTGGCGGATCGTTGGTGTAGTGCAGGCGTAGACCACGGCCCCTTCCACGGCACAGAACTCTGGGTTCTCAAGAGAACGCACGCCCTGCTCAATCCAATCCAAGGCCGGTTCGCAGTCGCCATCGACGAAGAAGAGGATATCGGCGTTGGTCTGGCGGCTGGCGAGGTTGGCAGCGGCGGCCGGACCTTGGCAGCGCTCGTGACGCAACACGCGCACACGCCCGGAACTCTCAAAGGATCGGGCCACCTCGACTGTTGCGTCGGTGCTGTCGTCGTCGACAACGATGATGTCGAAGCTGTCGTAGGTCCCGGCCAGCAAGGCATGCAGACTTCTGGCAAGGTGCTGCTCTTCATTGCGCACGGGGAGAATCACACTGACGGTCGGCACATCATTCCTTGCTGCGCCGCGAAGCTAGGCCAAGCCGGCTGGTGGATCAACCGCGCCTACTCATAGCGCGGCCTCGTGGTGGCAACCAAAGTGTGGATGGATGGGTGCGGGCCGCGCAGGCTCTAGGCTGTAGACCAGAGGCTGTAGGTCGGAGAACAAGGGAATTGGAGGAACTTCTTTGCCACGATGACGCATCGCATCGAGAATCTGTGCGCGGCGCCATGAAATCAGGAGATGGTGGCTCAGATTGGTGAGTGTCTCTGCCGTGGCACTCCACGGAGGGAGCCTTGGAATTCGGAACAGAGAATCAAACCATGAAGATCATGAAGCTCATGAAGAAGAATCGCCCGATGGTAGCTCATCCCGAAAACCTCAGTTCAATTTACCCACGCCCTCGCAAGAGCACTTGAGACGGCCTTCGAGACGCGGCCTGGAGAGACGGCCGCTCCTCGGGCCGAACGGAAAATTTGTTTACTGAGCCCAGCAACCGTTCGCGATGAGGAGCCGCCTCCTGAGTAGCGAAGCGTATCGAAGGATTTTGGCGGCGTCTCGAAGCGCGCGTCCGGTTGACGTCTACTCCAACTGAGGTTTTCAGGCTCATTTCCCCGACTTCATGACCTTCACGCCGTTCATGGTGAATCCGCTTTCGGCTCATGGCAGGTTCCTCGGGATCAGGAGGTCTGAGCCTGGGAGCCGGCGTTTCCGCTGGCTCCCAGCTCTGAAAGCAGTTCGTGGCGGCAGTGCTACGGGGCAGTCGCCCTGAATTGCTCACCGTCGTTCTTCTTCGTGTTCGGCACGGCAAAGGTGCTCGACCAGCAGGTTGCATCATCGCTGCGATGCAACTGGACGACGACACTCGTATCTTGGGAGAAGTAGGCGCTGGTACTGATTGCGGCCGGGAGCGGAACACTAGAGCCTTTAGCTTGCACCTGAACTACCGGCTTGCCGGCCTCCCCTCCCTTGAGCACCACCTTCTTGATGCCGTTCGTGTTGCCCACCTTGTTCTTGTAGGACCAGCCGGTGTTCTTGACGGTCTTCCAGCACGGGTCGTCACCGTTGCATATGCCAGCCGCATTGATGCTGGCGGTAAGCTTGGTGTTGGGCGCGCCGGCTACGTAATCGTAGAGGCAAACGTGATAGTTGGTGCTGCCACCCACAGGATCGCCGAAAGCGGACTGCGTCAAGGCATCGATCCCCTTGGTCCACTTCCAGGTGAGCTTGCGGCGGGTGCTGTCGGTGCTGTTCTTCAAGCTCAAGGAACTCTTGCCGGCGCTCTTGCAACTACCCGAAGGCAGCGCTGGACAAGAGAAGACCGGGGTCAAAGTCGGCGTCAACGTAGGTGTATCGGTAGGCGTCTGTGTCGGTGTCTCGGTGGGGGTCTCGGTAGCTGCCGGAGTTGGCGTATCGGTGGCGGTGTTCGTTGGAGTTTGGGTTACCAGCGTCGTGGGAGTGTGTGTCGGTGTCACGCTTGCCGTCTGGGTAGGCGTATTGGTGATGGTTGGGGTATGGGTGGGCGTGTTGGTGATGGTTGGTGTACGTGTCGGCGTAGCCGTTGCTGGGATCGTATTCGGGCCAATCGCGAACACCGGGCCGACCCAAGAGCTGACGCTGGCCTGCACGTAGACCCCATTGGAGTCGCTGCCGCCCGTGCCACTGATCTTCTCCCAAAGGTTGGTGTTGGTGTTGCAGTGATAGATGGCAAGGTTGTACGGAGCGCCCGTGGTGTTGCCATTGGATTCATCGGGGTTGCTGCCCGAGAAGTAGAACCGTGTCGTGTATGTTCCGACCGGCAGGGTACCGCCGGTTGCCGTGTACTCATAGAGTCGCTTCACGCTCTGCGCCGGGAAGGGGTCCGCTCCGCACGCCGTCGGCTGCTGTCCGCCAGTGATCGTCCACGTGGTGACGCGCAGGCTGTTGCCCGCGGTCTTGGTCAGCAATACGGCATCCCGGTTGCGCGCGTCTTTGAATGTCCAGGTAGTGAAGTTGATGATCTCCTGACTTGGCGTCTGGCGGCGCAGCTTGCCGTCTTGCACAAACTGGGTACAGCCGCCACCCGTCGCGGCACTGATGAAGTCGTCGCTGACATCGAGAGTGGTATTGGCGTTGATGGTCAAATTGCAGAAGGATGTGGTGCCACCGGAAACCGACGCAATGCTCATGCTGACGACGCCGTTCTTGGCGAACACTACGGTCCCGGTTCCGGCATTGAAGGTGCCGTCGGCACTCCAGTCCCCATAGACCGTGAGGGTCGAGCTGCTCGCGTTCCAGGTGCCGCCGAACAAGTTGAAATCGTCGACGGAAATGGCCGCACTGCCGGCATTCCACGTGGAGCCGTTGAAAAGGGCGACATCGCTGAGGGTGATGTTGCCATTCACGGTCACGGCAACATTCTTAATGACGGCTACGTCCTCGGCATAGGTGCCGGCGTAGATCGTGACCGAACCACCGCTCTGTACATTGGTGATGGCCTCGGTAACCGTGGCGTAACAAGGAGTGTTCCCACCACAGACCAGGGCCGGGTCGGCATACGTATTGCCGTACACGGATGTCGACGTCTCCGCCGTCCACGCGCCACGCCCGTGGGTGCCGGCGATGAGCACGGTCGAGCCGGTGCTGTTACCACCGCCGACCCATTGCAAGTCGAAGGTCGCAACATTGGCCGGGCCATCACCGTTGGCAACGCCCATCGGTACGTTCCAGGTGGCGCCAGTATCCGTGCTGGCGAAGATCCCTACCTCCGTCGCAACGTAGAGCCATGCGGAGTTGGTGGGGTTGATGGCGATGGAATAGATCGGGGCCTGCGGCAGATTGCTCGTGATGTTGGTCCAAGAAGCACCACCGTTTGCCGTTCGCCAAATGCGGTTCGCACCAAAACCGGTAAAGCCGACGTAAACGATGTTGGGATCGTTCTTGTCGATGGCGATAGCGTCGACGCGCGTGCCCGGGTTCCCTGGAGTGATGTTGCCGTCGACCTGAGTCCAGTTGCCGCCGCCGTCGGTCGACACGTCGATGCGGCTATTGTTGTACCCAACCCAGATGATGTCGGAATCGCTGGGCGCAACCGCAATCGCATAGATCGAGCTTCCGATGGATGGCTTGAGCGCGCTCCATTGCGGTCCACCGGTGGCGCTGTTGTATACGTAGGGCGTGCGTGCGTCGTTGGTTACCCACAGCGACATGCCCCCAACGTACAACCGCTGCGGGTTGTTGGGATCGAGAAGAATGGGGGCAATAAAGCTACCGACCGAGTTACAAGCGTCATCGATGCGATAGGGCGCCGAGCGGCAAACCCAGGCAGAGCCGTTGTAATAGATGCCGTAAATGTCGTCCGTGCTGAGACCGCCATCGATCGAGCGATTCACCTTGCCGTAGATGTACTCATTGTACAGGTAGTTGGGGTTGGTGGGATCGGCTGCCGACTCGCCGCCGTCGCCGCCGTTGGCGAAGGTCCAGGCGTTGCTTCCACCTGCAGTCGTGTACGCCAGCACGCCGTTGTCCTGCGTGCCGCCGTAGAGGACGCCGTTGTGGTTGCCGGCGAGACCGTAGAACTGGGTGACGCCCAGGTTGTTGTTCATGTACACCCAGCCGTTGTTGTAGTCGGGTGGGTTGTTACCCGCCGTGGAAATATCGGCGGTGTAATAGAGCCCACCGTCGTTGCCGTTGATGAGCGCGGTGCTCGATCCGGGGATCGACACGAGAGCATGCTGATCGGCGTGGGGCGAAGGTGGGTTGGGAGTGAGGCTCCACGACTTCGTCCAACTGCTGATTTTCGTCAGGTTGGTGCCCCCGTCGGTTGACTGATAGAGGTCAAGCCCGCCAACAACGACATTGGCTGGGTCGCTTGGGTTTACCCAAACCACATTGTCATACCCCCCCTGCGTTCCCAGATAGTTGGTACCAGTGTTGACGAGGGAGTAGGTCTGCCCTCCGTCGGTGCTTTTGTAGAGTGCTCCCGAACTCTGATCGACGCTCGCGTAGACGATGGCAGGGTTGCTGGCGGCGTAGGCGAGTTCTACGCGGCCAGAAGCAGGGAGACCGGTTGCGGCAGACCAAGTACCCGAAGCACCGCCGCCGGTCGTGTACCAGGAGAAGCCACTGCCCCCAGCAACCGCCTTATTGCTGTCGGTCGGGTCGAACTTTACGTCCTTCCAGCTTCCGCTCACACGCAGTGCCCACGACACCCCGCCGTTCGTGCTGTGATAAATCCCTGTGTTGGTGGCGGCCAAGAGATTTGCCCCGTCAGGAGAGATGGCGAGACGATTGGCGAAGTACCAACTGGAGTTGTTGGTGCTGGCAAGCTGCGCCCAGGTGGTGCCGCCATCGGTACTCTTGAAGACACCGGCACCGCGCACGGCGTCGGCATTACTGAAGCCTTCCCCGGTTCCCGCGTACATCACGTTGGCGTCGGTTGGATCCACGATCAGAGTGACAACCGCGAGATTCGCCATGAAGTCGTCGATCTTGGTCCAGGTTGTGGTCAACGAGCAGCAGTTGGTGGTCTTCCAAATGCCGCCGGCGACGCCGCCAACGAACACCGTGCTGGAAGTGATCGGCAGGATCGCGCGAATGCGTCCGCCAACGTTGCCTGGCCCGGCCTCGCTCCAGCCACCGTTGGTAATGCCCGCTACCGGAGGTAGAGCCCCGCCTTCTGCCATAGCCTCGAGGGCCGCCTGCTCCATGGCGGCACGCTCGTCGAGGGCTGCGACTTGCGCCCCGTCCGGAATGGTGCCGCTTTTGTCCTTCATTTGGTCGAAGCGGAACTGAAAGTACTCGGAAATGTCGTCGCCGTCGTCTTCCCGCTCGGGTCTGCGTACCACAGTATCCATCAGCGATGTTTCGAGATCTGCCTGCGCAACCTCGACTTGGTTGCCCGCGGCAACGGGCACATGCTCTTCCCGAGAACTCGGGCCGACGAGAAGCGACGACCCGACCGCTCCTCCTGCCAAGGCCAAGAGAGCGATGAGAAGCTGCGGTTTGATCCGTTTGTGCATGGCGGTTCTCCTTATCTACGACCAATCAAGGATTCTGCGGCAGGGCGTGGATGGGATAAATCAGGCGCAGGATGTTCGGCGGGCAAAGTGCGCCGCTAGGGCAAGTAGCGGCTTTGCTTTCAAGGGCGATCTCTGTGGTCCCCGGAGCAATGACACGAAACAGCCAACCATCTTGCCCTGGACGTGCGAGCTTCTCCGTCGGCGTTAGCGCCGTGAGTATGCGTGGGCTGTAGCTTACTACCCAATCGTGCTCGGGGTTATCGGGGACACGAATGACTTCGCCGACCCTGACCCGACTTTCTTGCTGCTGACGCTCCGGACCGAGGACGACATCGGCTTCGACGACAGCCAACAAGGACAACATTGCAATGACCCAAGAACCCGTAACCCCTCCAACTAGATTGGACAGCCGTATCCCAATTGGGCGTTGCTATCAACACAACCGGGCCAATGTCGAGAAACCTAGCGCCAACTTATCGTTGACTTGCGCCACCCGAGCCGATAGCTGCCCGGGCTGGGTGTCCACTGTATGATTCGTGTTGGAGGCGAGCCGTTACTTCATCTCCTAGATGGGTTGGCGAAGCTTGGTTTGAGCGTCGTCGAGCTTTGCTGGCGTGCCCGGATTGATCGCTCAACGCTCCTGTTACCCGGTGTGCGCGTCGAGTGGGAGGCGTGCGTACAGCTCTTTGCAGCAGCGGCGGATGCTGCCAACGATCCGCTTGTGGGCCTGCACGCTGCCGAGCACACCGAATCGCGGGGCATTCTGAGTTACCTGGTCGGCGTGGAGCCCGATCTGGCGACTGGTTTGCGCCAATTGGTCCGCTTTGCAGCCATCGATGTGGACGGGGGATATGTGGAATTGGCGGAAGGACCCGGGACCCTGCGCCTGTGTACGACACTTGGCAGCGCCGCGCAGCCCGGCGAGCGCCACATACGCGAATATGCTGCTGCTATCTTGGTGATCGAGCTGCGGCGCATGACCAACGATCGCTTCCGTGCACTCGAGGTGCGGTTGCTGGATGCAGCGGCTGGGCCAGTGGCTGAATACGAGCGCATTCTGCAGTGCCCGGTGCGCTTCCGTCAGGCGCGTGCGGAGATCGTGATTGCGGATGACATGCTCACGCTGCCGTTGATCACCCACTGCCCTAAGCTCGGCACAATTCTCCAGGAAGTCGCGGATCGCGAACTGAGCATGGCCGGTGAAGCCGCTCTGCGAGCACGCGTCGAGCTGCTGTTGGCAGAGGGGTTGCGTGCTGGCCGCAGCCTTTCACCGGCAGCGGTTGCGGCCTCTCTTGGAATGAGCGTCCGCACCCTTCAGCGCCGCCTCACACAAGAAGAGGCGTCCTTCCGTGATGCGCGCGACCGCGCCCGACGCGAACAGGCGATGGTCCTCATGCGCCGCCGAGAAATCAACATTGCCCAGGTGGCGGCAAAGCTCGGATTCGCCGACGCCTCTGCCTTCGCCAAATCGTTTCGCCGGTGGACGGGGAAGGCACCATTAGCCTGGCATCGGGCGAACATCTCTGCCCGCACCCGACCCGCAAACGCAACTACCTGAGCGGACCGCGGAGTTGCCCCTGGAACGGCGGTCATGGACTGGCTCTCTCGCCTTGCCACTTTGCTCGAGGATCTGCGTGAGATCCCGTACTACGTACCGGTTGGCTTGGCGCTGAAGGCTGCCGGAAAGGCTGGGGCGCGTACGCTGGGCTACGTCGTGCGCACGCAGGCGGAGCGTATTCCGGATAGACCCTTCCTGCGCTTCGAAGACGAGGCACTAACCTTTGGCGAGTACAACCGCGGCGTCAATCGCTACGCCCACGCGTTGCGGGCGGCCGGTGTTCAACGCGGCCACGTGGTGGCGATTGTGATGGAAAACTCCCCGGCCTTCCTCATGGCCGAAGGGGCGTTGGCTAAGCTCGGTGCCGTTGGCGCGTTGATCAACACACAGTTGCGCGGGCAGGCCTTGGCGCATGTTCTCGCTGCCAGTCGCGCCACCGTGGTGTTGGTGGACGCTTCCTGTCGCGAGGCAGTGGGAGAGGTCGGCCGGATTGCGGGACAAGTGGTCTACGCCGCCGGCGCTAACCAGCCCAATGGGGCGGACTGGCGCGATCTTGATGAAGCTCTTGCCACCGCAGACGATGGCGAAGTGGATATTCCCGATGTTGGGGTCGAGGACGTGGCTCTCTACATCTACACCTCTGGCACCACTGGTTATCCGAAGCCGGCAATCATCCGCCACTCACGCTTGACCATGGGCGGGCGTGCCTTGTCCATCTTGCTCGGCCTGAGAGAGGGGGACTGCTCTTACGCCCCGACGCCGCTGTATCATGGCTACTCCAATTTCGTCGGCTTCGCTCCCGCCCTGTACGCCGGTACCGCTTTCGCCTCGCGCCGGCGCTTTTCGGTGAGCCACTTCCTCGACGACGTACAGCGTCACTCCGTCACGCACTTCTTGTATGTCGGCGAGCTGTGCCGCTACTTGCTGCGCCACCCCGCCGATGCACGCGACCGCCAGCATCGGATGCGCATGGCAACCGGTCCGGGTTTACGTCCCGACATCTGGGAGCAGTTCGTACAGCGCTTCGGTATTCCGCGGATCATCGAGACGTACGGTCAGACCGAGGCCAATGTGAGCCTCCTCAATCGACGCGGGCGTGTCGGATCGGTTGGTCGCGCGGCTCCCTTCTCGCATCGACAAGTGCGCCTGGTGCGTTTCGACTACGAAACCGCCCTGCCACAGCGCACCAGTGATGGCCGTTGCATCGAGTGTGCCCCAGGCGAGGTAGGAGAGCTGCTGAGCCAGGTCTCGCAGCAGTCGGTGATGCGCTTCGACGGTTACGTGGATGCGGCGGAGAACGAGACGAAGGTTCTGCACGACTGCTTCCACGAGGGGGATCGCTGGCTACGCACGGGAGACCTGCTGCGTCGCGACCGTTCTGGGTACTACTATTTCGTCGATCGCGTCGGCGACACCTTTCGCTGGAAGGGGGAGAATGTGGCTACGGCAGAGGTTGCGGAGTTGCTCAATGGAGCACCCGGAATCAGCGAAACAGCAGTATACGGAGTGCGCGTTGCGCATGCCGACGGCCGTGCCGGGATGGCTGCCGTCGTGGTCGCACCCGCTAGCAGCTTCGCCCCCAAAGCGTTCTACGATGCAGCCGAACGGCTACTGCCGGCATACGCACGGCCACTATTTGTGCGCTTGATAACGGAGATGGACGTGACCGCCACTCTGAAGCACACCAAGCGCAGGCTCCAAGAGGAAGGCTACGATCTCTCCCGAGTTGCCGATCCCCTCTACCTCCGCGATGACGAAGCCAGGACCTATGTGCCCTACTGCGCCGAGTTACAGCGCGAAATCGAAGGCGGCCAGCGGCGCCTGTAGGGCGTGCCAGAACGTCCGGCGGAACCAGGCCCTGCGCCCGAAGGGATGCGAGCAATTGGCCGGGGGATATCAGGTGGCCCCCATGTTTCGCACCCCGGCAGGGGTGCCAGCACGTCCCGGAACAAGGTGCCCTTCGCCTACATCCGGCCTTCGCACGGTGTTCGGCAGCGACTGAATCGGAGTCGGGGTCCGAATTGGCATCGATTGGCCGCCATGCGGCGCGTGACATCGCAAAGAGGATTCGAGATCCGAGCCTCTTCGAGGCTCAGTGGTCGCTCACCGCCGACCGCGTCCCACAGGATCCGGAGCCACACCCGGACCCGCAACCGCCGGCGGGTGGCTCGGCAGAGTATCCGTGCTCTGGCAACTGGCTAGCGCGGACGGTGCGCAATTCGGAAGCAACCTGGCCGTCACAGGCAATGCAGTGATGCTCCAGACATCCGTCGGCACCGAGGTCGACGTAGGTAAGCACATCGTCGCTGCAAGTAGAACAATGCCCGATCGAAAATTGCGCTCCGATTTCTTGGTTCACGGCCTCACCAGTAGTTGGAACCGCCGCCAATTGCCAGACAATTTCCTGTTTGCCCCTTCATTCAACTAGGAATTCGGTCAAGATGCTTGGGCCAGTCGCGGCTTCGGCAGAGACGATGGAAGATCCGAGGCGAAGCCCAGATCAGAAAAAGGGAAAGGACAGGCTTCAAAGACAATGATGGGCCAAGGGCAATCCTTACCGATCTCGCAACTGCCGTCTCGCGATTCTTTTGCGAAGATGTGGGCTCGCCGCAGCCTGACCCTGCCCCTCTATTTCAGTTTGTGGGTAGCTCTCTTGCTTTCTCTTCCACTGCTTCTGCCGGTGATGGCAATTTTCGATCTCGCCCGGCGGCAGAGGTTCGCATTGGTTCGCGCCCTGCTGTTTTTCGCCGCGTACCTGACGTGTGAAGTTGCCGGCCTTGTGGCGAGTTTCGCGGTTTGGCTCGTCGCCGGCACTTGGTGTGGCATTGGTCACCGCCGGTTCCGTGCTTGGAACTTTGCTCTCGAACGCGCCTGGGCACGAACCCTCATGGGTGCTGCGAAGCGCATCTTCGGAATGACAATCGTTTTGGAGAGCGACATTCCCCCGCCTTCCGGACCCCTTCTACTTCTGATTCGCCATGTCAGCATCGGCGACACGTTGTTGCCGGCACTGCTGCTTTCGGATCGCTTTGGCATCAATTTACGTTACGTGCTCAAGCGCGAGCTGCTGTGGGACCCGTGTCTCGATATCGTGGGCAACCGACTTCCCAACTACTTCGCTCGCCGTGGATCTGGAGAAGGGGCGCGGGAGATTGCCGCTGTGCAAAGACTCATGGAGGAGCTTCCCTCCGAAGAAGGCGTGTTGATCTATCCTGAAGGCACGCGTTTCACTCAGAAGAAGCGGGCCGCCATCTTGGACAAGCTGCGGCAGACGGGCTCCGCGGCAGCTTACGAGCGTGCTGCCGGCTTGCACAACCTACTGCCGCCACGCCTCGGTGGCGTAATGGGCCTGCTGGAACGTAACCAGCGCGCCGACGTGGTGTTTCTGGCGCATGTTGGATTTGAGGGATCCATGAATTTCGCGGAGCTGATGCAAGGCTGCTTGATTGGTCGCGTGATTCGCGTCGGCATGTGGTCGATTCCTTACGCAGATATACCGCAAGACCGCGAACAACGCATTGCTTGGCTGTACCAGCAGTGGCAGCGCATGGATGCTTGGGTTACCGAGCGAGGCAAGCAAGCCGGAGCAGAGGTTTAAGATGTTCCTATCCACGGCGGCCGCCGTCGGCCTTCTAATGTTCTTGGTGTGGGTGCTGAGCGTGTGGAAGCGCGACGCCAGCATCGTCGATATTTTCTGGGGCTTGGGGTTTGTACTCATCGCCGTTGTCGCACGCCTCTCGGGCACCGGTTACACGCCACGCATGAATTTGATCACCGCGCTGACAGCGATCTGGGGCTTGCGTCTGGCGGGCTACCTGCTGTGGCGCAACTGGGGCACCGGGGAGGACTATCGCTATCAGGCGATGCGGCACAGCATCGGTGAGCGTTTTTGGATAGTCAGCTTGTTCAGCGTCTTCGGCCTGCAAGGCGTGCTGCTGTGGCTGATTGCCTTGCCGATTCAACTGGCGCAGGCCTCCCCCCTGCCGGATTCGCTCACGGCGTTCGATGCGCTGGGTTGCGCGCTTTGGCTGCTTGGACTTCTCTTCGAATCCATCGGCGATGCGCAATTGGCGCGGTTCAAGTCCGACCCAGCCAATCGCGGCAAGGTCATGGAACACGGCCTCTGGCGCTATACACGCCACCCCAACTATTTCGGCGATGCGCTGGTTTGGTGGGGGCTGTTTCTGATTGCCCTGTCGACACCCAATAGCTCGTGGTGTGTACTTTCCCCGCTGCTGATGACCGACCTGCTGAT
>CAZGSN010000548.1:0-12795 GCA_964528465.1 uncultured Binatia bacterium (SeqCode)
CCGGCGCACCGGGCACCTCCCGATCCGGCGCTAGCGCTGGATCAGGGACCGGCGCTGCTCCGTGCGCGATCAGTGCAGTGAGAAGCTCGGTGATTTCCGGAAATGCGATGCCCTCGGGAAATCGGTTGCCGGACGTAAGTCTAAGCCAGATTCCGCTGTCTGGGAGGGGAACGCGCCACTCCTCGACGCGTTGGATCGCGGCAATCGAAATCTCGGCGCGACGATCTGATTGGTCGAGGACGATACTCGCATCATCAAAATACAGGGTGGCCGCGAACGCGCGCCGGATGCACCACAGGGCAGCCTCTGGCGCCAAGAAGAAGGCGACAAAGACCCGCATCTGCTGGAGAGAATTCCCCTGCCGATCTCCGGAGAGCAGCCAGGCCGCGGCCATGACCAACAGGCTCCCGCGCGCGACGAGCTTGAGTGCCGCAGCAAAGGCTCGCCAGCGCGACGGAAGCACCACCACATCGAAATCGACTCGCCCTATTGGCTCGGGACCGGGTGAGGTCACGACCTCGCCTCCGCTTTCATGCGCAGGCAGCCAACCAAATGTGCACTGGCCAAGAGGAATAGAATGCCGAGGCTAGCCCGCCCGACCCAATCACCCCAGGCGACGATCAGCGTGCCCACCGGTACTCTCGCTACGATGTCGCCGATCACCAGTCGCCGCTCCCCCACCCCAGCGGCAGCACGGATTGTTCCGGTAGAGTCGATTACGGCGCTGATGCCATTGGCGGTCACGCGCACCTGCGGCATGCCAGTCTCGATGCTGCGGAACGCGGATACGACCAGATGCAGGTGTGCACCGGAAAGGTGTTCACTGAACCACGAGTCGTTCGACATCGTGAGGATCAGGCGTGCGCCCAGGCGCGCGCCGGCGATGGCGAGACTCGTGTCGACGTCGTCTAGACAGATCATCGGCAACACCGAAATCTCGCGCCCGTCCGCCAAGCGCAATTGCAACACCTTCGGCCCACGGCCAGGCTGCCAGGTCCCAGCCCAAGGGAGCCACGAGCGAATGGTCGGCCCCTCCAACCAGCGCGGCACGTACTCCGTCAAGAAGAACAAGTTCGCCTTGCGATAGATTTGCAGTGGAGCCGGTCTCGGCTCGACGAGCACCGCGGCGTTGTACTCACCGTGCGCATCGCGATCGTAGGTACCGAAGACCAAGGGCACGCCGACACTGGCGACGAATTCGGTGATCTCGCGGTCGAAATCCCCACCAGCATCGCTCTTGGGCTGAGCGAACGTCGTCGGGTAAACGGTTTCCGACCACAGCAGTGCATCGACACGCTGGAGATCCACCGCCGTTCGCGAGAGAAAGAAATGCGTATCGAGGATGTAGCGGACTACATCGTATGCCCCCATTTCGCGGCGCAAACGTTCGTAGGAGACGATGTTGGATTGCACAATGCCGATGCGCACATGCTCGCTTGCATCATCGACCATCGCGCCTACAGCCGACAGGCGCGCGGCTCCGTAAGCACACATCACTGCCACGATGGATCCTGCCTGAAGCAACGGCGGTAACACCGCAGAAGCGCCCCTATGGCGACGCGCCAGGGCAGTCGCCACACACTCGTTTACGATCACCAGCAGCAAGGTGATGCCGGCTGTGCCACCAAGATCGGCGCACTGGCGTAGGATCGGTGATGGATACAAGCCATGCGCGAGGGTGTCGCCGAGCAGCTTCGGGAACAACCACTCGGTTGCGACCCAGGCACAAGCTCCGGCAACGGCACGCAATGCCGGACCGTAGGCATTGCCGGCATAGTAGCGAACGAGCGCAAAAGTCAGGAACTGTGGCTGCAACAGTGGCGCGGTGCATACGAGCAATAGGGTGGTCAAGGCCGTGCTGCTGCCGGAGTAGTTTGCCACTGCGATGCCGAACCACGCGAAGATGGTGGCAACGAAGGCAACGCACATCGTCAGGCCGCTGCATGCTGCGGACACAGCCGAGCGGGCTGTGTCGAGTGCAAGTAGCCACGGCACCAAGCCGACAAAGTCGAGCAGATACCAGTAGCCGTGGATCTGCGAGCACAGGCCAAGCATCGCCACTGAGGCGGCAATGCAGGTCGAAGAAAATGCGACAGGATGCAAGCGCACGAAACGTTCCGAGCCGCTTCTAGAAGCCACCTGGAGCCTGAGACTCGGGAATTTCTATCTCTCGGAGCGGAAGCCCAGGAGGTGCCAGCTCGCGGGGGACAACGCGATCCTCGGGAATGGCGATCGGCTGGCCACCGCTGTCGAAGAACTCGTAGTCCGGTGAAAACATGAGAATCGGCTCGATGGGCTGGCCTTCGTCGGTAACCTGGTAGTGTCGGACGTAGCCTGCTGGAACCTCGAAGTCGTCGGGAACCGCCAGCCCCACCAAGGGGGGGCTGGTCCCCGGCGGGGAGAACGCGCCGATCCCCGAGTAAATGCCCATCTCGTGCAACCGTTCAATGACCTCGCCGACTGGCGGCGCCTCCCCGGGTGGCAGGAAGGTCGACAAATCAGGAGTTGTGTCCTCTGTGCCGTCAGACTCCCGGCCTGTCGTTGGAAGAGGCTTTGCTGCAGTCGGCTCGACGCGACGCGGTGTCAACGGACGGGCTGCCGCGATCGGCTTGGGGTTCTCATGGGGGCCGGCAACGACTTTCGGCATGGGCCGGCGTCTCGTCGTAGTCGGAGCGTTGGGCGGGCTTAGCCGTGTCAGCCAAACGTAGGCTGCCGCACACATAACAACCGCAAGCGCCAGAGCTTTGTAGATCGCCGGGGCATAGGAATGCCGGTCGTTACGTGGGGTGATGCGTATGCCGTCGTCGCTTCGCCCGCGAGACGTGCCGCTCGATTTCACTCCCATGGTCATGAAGTGACGCTACCGCCAGTTCCCAGATCCCACAAGCTGCCGTGTCTGAGTGCCAAGACGCGCAAAGCCGCATCCAGTGGGACCGGATACGGCTTTGCGCGACGAGAGGCCCGAGAGCCAAATTCACGGATCAGGGCGTTGCGGGGTTGCGAGTCGAGAGGGACCACCCCATGCGCTCATGACCGTACTGGTTCCAGATTGGGCTCTTGCCGCCGGTGAAGGATGTATAGCGCGGCGCCCCGCTTCCTGTCGTGCCACCGAACAGGCCGGCCGTGACGGTCCCACCCGTGTAGGTTGGGTGTGTATCGTCCGACTGGATGTAGTCGTAGCTAGTCGTCGAAGAGGCGAAATGGGTGTTGGCATCGCGCAAGGTGGGCTTCAGCGTCGAGGTGACGCGGGTCACGTAGCTCGCCTCGCTCTCTCCAGCCACGTACTTCAGTGCCTGCGAGTCGACCAAGGAGTCGCCGTTGCTATCGTAGTCGGCACCCATGTACTCGGCGAAGTTGTCCGTGCACTGAAAGCCGTAGGTGCCGGCGTAGGCGCACATCCAATAATTCATCTTCGCCACGTAGGGCAGGAACTTGTCGCGCAAATTGACCTTCTGACCGGTCGCCGAATCGGTGCAACTGCTCAGCACATTGTCGGCCGCGTAACCGGGGTAGTAGAGGTTGCCGATCACCTTCAATTTCACGCCGGAATAGGCGTTGGCGTTGATGTAGGCCATCGCGTTTTGCACGTAGGTCTTGCAGTTCGCCAATGCCGTATTGAGCACGCCGTAGTTGCAGGTTCCCGTCTGCCCCTTGAAGCTGGTGCGCGCCTGCAGCCCATCGTTGCCGCACATCTCGAAGGTGACGACCCGGGTGCTGGTTGCCTGCATGTACGATCGCTCGGCGACGATCTTGTTGTTGTAGATGTCCGATGCCACCGCACCCGACTTGCAACGGCGGACGTTTTCGATGTCGGCATTCCACAACGCCGATAGGTACTCGGCATCAACCGTGGTGGCAGCGTACTTGGCGGCGCTGAGCGTCGAGCCGTTGTACCCCGCGTAGATGGAATCGCCGTAGGCGGCGATGCGGTATTTCGTCGTCGTACCGGCGCGATCAATCGTCCACGAAACGTTTTGATTCAACGTGCTGGCGAACGCATGTGCTCCGGAGATCAGAACCGCCAGAGACGAAACGATGGCCACTCGACTAGTCCAATTGCTCATTCCTCCTCCTTCTCGATGGGCAACCAAGCCCTCTGATTGCCTTCCTTCGCCAATGAGGCCTTGCTGCGCTCACGGCGTGCCCGTAATCGGCCCTTGCTTGCAGTAGCAGCATTAACCTTGCCATGCCAAAGACTAACGAGTGCCCGCGATACAACGAAGGGAGGAAGGAGTCAACAAAACGAACGAAACTGCAGGTTGAAGGTGTCGAGTATGGCGAAGGAGGTTGGCGCGCGCACCTACTTCGCACCTTGGCCCTGGGATCGGAACAGGATCGGCGGAGCTCCTCAGGTTTCCCGGCGTCAGTTCTCCGGGAAGCGGATGGCGGTGAGCTTGCGGTCGGCCACGATGCTGTAGAGTTGCGTGATGCGTCCCTCGGCGTCGACCTCGCAATGCAAGACCGCACGCGGAGGCTCGTCTGGCCGTGCATCGTGGTAGACCCCAACCAGCGCCGGCAAGCCGTTGATCATGCGCGGCTCGAACACGGCACCAAGCAGACGGCGCTGGGTAATCTTGTAATGGAACCTAGCCACACGCACGGGACCGAAGATGGGCACTCGGGCGGCGTGGTAGTCGCCTGCACTGTCGTTCACAGCGCGCACCGATTCGGTCAGCAACTGCTCGACGGCGTGCACATCATCACCGACAAGAGCCGTCATAAAGCGGCCCAGCGCTTCGCGTGTCTGTGCTTGCAGCGTGCGAGTAGGAGGCCGGCGCTCACGATCGTAGTCGGCCATGGCACGGCGGGCACGATGGTGGGTAGTTTTTACGTTGGGCTCACTAAGCCCTAGTGCCGCCGAGGTTTCGCGCACGCTGTAGTCGAAGACATCCATGAGCAGCAGGACTGCGCGCTGCTTGGGAGTGAGCGCTTCTAGCGCCAGCAAGAAGGCAAAGGACACGCTCTCCAGCAGGTCGTAACGCCCCTCGGTGGTCATGCCACCGTCGAGCACCGGTTCGTAGGCAGGCAAAGCTTCTTCCTCGTCAGTCTCAATCGGTGACGGCAACCATGGTCCGGTGTAGGCAAGCCGTTTGCGTCGGCGCAGGGTGTCGCGCCCGAGATTCATGGCGACTTGAACCAACCACGGACGCCAAGTCTGCATCTCCCCGCGCGGCGGCTGTTGGACCGCGCGCAGAAACGTTTCTTGCAGAATATCGTCGGCGTCGGCCGCACATCCGGTCATGCGATACGACAAGCCCCACAAGAACTTTTCGTTGGCGCGGAAAGCCGCTTCTGTTGGGCTAGGGCTCGGTGTTGTTTGCATCGTGTTTCTGGCGCCAGTCAGAGCACAGTTGGCAGAGTAGGTCACGGCATTGTCCGGGATGCGGCGCTAACGCCGAATCCCGGAGTGCCCGGTGAGCCGGTTTGCCGGTGCGCGGTTGGAGTTCTCAGGCAGCAACTCGTTGTGCGCTCTGACGCTCTTGGCAAATAAGATCCGCCGTTTGCTTGGCGCTGGCACAACTGGCGTCCGCCAGCCATCCCTCGCTCCCCACCCAGTCCCCGACGACATAGAGATTGCGAATCTCCGGAACTGCCGGTCCCGGACGGCTGGCGAGCCCCTCCTTGCTTGCCGCGACCAGCCCGTTGCACACGGTCATGTTCGGTAGGAAGCGTTGTTCCATGACCAATTCACGCCATCCCGGCTGCATGAGATCCAGAAACCCGAGGAGAGTGCGCTCGTTAGCTTTGGGCGCACCGGGATCTGCGGGATCGAGGTACTTGGCGACATGGATCACGGCACCATCCTTCGGGGCCAGTTTCGCGTAGGCGGAATGCACGGAGAAATAGAGGGGCTCGTCGACACCGAGTGCAAAGGTGGCTTTCGGCTGTGGTAATCGTTTCAGCGCAACATCTAAACAAGCGGCGGTAACCGGCACGTTGCGATCCGCCCACGTGCGCAGAGAGGTGCATGCGGGCACCAGCGCTGCGGCATCGTGGGGTGTTGTTGCTACGACCACGTGGTGCGCGCGATGCAAGCTGCCGTCGGAAAGGCGCACGCCATGGATTGAGCCATCGTGCTCGGCAGCAACGACCCGAGACGCCGCAACAATCTTGGCTCCTGCTTCTTCTGCGACGCAGCGCAATCCGGAAATCAAAGTCTGCCAACCACCGTCGGCGTAAATCACATTACCGCGTAAGGCCAATTGCAATTGCCCTACGGCAACGCCGGCACTCATGCGATCGGGGCAGTTGGCATATGTGGAGAGGCGAAACAGGGCCTGGAGCAAGGCGCGCACTTCAACATTGTGGATGTCGCGCTCCAACCATGCACGGACGCTGAGCTCGTAAAGGGACTGTGCCGGTATCCTCTGAAAGGAAGCAAGCAGTTTCCCCGTTTCGAGCTTGGCAGACAAACCGAGCAGGCTGGTGCTGAGCAACGACACCAACCCTCCAGGCAAGCCGTGCTTGCGTCCGTCGCGAATCGCATAGCCGCCGCTGCCGCTCGGCATCCCACCCTGTAACGGCACACCCACATCGCGTAGCGCCTGCGCCGTAAATCCGTTGCGATAGACCGCATGTGGTCCGATGTTGAAGTGAAACGACCCGTGCGTTTGGGTTCGGGCCCGCCCACCCAGTTCCTCGGATTTTTCGTAGAGCGTGACCGTCCACCCGGCACGCGCAAGGTAGGCTGCGCAGGTCAGCCCACCCAAACCCCCACCAATGATCACGACGTCACTCGAACGTTGGGTCTTGTCCATGGTTGTTCCTCCTAACCCCTATCACGAAGAATAGAGGCAAAAGGTTACAAGCGGAGACCGGAAGCCGGTGCTGTTAAACGTGCGTGCTGCTCACGGTGGCGGCCGGCCATGCCCGTTGACGACTTACCGGCCTCGGGTGTACCTTTCATGCAACCTACTAATTTACGAGGACCCCTTATGGCCGCCACGCTCACTAAAATCACGCGTAATTTCCAAGTAACGATTCCGCCGGCCAGCCGTCGGGCACTCAAGCTCCGCGTCGGTGACTTCGTGGAAGCCACACCGCACCGCCATGGCATCCTGCTGCGACCGGCCAAGGTGGTCACCGAAGAGGCCTTCGAGCAGGAACTCAGTCGTCGGCTGCAGGAGGGCTTGGCCGACGTCAAGGCCGGTCGCGTCTCTCGCTCCTTCTCTACAGTCGACGAACTCTTCGCCCACCTCGATCGCTCCACTAGCGTGGCGCCGCCCCGTAAGCGTAACCGCCGTCGCTAGGCCCTATGCGGGTCCGCTCATCGGCGCGCTTCGACCGTTCCTTTGCTGCGGCGCCACCGCTCATTCAAAAGGCAGCCAAGAAGCAACTCGCGTTCTTGCTCCAGAATCTCCGTCACCCCTCGCTCAACGCCAAGCGTTTTCCCGAGCGCGGCGCTGACGTCTGGCAAGCGCGCATCACCAAGAGCTGGCGCTTCTATTTCACCATCGACGACGACACCTATGATCTCATCGACATGATTGAGCATCCGAAGTAGGCGGGCTCCAGCCTCAATGACCACGCGCCGCCAGCGCCAAGCTAGCGGCTGTGTCGGTGCTCACGAGTTGGATGCGGGCAGGCAGCAAGGGGACCAGCTCAGCGAACGAGTTCTCGAGGCTCAGCCCGCCGTCGCTGGTCATATACACCCAGGTGATCGTGCCCGGAGGATAGCTCTCGAGTTTCTCGGCCATGCGCTGCGGGCTCGGGAAGAAATCGGCGGAGCTGTTGTCGACGCCACGCCACGCGTGCGGCCGGAATATCGCCAGCTTGCCGCCGTCGTTGCCGGTGAGGATGTCGAAAAACTGATCCGCTAGCCACCCAGGAAAGATGGGGATCGCGTACGGCACGTTGACGGGGAACACACCCTGGATGACACCGTCCGCCCTGGCGTACTTGGGCAGGAACTGCTGCACGGCGGTTTGCCACGTGCCGAACCAATCCCAGTGCACGGTACCCTTGACCCCAAGAATGCGGGCGTCCGCTTCTGTTTGTGTCACGAACCGATCCTGATCTTCCTCGCGTAGCGACGTCGGGTAGGCGTAGAGATGCCCACTAGGGGGAAGTGTGAAGTAGTCGCGTCCGGTGCGCTGTGTGGATTGGTAGTACCAGGCGAGCACGTCAGGTGCGAGGCGGGTGAGGTGGGAAGAGATCGACCATGTGATTGGCGCGCACGAGCGGGCGCTGTTCTCACAAGCCGCCAGCCGCTGCCGCAGCCATACTCGCCGCGCATTCATGATGAAGTCGATGTTGTCGCCGTCGCCAACCACGAACGCCACATAGGTCTTGCTCGGGTCGTAGGTCACGTTCTGCGGCGCGTTGCGTTTGAGTTCGCTGGCACTGCGAATCGGTGCCCGGCGAGTCGAGAAGAACGAAAGGTTGTCGGTCTCGCTAGCAATCGCACCCATGTTACGAGAAGTCAGGCAGCGCGTCTGCGCCTCGTACAAATAGCCACCGCCGATGTTCCAAGAATTATTGTAGCCGTACACACCCAACGGGGTGGGCCACTGGCCGCTGTTGACGATGTCGAAGAGCACCTGCCTGTCCGGATTCGCGGAACAGCCATTGACTAGGAAGACAACGAACAGCTTCTCCGAGAAAACGAAATCGATCAGGGCTGAGCCCATGTCCCGTACCAGCTCTGGCTTAGAAGGAGTGGCGGGACTGGTGTCGTATCCAGGGTTGAGCATTGCCAACCCGGTGGTCCGATCGACGTAATGCTCGAAGACGTACCTGGTAGCCTGATCGGGGGTATTCAGCTCCGCGAACACGGTCGTCGCGTCGAACGCCATGGTACTGCAGGTTGTCGTCAGCCCTACATCCAGTGGAACCGCATCGAGTACCGAAGCAACGGTCAGGATGTTTGGCAGCAACTTCTGCTGCTCGCGGTAGTTGTAGCGAACACAGGTCGGGAACTGCGCCATGCACGTATTCAAGAAGCTCTGCGCATCGACGACCTCACGGGGCTTGAGGCCCAGCTCTTCCAGCCATTGGCTGTCGCCTTCGTCCTTTAGGAGGTAGGCTGAGCCACCCTGTCTGCCATTGTGCAGGCCGATACAGGCCTGCACCGCGAGTTGGAGCGCCGCCGGCGCACCGGGATCGACCTGGACCGCCGTGAATCCGCTGGCAGTCGCGTTTCTAGAGCCATCGTGGTCGCCGCAGGCGGAGAGCGTGGCGAAGCACGCGGCGAGTGCGCCCCAAAGCGTCAAAGCGGAGCGAGAAAGCAACATGGATGATCCTCTTTGGTTCTCTTGATTTCGCCGCTGGACCGTCCCTGCTCACCTTGCTCGCCCGGGCCCCGCTTCAGCATTGGCGTCCGTACTCTATCCGCCAACGCGATGACCGGAGTCAAGCACCAACGTTCATTGCCCCAACTTGGTCTGCGGAACCTTCTGGGCTTGGTTTGACTGCGACGTAGCCGCGGCCGTGAGGCGCCGTGAGGCCGTGGATCTCGGATGAAAGCCAACAAATATGACGCACGCCCGGCCGAATCTGGAACAAGCCCAAGCGTTGCACCCGACCAGGCGCTGCCGTACCATCGCCCGATGGCAAATGAGCACGAAAGTAAGGGGACGATTCTAGTCGCGGACGATGAGGCGGATATCCGCGAGAGCCTGGTCGAGGTTTTGTCCGATGAAGGATACCAAGCGATGGCAGTGCCGGACGGCGACGCTGCGATCGCGGCTCTCTCTTCCCAGGAATTCGATCTCATCATCAGCGATTTGCGCATGCCGGGTGCCGACGGCCTGGCCGTCTTGAGTCATGCGCGGGAAATCGCGCCGCAGGCCTTGGTGCTGTTGATGACCGCGCACGCCACCGTCGATACGGCCGTGGAGGCTCTGCGCCGTGGGGCACAGGACTACCTTCTGAAACCGCTCCTCTTCGATGACGTGCTGCACAAGATCGACTACCTGCTCCGTCATCGGCAATTGGCCTGGGAGCACCAAATGTTGCGCAGCCAGGTCGACCGCCAATGGGACTTCGACGGACTAATTGGCCGCTCGGCTGCCATGAAGGACGTGATGAACAGCGCCCGCCGGGTCGGCCCGACACCAAGCACCGTGCTGATAACCGGCGAGAGCGGCGTCGGGAAAGAAGTGATTGCCCGTGCCGTGCATCACTTCAGCGAGTTTCGCGAGCGCATTTTCTTGCCGGTCAACTGCGGCGCGATTCCCGAAAATCTGCTGGAGAGCCAACTGTTCGGTCACATTCGCGGTGCGTTCACCGGGGCCATTGCCAACCAAGAGGGCCTGTTTCAGCGCGCCCGCGGCGGCACCATGTTTCTCGATGAAATCGGCGACCTGCCACTCAACCTACAAGTGAAACTGCTGCGTGCCATCGAGACCCGCGAGATCATGCCCGTGGGTGGCTCGACGCCCATGAAGGTGCAGGTACGCATCATTGCCGCCACCAATCAGGACTTGCGCGTGCGGGTAGAGGAGGGACGCTTCCGTGACGACCTCTACTATCGCCTCAACGTCTTTGGCATCGACATCCCACCCTTGCGCGAGCGCCGCGAGGACATCCCGCCCTTGGTCGAGCACTTCATTCGCTTGCACAACCACGAACTCAAAAAGCGCTTCAAGGGGGCCGACAGCGCTACCCTCAAGCTGCTGATGTCCCTGCCGTGGAAGGGTAACGTGCGCGAACTCGACAACGTCATCGAGCACGCCATGATTCTCGGCGACGAAGACTGGATTACCGTACGCGACCTGCCGCGCTCCTTGCAGCAAATCAATGACCTCGCTCCCCCCGCCGGAGACCATTTGCGCGACGCTCTACGCTCCTACGAGAAGGCACACATCGAAGCGGTCCTCTCCAAGAGCAACCAGGACAAGCGCGCGGCAGCCGAACGACTGGGCCTTTCGCTTTCGTCGCTCTATCGCAAGATCGAAGAGCTGCAGATTGGGCTCTCCCGTCCAGACGCCGACGCCCGCTCCGTCTCCACGTGAGCGCGCATCGGCTCTTGCCTGTCGGCCCTGCAAGGAGAACCACCGAGGCACAGAGCGCAAAGAGGAGAATCTGGGCTAACGGTCGATGCAGGCGGAGGAGCACTCAACTTTAAACCTGAGCTTCGAAGGGGCTCAGATCGCGAATCTTCTTCCCGATGTCACACGCCGGATCGTTGCCCGGGGTTGGAATCGGGATCGAATCTGGCCGCCGAACGATAGCGATTCCGATACCGTTTCCCGTGTTCTGTCAGTCAGTCTTCTATTGGCTGCCCATAGCTCCTTACGTGTCACGGAAACGCCGGCGGCGAGCGGAGGCGGTGGGAGCCTTTGGCATCAGCAGGCCGGCCTTGGGTAAAGGATCGTTGCCGGCAAGGAACATTTCCAAATACGGCAGATCGTCGTAACCCCAGAACACCTCGTCGCCGACCCGCATACTGGGCACGCCAAACACACCGCACGCAATTGCCGCGTCGGTTTGCTGGCGCAGCAGTGCTTTGATCTCCGTTGCCTGGGCTGCTTGCACGACTTCCTCGCCGCGCAGCCCGAGGGCATCCACGATCCCGGCAACTACTGCGGGCTCGCTCACATGCAGACTGCGAACCCAAACCGCGTCGAACAGCGCACTGATCAGCCGATCCCGAACTTCGTCTGGCAGAGGCAGAGACGAGAGCCGTAGCGCGAGCAGCGGATTGAAGGGGTGGTATGCGGGAGGCTGCATCGGCAGACCCAGCAACGCCGCTTTGCGGAGAGTATTGCGCCACATCCAATAGGCCTTGGCCGGAATCTCTGCGGGTCCGAGTTGCCCATGCGCTTCCAAGAGGCCAGCGAACAACACCGGTACGGGTTCGATCCGTCGCTGGTACGGTGCGGCGAGCTTGTGCAGCGCGTGCCAGGCAACGTAGGCGTTGTTGGAGATGTAATCGAAATAGAACTGAATCGGAGGAAGCGCTGGTGCCATCGCCATTCCCTGCCATAGCCGCGTGCTTAGAAACAGTCTGGGAGCCTAGCCATAGCCGCTTGGCCGGCGGCGATTCGGCTTCGGGGCGCGTTGCAGACCGGGCAACCACTGCTTCTGCTGATCGAGGGTGAGCAGAAACCATAGGATTGCCGGCGCTCCTACGAACGAAAGCATTCCCAAGAACACGCCAAGCACGTCGGTAGCGGCGTTCTTGTAAAACACGAGCACAGGAAAAAGCACCACGACCAAGGCCTGGATTGCGAACAACAGACAGGCCGCCCAGGCACAGCGAAGCGACCGAGCGAGCCAGGACATGCCGGGCGTGGCGAGCAACAGCGCGGAGGTTGGAACCAGTGCCGCCCCCAGCGCATCGAACTGCAACGACAGCGGTACCCGCGCCTGTCCCCTCTGCCAGATCAACGAGCTGCCTTCCGGACTCAACACCCAGCCGTGCAGCACAGGCCCAAAGAGGGTGCCGGTAGCAACGAGTAAGGCCTGCCAGGCCGAGCCGACCCACGGCAGCAGCCGCCATAGGATCAGCAGCAGCGCGAACCACAGCAGGAAGGCGCCGAGGAAACGCGTCTTGTTCATGCCTGCTCGTCGACGTGTTCGGCCCAGCCTACGCAGCCCAAGAGGACCAGCGCCATGAACACTCCTTGCCAAACATACTCGTGAAAATAGAAGAAGGCTTCTGGGTAGACTTCGACCAAGCGCCCGAGGACGCCAAGCCGTACAGCATTCACCAATTGCAAGGAGGGCAAGCCAACGGCCAGCGCGGTGAGCTGGGCGCGCAGAGTGGCCGGATAGGCCAACACAAAGCTCGCGAAAACCATGAGCAGGAATACTCCCGTGCACTCATGGTTGATGTCGAGCACTAAGGAG
>CAZGSN010000549.1:0-6011 GCA_964528465.1 uncultured Binatia bacterium (SeqCode)
TCGTTCCCAGGCTCTGCCTGGGAACGAGGTGGCAAGGTGAACGAGGTAATGCGGGAGAACATCCCTACCCGACCGGCATTGGGGCAAAGCCGGCGCGTTCGCCGGCGACGCGGCCTTGTTTCCGATTGAGATTGCTTGCGCTCTTGATCGGCCGGGAGGTCTCCAGTAGATACCCGGGCGTGGCAGGCAAACAAGAAACTCGCAAGCTCCGTAGCGCCGACGAAGAGGCCTTGTTGGAGGAACTCAAAGCTGCCGCTCAATCGGTAGGGTTTGAAGTCCGGCACGAGAAGCTCCTGCGCGAGATCGGCTACCGAGTCCGCAGTGGAAGCTGTCGGGTGCGCGACACGCGCCTGTTGTTGCTCGATCGTGCTCTACCAACGGCAGCGCAAATCGATGTTCTCGTCGATGAGCTAAGCGGCTGTTCTCTCGATCAAGTGTATCTATCGCCCGCAGCGCGTCGGCTCATCGAGCGTCGCCATCCCGACGCTGCGGTCGTCGCCTAACCTTGCCGTTGGGGTTGCCATGGCGCGCCCTTCTTCCAAGCCCACGCGCGATCGCTTTGAAATTTTCAAAGAGCACCTGCGTAAGCAGGGGCTGAAGTCGACCGCGCAGCGCGACGACATTGCCCACGTCTTCTTTGCCTCGAACCGCCATATCAGTGTCGAGGAGCTGTACCACGAGGTGAAGCAAATCAATCCGGGCATCGGCTACGCCACGGTCTATCGCACCATGAAGCTGCTTACCGAGTGTGGCGTTGCCACCGAGCGCCACTTCCGCGACGGCGAGGCCCGTTTCGAAAGCAGCGAGGGGCGTCACCACGATCACCTGATCTGCGAACGCTGCGGACGCATCGTCGAATTCGAAGAAGAGCGGATCGAGGCTCTGCAGGCCGAGGTTGCCGAGCGCCTCGGGTTCCAATTCACCGGCCACAAGATGGAACTCTACGGCCTTTGTCGTAACTGCCAGAAGCAAAGCTAGGGGCTGCCCCCAGGGCGGCTTCAGCGTCTTGGCGACCGCTGCTCCCGTTGGTTGCTGGACAGCATGCTCGTAGGACTCGACTCATGCGCAACAAGTTTCTGGCACCAAGGGCACTAGGGTTAGTCTCGTGATCATCGAACTCCGCAAGAGGTTGCTCGGTGGGTTGGGCTGAGTCGGCGCTGGTACGGCTGCTGGTGGCACTCGCTGTTGGGCTGCTGATTGGCCTCGATCGCGAGCGTGCCGAAGCCCGCAAGGCTCGCCGCCTGTTTGCCGGAATCCGAACTTTCCCCCTGATCGCGCTTGCCGGGGCAGTACCAACGCTGTTGCTACCCGAAACTGGAGTTGTGTTCTTGGTGGTGAGCTTCATGGCGGTCGCCGGCGTCGCATTGGTGGCTTACATTCGCGGCTCTGCCGGTGGCCACCTTGGCGCTACCACGGAGATGGCAGCGCTCACCACATTTCTTCTCGGCTGCCTCGCCGGAGCGGGGCATCTCGTGGTTGCCGCGGCAACCGCAGTGGCAGTTGCGGTCCTTCTGGTAGCAAAGCCGCGGCTGGAGCGGTTCTCGCGTCGTTTGTCGCATGAGGAACTGTCGGCGGCACTGGAACTGGCGGTGGTATCGGTCATCGTTTTGCCGGTGGTGCCGAACCACGGTTACGGCCCGTGGGGAGTGCTCAATCCGTTCGATATCTGGCTCGTGGTGGTCCTGGTGAGCGGGCTATCCTTCGCCGGTTTCATTGCGGTTCGTCTCTTCGGTGAGGACCGGGGCATGTTGATGGCCGGCGCGATTGGCGCTCTGGTTTCGAGCACCGCGGTTACCGTGGCGATGGCGACCAACTCGCGCCACGCTCCGCAAAGCGGCGCCACGGCCGCAGCCGCGGCGGTACTGGCTTCTTCGGTCATGTGTTTGCGGGTTGCCGTGTTTGCCGGCTTGGTGAACGCAGCGGTCCTGCCGCGACTGCTTCCCGTGGTTGCGATCATGGCACTGGAGGGCGTCGCGTGCGCCGTATTTCTCCAGCGCGGTGCTAGTCGATCGGTGACGGGTCGCAGGGAATCCGCAGTTGCTAATCCCTCGAGCCTGACGGCTGCGGTTGTCTTCGCCCTCATTTACGCCTGCATTTTGTTGATGGTCCGTGCTGCGCACGAGCAGCTCGGCCCCGGCGGTATTTATCTGGCCTCGGCGCTATCGTCTCTCGCCGACGTGGATGCCGTAGCCATTGCCCTTACCAACCTTGGCGGTAGCACCGGCAACTGGCAGGCAGCAGCGCTGGCCGTGAGCATTGCCATGGTGAGCAATACCTTGGTCAAGCTGGGCATCTCGGTTGCCCTGGGGCGGGGCTCTTTTCGTTCGTCGGTGGCTTGGTCGCTTGCCGGCATGTCGCTGGTAGGGGCGGTAGGCGCCATGGCGACGGCGTACGGCTTCTGAGCTTTCTCTTCACCCCTCGGGTGATAAGGAGGTGCGGCTACGAAGACGCGGTGGAGATGCCACCTTGGATCGTTTGAGGAGAAGCGAAATGGGCCTGTTGCGCTTGAGCCACATAGGACTGTGCGTTGCCGACGCGGAGCGTTCGCTGCGCTTCTACCGCGATGTGCTCGGCTTTCGTCTGCTCTCGGAGTTGCGTGTTGCGGGCGAGCCGTCGGAAACCCTACTGCAACTTGAAGATGTCGACCTGCACGCCATCTACCTGGAACGCGACGGGGTTCGCTTGGAGCTACTGCACTATGCCTCGCCCGGACACAGTTCTGGTGAGCGACCGCGGCCGATGAATCGGCTCGGGCTCACCCATCTTTCCTTCCGCGTGGAGGATCTGAGCCTAACGGTTGCTGCCCTTGTTGCCGCCGGCGTTGAGATCGTGCAAACGAGTCACATCGAGATCCCAGCTTTTCAGGCCGCCGCCGTATTTGTCCTGGACCCGGACGGAACCCGCATCGAACTCGTGCAGGCACCGGGCGATCCGAATCACGTCCCAGGTTCCGCGGGCTAGCTGGCTTTGCCCGGGCAAAGCCCAATGCCGGTCGGTTGAGGAGAATACTCGATCTTTTCGATCGACAATCAAGCAGGGTGCTGTGCACACCAAATCGCTAGGGTGGGCAATCCTGCTCGTGCGCCGCGGGGGCGCGGCGTCTCCATTGCTTGTAAACATTGATGAATCCGAGTTGGAGACGGGCCGCCCTCGGCCCGCGTCTGGCGTAGGAACGATTTTGCGTGCAAAGCCCGAAAATGCGGAAGAGGGGGCCGCTTGCTGACCCCGATCCTTAACCGACCCTCATTGGGGCAAAGCCAGCTAGCCGGACAACGCAGGGCTCTTGGCGGCTCAGCCGCGGGATCGGCGGCAGAACCACAGGTGATTCTTGCAAGTGTGGAATTGAAATACCGTCAGTCGTTGGCGGTTGTTGACGCAAAGCAAAGCGCTGGCGTATTTGGCCCCATCCACGGAAGGAGACCACAAGATGGTGAGATCCGCTTGCTTGTGCGGCAAGGTAGCCTGGCAGATCGAGGGTCCGCTGCAGTTCATGTCGCACTGTCACTGCTCGCGCTGCCGCAAGGCGCATGGAACGCCGTTCGCCACCTTTACTGCGGGTGCGGCTGCTGGCTTTGAGATGACCGGACAGGAACACGTGACTGAGTGGGAGTCGTCGCCTGGGTTCCCGCGTCGTTTCTGTTTGCACTGCGGCTCGGTCGTCCCTGGCGATCCTTGGCAGGGCTTGATGTTTGTGCCGGTGGGCAATTTCCTCGACGATCCGATCGAACGCCCGGCGATGCATATCTTTGTTGCCTCCAAGGCGCCCTGGTACGACATCTGCGATTCTCTGCCGCGCTTTGATTCCTATCCGCCAGGGGTCGATACCCCAGCTTTGCAGGATCGCCCTCTCCCCGACGCTCAAGAGGGAGTGCGTGGGAGCTGCAACTGCGGGGCCGTGCGCTTCGTCGTGAAAGGGGAGGCGCTGGGTGCATGGAACTGCCATTGTCGTCGTTGCCGCCAGGCACGCTCTGCGGCCCATGCGAGCAACCTCTTCGTCAAAGTTGCGGACATCCACTTCACCAGCGGTGCCGACCGGATCGCCAGCTACAAGGTTCCCGAAGCCGCGCGCTTTTCCCAGTCGTTCTGCCGTATCTGCGGTGCAAAGACGCCACGACTCGATCCCAATCGCGACCGCGCCGGCATACCGATGGGCTCGTTCGACGACACTCCCCCATGCAAACCTGTGGCGCACATCTTCGTTGGCTCGAAAGCCCCGTGGTTCGAGATCCACGACGGGCTGCCACAATATGCCGAGTACCCCCCGGGATTCTGAGGCTTGGGCGATGGGTGATGGGTGGCTGCCGAGGAACGCCCTGTTGCGAGACAGAGGATGTACGGTAGGTGTTGGCAGTTCGGAGTCTTTCCCGCTACCTGACGATGCACGTTGCGCGACGACTCTCAGTGCTTCCAGTCGTCGCCCGGCATGATCCTTTTCATGAACTCGTCGAATAGCGGCACCGTAAATGCCGTGTCGCCGTGGCTCGGACTCCAAATCATCCCCTTGGCGATCAACTTGTTTCGAGTCGGGCCAAGGGATGTTACTTCCCGTCCAAGCGTTTCCGCGATGTCGCCGGAGCGGTGTGGACCAGACCCAAGCTCAGCCATGGCACGCAGATATTTCTTCTCGAGCGGGGTTAGGCGGTCGAACCGTACACGGAAGAAGCTTTCATCGAGCGCGGCGATGGCCGCTACGGAGGCGTGTTCTACGTCATGTAGGGTTATGGGAGACGCCTGCGCCACGTCCCAGGCATGCTTGCCCCACTCTTGCAGGAAATAGGGATAGCCTCGAGTTTCTTGGAGGATACGTTCCAGCGCATCATCCTCCACCAGCACACCTTCCTCGCGTGCTGGCTTCGCAATGGCCATGCGTGCCGATTCAGGAGGAAGAGGGCCGAGATGAGGAAAATCGAACAAGCGTTCTGCATACGACTTGGCGCTACCCATACGGCCGGGTAGCTGAGGCAGACCGGCGCCGACGACGACCACAGGCAGACGCCGCTGCGCCATACGGTGCAACGCGGTGATCAATGCCGCCAGTTCCTCCTCCTTAACGTATTGGAGTTCATCAATGAAAAGGACCAGAGCCGTGGCCGCTTGCTTCGCAGCCGTACCGGTAACTTCGAGCAATGCCTGCAAGTCGTGTTCGAGGTCGCCGTTATCGGCCAGTCCTGGCTCTGGCTCAAAGTCGAATCCCACCTCGATATCCCTGTACTTGACCTTTAGCCCCTTGGCGAAGCCGGCAAGTGCACGAAGCGCACGACGCGCCACATCCTTGGCTTGTTCATTATGGGAGAGCCGGAGCAAGGCCTGGCGCAACTGGGGTGCGAGAATGGCTGGCAACGATCGGTTCTCAGGAGCCTCGACTCGCAGGGTTTGGATGCCGGATGCCTCGGCATCTTCGCGCATCCGATCGAGGAGGACCGTTTTGCCAACTCCGCGGAGGCCGATCATCAAGATGCTCTTGGTTGGCCGGCCGGCCCGTACTCTTTCCAGCGCAATGCGCACGGTCTCGCGCAGGTCATCGCGTCCCGCCAATTCCGGCGGTGGAGTTCCGGCGCCTGGAGCGTACGGATTCTTGATAGGGTCCATCGCGGCGATCTATACCAATCTTAGCTAAGTTATCGCAATCGGATAAACTTGCTAATTTGGATCAAATTGTGCGACTGGTGGCGGGGTGATTGGTGACTCCCAGATCCGGCGCTAACGCCGGATCCGGAGGTGCCCGGTGCGCCGGTTCGCCGGTGCGGGGTGCAGCGCTCCCGAAATCAGACGCGCCAGCTCAGGGGTAACCGTGCGGGTTTCCGAATAATCCTCCAGCGAAGGCAAAGCGGGTGTTAGCGTCGGATCTGGGTGACTGGTGATCGCTGGCAATTGACTAAAGACTTGCGGTGACCAGCCACAAGCCACCGGTCACAAACCACCAGCTACCGAACCGCCCGACTTACGCGTTGAGCAGCCCGGTCGCGTTACCGCCGAGGATTGCGGCGCGTTCCCGTTCCTTGCCTTCGGTG
>CAZGSN010000550.1:0-2154 GCA_964528465.1 uncultured Binatia bacterium (SeqCode)
CCTCTGCACAAGTAGCCCTGTAATCAGATCGGGGTCGGAATCGGTATCGGAATCGGCCGCGACACAGGTAGGGAGATACCGCGTGAAATAAGATCGATACCGATTCCGATAGCGACCCGACCCCGCATGGAGGCGACTTGCACGGACTTTTGCAGAGGTTCCTAAAGGAGTGCGAATCAAACTTTGCTCCCGTTTCATTTGCGCCTTGGTTGCGGCGTGGACACCGCTTGCGTTAGCTTCGAGGCCAATGTCGCTCGTTGTTCACCGTCTGGGGCGCTGCCAATACGCGCAAGTGCTGGCACTGCAAGAGACCCTTGTCGAACGCAAGCTGGCGGGAGAGGCTGTCGATCATCTCTTGTTGCTGGAGCACGAGCCCGTCTACACGCTAGGGCGTGGCGCCGATGCCGCGGATCTGCGTGGCGCCGATGCACGGCTTGGGGTGCCTGTCTTTCGGATTAGTCGCGGCGGGGGGGTTACGTTTCATGGGCCTGGGCAGTTGGTTGCTTACCCGATTCTGACGCTGGAAAAGGCGCGGCGCGATGTCCGCGGCTACATTGCCAGCCTGGAGGATGTTCTGATCGACGTATGCAAAGCGTTTGGGGTCGCGGCGACACGACAGGGCGGGCAGACCGGTGTGTGGGTGCACAAGCGAAAGCTCGCATCGATCGGTGTCGGGTTGCGGCGATGGACTACATTCCATGGGGTTGCTCTGAACGTCGACACGGACCTCAGCTACTTCGAGGCGGTTGTGCCCTGCCGGATGCCGGATGTGTGCATGACCTCCTTGGTTGCGGAGCTGGATCGACCTGTCGAGGTAAGAGAGGTCCAAGGCGTGTTTGAACAGGAATTTTGCCGGCGCTTCGATACTTCCAGGATTCAAGAGGACGCGCGTCAGCCAGCGCTGGGGTGAACCGATGGGCGAGCCAGTACAACGCAGACATCCGGAGTGGATCAGGGTCGCCGCACCGACCGGCGAGGCTTTCTTCGAAACCAAGCGGCTCGTCAAGGAACTCCGCCTGCATACGGTTTGCGAGGAGGCTCGCTGTCCCAATGTGGGCGAGTGTTGGAAGCATCACACCGCAACCTTCATGCTGCTTGGCGATGTGTGTACTCGCAATTGCAGCTTTTGCGCCGTAACCCATGGCCGACCCGAACCGGTGGATGCGGATGAGCCACGTCGTGTTGGCGAGGGTGTCGCTCGGCTCGAGCTCAAGCATGCCGTGATCACTTCTGTGGATCGCGACGACTTGCCGGATGGAGGGGCCGCGCATTTTGCGGCTACGGCGCGCGCAATCAAGGAGCTAGTCCCGGATTGCAGGGTGGAAGTGCTAGTTCCCGACTTTCGCCCGGATGCTGCGGCCATCGACGTGGTCGTGGATGCGCCGATCGACATTCTCAACCACAATACCGAAACCGTTCCTTCGCTGTACAAGCGAGTACGCCCCGGAGCTCGCTATGAGCGTAGCCTAGAACTCCTCGAACGCGCCAAGCGCCGCCGCCCTGCCTTGCTGACCAAGACCGGGCTCATGCTGGGCCTTGGGGAGGAGCGCGCGGAACTCGTGGAGGTGTTCGCGGATTTGGCGCGCATTGACTGCGACATTTTGACCTTGGGCCAGTACCTACGGCCGTCCGCGGCGCAGCTTCCTGTCGAGCGCTACTTGTCTCCGCAAGAGTTTGCCGATCTTCGTCAAGAAGCGTTGGCTCTCGGTTTCCGCCATGTGGAGTCAGGCCCTCTCGTGCGCAGCTCGTATCACGCCTGGCAGCACGTCTCCTGAGTCTCAGAGCCAACGACGGCGCGGTGTCTGGAGGCGGATTGCGTATCGACCGCTTCCGCAGATCGTTGTAGGAACGTGGCCACCGAGATCGCCGCCGCATGCGTCTACTAACCAGAGCTGCCATTGTCCTGTTCGCCATCTACGCCGCCTTCCTGATCGCCGTGGGCTTATGGATGGAGCACTCAGTGCAAGCCGTCTCTCGCTCGCTGCTGGAGAACACGGCGCGGTTGCTGGGCAACGATATTGCCGCCGTGGTGTCGAAGGCGGCGATCGAAAATCTGCGTTTGTCGGACTCGGAGGCGCGGCGGCGTCTGGAGGAGGCGATCGAAGACATCACCGCACGTTCGGAGGTGGTATCTTCCCTGAGTGTCGTCGATGC
>CAZGSN010000551.1:0-6498 GCA_964528465.1 uncultured Binatia bacterium (SeqCode)
CGTCCAAGAGGCGGCTTGGGTAATCGTCTACTGGAAGAACCCTGGAGGCTTCGAACACTTCCGGGAAAGTCTGCTTGAGCACATGACGGTTTTCGAGAACGTAGGAGACGCCGGAGGGACAACGCAGGTTGTCTTCCAAGACGTAGAAACTGCCGTCGCGGTCACGCACCAAGTCGGTGCCCGTAATGTGACACCAGATACCACGCGGTGGGCGCAAGCCTTGGCAGGCCTGGCGAAACGATTTTGCCGTTGCCACTAGTTCCGCAGGGATGACGCCATCCTTAACGATCATCTGCTCATGGTAGATATCGTCGATAAAGAGATTGAGGGCATGCACACGCTGGATGAGCCCGCGCTCGACCCGCTGCCACTCGGCGGCAGAAACGACGCGCGGCACAATGTCGAAAGGAAAGATGCGCTCCGTTCCTCCCCCTTCGCCGTAAACGTTGAAGGTAATGCCCATCTGCAGCAGAACCTTCTCCGCCGCCTGTTGCCGGCGCCGCAGTTCCCCCCCAGAGAACAGTTGCAGCTTGCGTACCAATACGTCGGCGGCTGGACGCGCCGTCCCCTCCGCAGCAATGATCTCGTCGAAGAACTCTCCAGTGTCGTATGTGTCGAATGAACCCACAGCCTCACCTGTGCACCTTGATCGTGCGTAGTGAAGCGTAAGAGCACATGCCGTGCCGACCCGAGAGTGGCGGCCCTATGGAACGTCCGCAGATCCACTTCTCCCAAACCTGATGATTTGTTCACCATCTGCCCGATCGTTAGGCAGCAGGACGGTCGGCGCTTGTGCAGGACGATCCGACGAACCAACGAGCCGTAGGCCGGCCCTGCAACCGTCAATCGCTTAGGTCTTTGAAGCCCTGCAAGCTATTCCGCGACGCCGGCCGTAGGTAGATGCCTTCCCAACAGTAGCCCAAGCTGTTGACCAACTGGGCGCGCACACTAGGCCCTTGCGACATCATCTGCAGGGCATTGTCTGGACCGGGCATCAGCACTGCCGGACCCTTAGCCTTGAGAACGATCTTGCCCTTCTGAGGATCGGTAGACGACGTAATCACCAGCGAACGCAACCCACCCAGGCTGGCGGATCGATCCGCATACTTCAGCCCACCCCGTTGCACCTTCCAGCAACTCTCATCGCCACATATTCGCGGTGGCACGTGCAGTTGCACGAGGAGCACCGGACCCGACGGCTTATCGTCGTAGAGGCAGAAAGCGTACTCGGTAGATTCGCTGATCGGGTCACCGAGTTCGTCACCGGCGATCGTACCGCCAGACCACTTCCAGGTTACGCTGTTGCTCGCATCCTGACTGGCGTCGACCAAGGAAAACACCGAACCTCGCGGGCGACTCGGCACACGACAGTCACGAGGCAGCTCCGCACATAGGGGGCTGGGCGTTACAGTCGGTGATGGCGATTCCGTCGCCGGTACGGGCGTCACCGTGGCCGTCGTTGTCGCCGACATCGTCACGCTTGCCGTATGCGTGACGCTACGTGTCGGTGTCGAAGATGCGGTATGCGTACTGGTCCCCGTCGCCGTGGCCGTTACCGTCGCCGTGTGTGTCAACGTCGGCGTGTTGGTCTCTGTCTCCGTGGCTGTGGCGGTGGGCGACTCCGTTGCTGTCGGGGATTCGGTCGGCTCCGCTGGGGTCAAAGTGGGCGTTCCCGTGGGAGTCTCGGTTGCCGTCTCTGTCGCCGTTGCCGAGGGCGGGATCGGCGTATTCGTCTCCGTATGCGTCGCCGTCGACGAGGCGGTGCTCGTCGGCGTTGCTGTCGGAACAACTGTGGCCGTCGCCGGTGGGTTCACCTGCTCCGCGAAAACACGCAGGAGGCCAGCTCCATACGCCACGGCCTCCGGGTAAAGCCGACGCCCATAGATATTGAGAAGCGGCTCGTTGCTAGTGTTGGCAACCCCCTTGAACACAACCGGGATGGGCGGGCCGCCACTACCACCGGTGTTTTCGATGTAGGCATACCCGCGTAAACGCCGCGATCCGCCGCGGCCGCTGTTGTCCTCGGTCAGCCTCTCATCGGTCATCCACCAGCCATCGTTGCACAACACCCCATTGCCGAAGCAGTCAAAGGATCCGATGCGATCGATGACCCACTCATCGTCACCGAAGAAACCGCCGTCGACCCAGTGCAACGAAGGAAACATGCTCTTGAACTCGCTACTCGGCTGCGCCCCCGTGTTCTCGTCGATGTCGGCTTGATACGCGGTCATGTCGTAAGCCAGACGCGCAATCTCTTTGACGAAGCCCTCGGCCGTGGGCGTTGCCGCCATCTTCGGGGGCACCGCCGAAAAGTCGAAGTCGTCGATGTTGCCAGCGCCCCAGTCCTCGAAATCCTCGTCATCGGTGCCATGCTGATCGTCGTGCGTATGCGCTGGTGAGGTCATGTCCTGGATGAAATGCATGGCTCGTCCCATGCGGTAGAACGCGGCATCTTCACCGGTGTAGTTGCCGGCAAGGTAGGCGCTCACCGCCGCCTCGTACTGATCGCGAGAGTTCTGCCAGGCCGGACCGGAAGACACGGCAAACCACGGAGCCGAATCGGTTTCCGGATTGTAGAAGTGGCCGAGAGAGCGCGTCGCTGGGACATCCTCCCCATAACTGCCCTCGCGAACTTCCGAAGAGTACGGTGCAAAAAGGGATCACCGAGACTGCTGACAGCCCACTCACCGAGGCGGCGGTGGACGACGACATTGTCGTGAGCGCCAGCGTGCAGCGGCACTACGAGCGTCACAACGGCACCTACCGCGAGGCGCGCTAGGACACCGACCACGCGGCTGCCAAGAGGGCGCCCACAAAGCGGCGACATGGCCGTCATGACGCTTCCCTCACGCGCAGACGCAGTTGTGCACGACGGCCAATCCGCGATGGCCGCAAACTCAGCCTGCGCATAGCCTGGGTCGCTTCCGGGCTCGGTGCATCACTGAGTGCATCGAGTGCCCAACCGGCCACGATGCGATTACCGCTGCGCGCCATTGCCTCGAGGCTGGTAGCCTTGTCGGCAGCACTCGCACCTCGCTGCGCCTGAATCGCCTGCGCAATCAGCGCGTAGCTTTTCCATGCACCGTTCGGGTCGTCGAGAATCTCCTGCAGACGCGCGCGTGCATTGCTTGTCGGCAAGTATCCGAGGACACCGGTTGCTTCGCGCTGCGCTGCCGGATTGCTGCCGCGCGTGGCGGCCAACAGGATGTCTTCGCCTTCCCCATTGCCCAGCATCGCCATGGCTCCGGCCGCCGTTACGCGCACGCTTTCGTCTGCGTGAGCCAGATAGGGGCGCAGTAGCGAAACATCGGCGTCTTTCCCCATCTTCCCCAGACCAACGATGGCACGCTTCAGAGTTCCCGGTATTGCTTCCGTGCGCACCAACTGGCGCAGACGCGGCACGGCGCGATTGTCGCCAACCTTGTGCAGCGCCGATACGGCGCGACCTTTGACTCGACCATCACTTTCGAACGTCGCAGCCAACAATGCATCGATGGCACTACGATCGCGCAGCTCGCCGAGCAAAGCACAGGCGAGTTCCTTGTCTTGCCTATTTCCCGTCGCCAGCATTGCCCGCAGAGTGGCTACCGACTCACCACGGCGTGCGAAAATCTCGCCGGCCACCTCTTCGATGTCCGCTGGCCCTACCCTGCGGAAGTTGTCCACAAGCTGACGCGGGGTCTGTCCCGCGTAGCGCCCTTGGGCACGGGTCTCACCCGCCAGCCCAAGCACACACAGGCAGATCAACGCTGCAAAACATCTCCCCCTGTAGGCTCGCCGTTTCAAAATGATGCTCCTCAAAGCCGTCAGCTTGGACTCCCGGAGATCACCCGCAAGCCCTCGCCTTCGACACCATCACGATTCTCTCCGAAAGCCAACTCTTGTAGCACTGTAACCAGATCGGGGTCGGAATCGGGATCGGAATCGGAATCGGAATCGGCCGCGACTTAAGGTGGGGGGAGAGACCGCGTGAAATGAGATCGATACCGATTCCGATAGCGACGCCGACCCCGCAGGGAGGCGACTTGCACCGACTTTTGTAGGGGTTCCCTAAGTCAGACGCACCAGCCCAGCGCTCCAGCCGCTTGAGTCGCACACGGCTGTAGGAGTAGAGCGAACTGAGGGAGAAGCTTTGCATGAACAAGTGGAAGAAGTCGTCTCCGGATCTCATTGCGGCATTCGCCGCGGCTCTGCCGAAAGATCCGCGGGTCGAGCCGAGGAAAATGTTCGGCTACCCGTGCGCCTTTGTGAACGGCAACATGTTCAGCGGCCTGCACGAGGAGAATCTTATCGTGCGGCTACCGGAGGCGGAGCAGGAAAGCCTATTGAGGGTAGCCGGGGCTCGCCCCTTCGAAGTGATGGGGCGGCGCATGCGTGAATACGTCGCCGTTCCGCCGGCTATGTACGAACAGCCGGCAAGCCTGCGCCGCTGGCTTGCCGCCGCCTTCGCCTACGCCGCGGAATTGCCCGCCAAAGAGAAAGCCAAGAAGAAGACGGCCAAGGCTCCGGCTAAGTCGGCTCGGGCCGGCAAGGGCAAGCCGCGGATTGCTTGACCCTCCACAAACACTTTCCTATTGGCTGCCCATGCCCGCATCCTCTACTTCTCCTTGGTTGCGCATCGCCCACCGCGGGGCCGCCGGGACACGCCCGGAGCACACGCGCAGTGCATTCCTGCGGGCTCTCGAAATCGGCGTCGACATGATCGAGTTCGACGTTCACCTCACCAAGGATGGGAAGCTGGTGGTGATTCACGACCATGAGCTGGCGCGGACCACACCGGCACAGGGCGCGGTGCGCGAACACACCTTGGCGGAGCTGCAACAGATCGATGCTGGGGCATGGTTTGCTCCAGACTACGCGGGGGAAACCATCTTGAGCCTGGAGGACGTGCTGACACTTACGAAGGGCAAGACCCGACTCAACGTCGAAATCAAAGCCCCGGAAAGCGATTGGAGCGGTGTGAGCGAACAGCTCCTGGCCAGCTTACGCAGACACGACAGCTTGGACTCGACCGTTGTCTCGTGCTTCGACCCTGGCGCCCTGCAGAATCTGCGCCGCGCCAGCTCCGCAATTGCCCTTGGCATGCTGTGGGCACAACCGGACCTGGAAGAAGCCTGGCGCTGGTGCGCGGAAATCAATGCCGTCAACATCCATCCCTATTGGAGACTAGCCAATGCGGAGAGCGTGCAGGCGGCTCACGCCCGCGGCCTGCAGGTTTTGGTGTGGACCGTCAACGCCGAAGATGACATGCGCGATATGCTGAAGGCAGGCGTCGACGGCATCATTTCCGATTTCCCCGAACGGCTGGCCGCGCTGCAAGTGTGACCTCACTCCGCCTTCCGCAAGGCTTTTCCATCATCGTCCCGACCTTCAACCGGCCACAGCGCCTAGCCGCCTGCATCGGCGCCCTCTCCCGCCTCGACTATCCACGCGACTGCTTCGAAATCATCGTCGTCAACGACGGGAGCGATACAGATCTTGCACCAGTGCTTGCCGCCAACCGCGGGCAATGTGCGGCGCGATTGCTGCGTGTCGAACATGGTGGCCCCGCCCGTGCTCGCAATCGCGGAGCCCAGGAAGCTCGCTATTCGAGGCTCGCCTTCACCGATGACGATTGCCAGCCGCGGCCGGGTTGGCTGTTGAACGCGGCTCGTCACTTGCCACACGCTGCGCCGACGGCCCTGGCGGGAAAGGTCGTCAATGGGCTCACAACAAACCCCTATGCAACTTTGAGCCAGAGCATCATCGACCGCCTGTTTGTGCACGGCAATCGCGATCCAGCCCACGCCACGTTCGCCACCACCAGCAATCTGATCGTCGACACCAATGCCTTCCACGAACTCGGCGGCTTCGACTCGACCTTCACTCGCGCTGCCGGTGAGGATCGTGATCTTTGCGATCGTTGGCTGAGCCGTGGGCACCCGATGCTCTACGCAGACGACTGCGTCGTCGATCACTACCACGACATGGGCTTCGCCGGGTTTTGTCGCCAACACTTCCATTACGGCCGCGGAGCTCACGCCTTCTACAAAGCTCGCGCCCAACGCGCCCACACCCAGGTTCGAATCGAGCCATCACGCTTCTATCTGGATCTCCTGCTGGATCTCCTGCGCCCGCCGCTGCACGCCGGCGGCTCACGCGTGACCTCCCTCTCACTGCTCGTCGTGTCCCAATTGCTGCATACAATGGGCTTCCTAACAGCCGCGGCGCGAGCCCAATCCTCCCGAGGTGGCGAACCAGCCGACTCCTAGGGAACCTCTGTACAAGTAGCCCTGTAATTGGATCGGGGTCGGAATCGGAATCGGGGTCGGAATCGGCCGCGACAAAGGTAGGGAGAGACCGCGTGAAAATGAGATCGATACCGATTCCGATAGCGACCCCGACCCCGCAGGGAGGCGATTTGCACGGACTTTTGCAGAGGTTCCCTAGGGAACCTCTGTTTGCTCGTCCTGCCGGCGAAAGAGACTGTCGATTTACTGTAGGGGCGGCCCTTGTGGC